>NZ_JAMYQL010000058.1:0-20912 GCF_040320865.1 Mesorhizobium sp. M0598 | reverse complement strand
AAACCGAAATCTCCACCCCGCGGGTTCCTTCCCTGGAGGCTTCCGGACGCCGGCCTCGAGCCACGCCATCTCAGTAGACGGCCGGCATCCGAAACCCATCACATGAGCTGTCACTGGTGGCGTCTGCACACGTGCGGCAAAGTCCGCCTCAACGTAAGCATCAAATCCAAAGGCGGGCACCGGCAGGCAAGCCGACGCTCGGCAAACCAGCAGGAGCCGTGAGCAATCCCGTCTCCGCGCTTCCGTCAGCTCAGAAGATCGAGTCTGTGATCGCCTTGACCGGGCCGAGCAGGATCGATCCTTCCGGCACGCCGGCGTCGATCGGGATGGCTTTGCGGTTTGCTGTCGCCACCATCGGCTGGCCGATGTCGGCCGTCACCACGACCGGGGTCTTGTTCGGCACACGGGCGTAGAGATCGATAATGTCCTGGTTCATCAGGCGCACACAGCCCGACGACACCGATTTGCCGATCGACCGCCATTCCGGCGAACCGTGCAAGCGGTAGAGCGTGTCCTGGTTGCCCTGGAAGAGATAGAGCGCCCGCGCGCCAAGCGGGTTCTTGAGCCCACCGGGCATGCCGCCATTTTCGGCGCTGTACGGCTTCAACTCCGGCTGCCGGGCGATCATGTCGTCCGGCGGCGTCCATTTCGGCCATTTCTGCTTCCATTGGACCACGGCATCGCCCGACCATTCGAAGCCGGCGCGGCCGAGGCCGACACCGTAGCGGATCGCCTGGCCGCCCGGGCGCACCAGATAGAGGAAGTGATTGGTGGTGTCGACGACGATGGTGCCCGGCTGCTGCCCGGTCGGATCGTCCACGATTTGGCGCAGGAACTGCGGGTCGATCTTGTCGACCGGTATGGCCGGCAGCTCGAAGCCGCCATCCGACATCGGCCCATACATCGTCACATAGTCGCCGAGCGCCGGCTCGACATAGGTCGGCGGCGGTGGCTCGACCGGCTGCTGCGACAGGGTGGTGCAACTGGAGACCGCGATCGAGGCGGCGCCAAGGGCTGCTGCGTTGAGGAAACCGCGACGGCTAAGGCGCAGAGAGGACGATTGGGGTGTGAACATGATTGCCTTTTTTAAGTCTCAAATCGCAACAAAGCATAAATGCGTCCTGTTGCGCAGCTGCCGAGCAATGCCCGGCGCGATAGGCGGTTCCAATTCTGGCCGCAGGGTGGACAAACAAAGGCAAAGCTGTGACTGGATCGTCACTGTTGCGCCGACGCAACATTCCGGTGTCAACCCCCGGCGACCAGACCTTCAAGGGACGGCAGGATCAGGGCCGGTGCAAAATCCCGGTATTCCTCTGGCTGATTGGCGCGGTTGATCCACACCGTCCTGAAGCCGAATTTGGTGGCGCCAGCGACGTCCCAGCGGTTGGATGACTGGAAAGAGACAGCGCCCGGATAGAGGCGCCAGCCCGTGGTGACCATGTCGTAGACCGACGGATCGGTCTTGAAGCGCCTGACGCTGTCGACGGAAAAGACGTCGTCCAGGACCTGGTCGAGCGCGGCGGATTTGACGGCCGCTTCCAGCATCTCAGGCGAACCGTTGGACAGGATCGCCAGCCTTGCTCCCGACGCCTTGAGCGCCTTGAGCACGGCCGGCACCTCCGGATAGCAGTCCAGCCGCCAATAGGCCTCGAGGAGCTTCGCCCTCAGCCCGGCATCCGCGGATGGAACCTTGCGCAGGGCGAAGTCGAGGGCCTGCTCGGTGAGCTGCCAGAAATCGGCATAGGCCCCCATCAGCGTCCTGACCCAGGAATATTCCAGCTGCTTGGCGCGCCAGATCTCGGACAGCAACTGGCCGTCCGGCCCGATCTGGTCGGCGTGACGGCGCACGGCCGCGTGCACATCGAACAGCGTGCCATAGGCGTCGAAAACGTAAGCCGTGAACTGCATTCGACAGTTTTGGGGCCGCGTAAAGGAAGGCGCAAGCGCTGATTGCAGTCCGCCAGCCCGCTGGCCTCAACAAATCTCAGCCAAGCCGGTTGACGGCGGCCGCCAAAGCATCTTCCAATGCGCCGCAACAAGCATCGAACGGAACCTGGCAATGACACTGGCGACTGCGGCGCAATCCGCGACATGGACCTTCGTCGACGGCGACTGGTACGAGGGCAATGTTGCCATTCTAGGGCCGCGCAGCCACGCCATGTGGCTCGGCACCAGCGTGTTCGACGGCGCCCGCTGGTTCGAGGGCGTCGCTCCCGATCTCGATCGCCATGCAGCAAGGGTGAACGCCTCGGCGATCGCGCTCGGCCTGAAGCCGACGATGAGCACCGACAGGATCGTCGGCCTGACGTGGGATGGGCTGAAGAAGTTCGACGGCAAGACGGCGGTCTACATCAGGCCGATGTGTTGGGCCGAGCATGGCGGCTATATGGGCGTCCCGGCCGACCCGGCCTCGACGCGTTTTTGCCTTTGCCTCTATGAATCGCCGATGATCTCGCCGGCGGGTTTTTCGGTGACGGTGTCGCCGTTCCGGCGCCCGACCATCGAAACCATGCCGACCAATGCCAAGGCCGGCTGCCTTTATCCCAACAACGGCCGGGCCATCCTCGAAGCCAAGATGCGCGGCTTCGACAATGCGCTCGTGCTCGACATGCTGGGCAATGTCGCCGAGACCGGGACCTCGAATATTTTCCTGGTCAAGGACGGCCATGTCTTGACGCCGGCGCCGAACGGCACCTTCCTGTCCGGCATTACCCGCGCGCGCACCATGGCCCTGCTAGGCGAATACGGCTTCACGACGACGGAAAAGACGCTGTCGATCCGCGATTTCCTGGAGGCAGACGAAATCTTCTCGACCGGAAACCACTCGAAAGTGGTGCCGGTCACCCGTATCGAGGATCGCAATCTGCAACCCGGACCGGTCGCCAAGAAGGCGCGCGAACTCTATTGGGAATGGGCGCATTCGACTTCGCCCGGCTGACCCGCTAAAAAGCGGCCGGCGCTTCGTTTCCGGAGTTGTTCCAGACCAATCCAGTCCTATGTTAGTCCGGTATCGACACCGGATTTTTCCACGAGGGAGTACGACCGATGGCTTTTGAATTGCCCGCCTTGCCCTATGATTACGAGGCCTTGCAGCCTTACATGTCCAAGGAAACGCTGGAATATCACCACGACAAGCACCACAAGGCCTATGTCGACAACGGCAACAAGCTGGCCGCCGAGGCGGGCATGGGCGATTTGTCGGTCGAAGAGGCCGTCAAACAGTCCTTCGGCAAGAATGCGGGCCTCTTCAACAATGCCGCCCAGCACTACAATCACATCCATTTCTGGAAATGGATGAAGAAGGGCGGCGGCGGCAACAGACTGCCCGGCGCGTTGCAAAAGGCGGTCGACAGCGATCTTGGCGGCTACGACAAGTTCAAGGCCGACTTCATCGCCGCCGGCACCACCCAGTTCGGTTCGGGCTGGGCCTGGGTCTCGGTCAAGGACGGCAAGCTGGCGATCTCGAAGACGCCGAACGGCGAGAACCCGCTCGTCCATGGCGCGACGCCGATCCTCGGCGTCGATGTCTGGGAACATTCCTATTACATCGATTATCGCAACGCCCGGCCGAAATATCTCGAAGCCTTCGTCGACAGTCTCATCAACTGGGACTATGTGCTCGAGCTCTACGAAAAGGCCTGATCCGTTCCAGAAAAGCCCCGGCAGAACCGGGGCTTTTCTTTTTCAGCATCAGAACGACAGCTGCAAAATTTCACGCAAGCGTGAGGCGAAGCGTCGGAATTTTTAAGCCATCCTTGCCGTTTGTAATCGGGGTGGGACCGCATCCTGAATTTGCCTTCAACATGGAGCCAAGTAAATGAGAAAGCTTATCCTCGCCATCTCGATGCTCGCCTTCGCCGGTTCGGCGGCATTTGGAGACCCGGTAGCTGACCGGCAGGCCCTGATGAAGGAACGTGGCAAGATCGCCGCCGGCTTGTCGAAAGTGGTCAAGGGCGAGACGCCCTACGACGCAGCTTCGGTGCTGACGGCGTTGCAGGCACTGCAGGTCAATGCCGAGAAATTCCATGCCGGCGTCGACACGCTTTTCCCGGCGGGCAGCGACACCGGCGACACCACGGCGTCCCCAAAAATCTGGCAGGACATGGCCGGCTTCAAGACGGCTGAAGGCAAGTACCTCGCCGACGTCAAGGCGGCGGTCGCCGCAGCACCTGCGGATGCCGACGCGTTGAAGGCGCAGTTCAACACCATCGGCGGCGGCTGCGGCAACTGTCATCAAAACTACAGGGTGAAAAAAGGCTGATAGCGGGCAATGCGCTTGCTGAAGAAACTTGTCGGCGCCGCCCTCGTTCTGGGCGGCGCGGCCGCGATTGCCGGCTGGTTCCTGTCGGCTCCGGTCAGGCTCGATGCCGCAACGCTGGCTGAGCTTGGTCCTGGCGACGCGGCCAGGGGCAAGCGCATCTTCTACGCCGGCGGCTGCACATCCTGTCATGCCAAGCCTGGCTCGCAAGGCGACGCCCGTCTTCAGCTGGCGGGCGGCCTTGAACTCAAGACGCCATTCGGCACCTTCGTGCCGCCGAACATATCGCAGGATACCAAGGACGGCATCGGCGCCTGGTCGGTCGAGGATCTTGCCAACGCCATGCTGAAGGGCGTGTCGCCGTCGGGCGAGCATCTCTATCCGGCATTTCCCTATACTTCCTACGCGCGCATGAAGCCGGCCGACATTGCCGATCTCTATGCATTCCTGAAGACGTTACCCGCGGTCGCCTGCGAGGCGCCCGCCAATTCGCTGGCATTTCCCTTCAACGTCCGACGCGGTCTTGGCTTGTGGAAGCTGCTCTATTTGAGTGACCAGCCGGTCATTTCCTTTCCCGACGGCACACCGGATCCGATGTTGGCAGGCCGCTATCTGGTCGAAGGCCCCGGCCATTGCGGCGAATGCCACACCCCGCGGGATCTTGCCGGCGGCACCAGGAAGAGCCAATGGCTGGCAGGTGCGGCCGCCGCCGAAGGCAGTGGCATCGTGCCGAACATCACGCCGGGCGAGGGCGGCATCGCCGACTGGTCCGAGGCCGACATCGCCAACTATCTCGAAACCGGCTTCACGCCGGATTTCGATACGGTCGGCGGCGCCATGGTCGACGTGCAGCGGAACATGGCCGTGCTGACCCCGGAGGACCGCGCGGCGATCGCCGCCTACCTGAAAGCCGTGCCGCCGCACCCCAACGGCTATCCGGCGCGCAAGAAGCCGTCGAGCTGACGGCCGTTGCGTCAGCGGTCGCCGAGAAAGTCGAAGCCGGTTTCGAAGAAGTGATTGTAGTCGCAGGTCATTTCCTCGCCGGGCGCAATGTCGCGCAAGGCATAGGTCTCCTCCGGCTGCGAGACGTCGCAATTCGGGCTGTCGGCATGGTTCATGTAGCGCGCATCGTCGGCTTCGAAGACGATGTAATTCGGGTCGCGCCGGTCCGGATAGGCGTAGCGGTCGAGATAGGTTCTGACCGGCCCGGTTTCCCGCTCGTAGGCCGCTACCTCGATGCGCCGGTCGTATTTCGGGTCGAGCTTCCAGACCAGCGTGCCGCGGGCAATGTGGTTCTTGGCAAAGACGCCGATGCCCTGGATGGGCGATTTGTCGAGATAGACATCGACGAGCAACATGGCAGATCCCTGGGTGATTGTGTGTTGGCGCGGCTGTGAAAAGGCCGCGCACTGGGTAGCGCGCGGCCTTTGCAATTGCGAGCGGAAAATCAGCTTTGCCTGCCCATTATCCGAAGCCTCGTACGGCTCGTCGCCTGTCGAGACCCTAGCGCTGTTGCAGCGCCAGCCGGATGCCTAAGGCGCAATAGATACCGCCGACAGCTTTGCCTTGCCATCTCAGCACCGTCGGGTTTCGGCGCAGGAATGCACCGAGGCCGCCCGCACCCACGGCGAAAACCGCCGTGCTGACGAGGCCCAACAGAACAAAGATGACGCCCAATGTCGCCAGTTGAAGCATCACCGATCCGTTTTCAGGCCGCACGAACTGCGGAAGAAATGCGAGGAAGAAAAGCGCGGTCTTGGGATTGAGAACCTCGGTCAAAACAGCCTGCCGAAATGCTTTGGCAGCAGGGATCGCAAGTGCGCCGGCGGCCGGATAGGCAGGCGTTTTCTCGATGATCGCGCGAATGCCGAGATAGATGAGGTAGGCTGCGCCGATGTACTTCACTATGCTGAAAAGCGCCGCCGACGTAGCAATGATCGCCGAAATGCCGACGATCGCCATGAAGGTGTGAACCACGTCGCCGGCCGCGATCCCGGCGCCGGTCGCAATGCCCACCCTGGTTCCGGAACTGGTTGCCCGCGCCACCGTCAGAAGAGTGGCGGGACCCGGGATGAAGACAAAGCCAAGCACAACCGCGACATAAGCTATCAACGTGGCGAGATCGATCATTGGTGGGCTCCGCAACTCTCACCGCCAATGAAGCCACGTCGCGGAACGGAAGGCAATGACCGCTCATCCGCCGATGTTCACGCCGCAAGCTCGGCCTTGCCTGTCACCTTGAGCGCGAAGGCGTAGGTGAAGGCGATTTCCCCCAGCCTGGAGAACCGGCCGGAGGCGCCGGCATGGCCTGAATCCATGTTGATCTTGAATAGCACCGGATTCCCGCCTGTCTTGCGGTCGCGCAACCGCGCCACCCATTTGGCCGGCTCCCAATAAGTGACGCGCGGGTCGGTCAGGCCGGCCAGCGCCAGAATCGGCGGATAGTCGAGTGCGGCGACATTGTCGTAGGGCGAGTAGGCGGCGATGGTCCGGTAATCCTCCGCCGACGCGATCGGATTGCCCCATTCCGGCCATTCCGGCGGCGTCAGCGGCAAGCTGGCGTCGAGCATGGTGGTGAGCACGTCGACGAAGGGAACCTCGGCGACGATGCCGCCGAAGCATTGCGGCGCCATGTTGGCGACCGCGCCCATCAGCATGCCGCCGGCGGAACCGCCTTGCGCAACGATGCGGTCGTGCTGCGTATAGCGTTCGGCGACGAGGTGGTGGGCGGCAGCGACAAAATCGGTGAACGTGTTCATCTTGTTCGCCCGCTTGCCATCGTCGTACCAGCCATAGCCCTTGTCCTTGCCGCCGCGAACATGGGCTATCGCGTAGACAAAGCCGCGGTCGACCAGCGAAAACAGATTGGTGTTGAACGCGGCCGGCACGGTGATGCCATACGAGCCGTAGCCGTAAAGCAGGCAAGGCGCCGACCCGTCGAGCGGCGTGTCGCGGTGATGGAGGAGCGAGATCGGCACCAGTTCGCCGTCGGCGGCAGGCGCCATCAGCCGGCGCGTGACATAGTGCTCCGGGTCGTGGCCGGACGGCACTTCCTGGGTCTTGAGCAGCACCCGCTCGCGGGTGCTCATGTTGTAATCGAAGACCTGCGCCGGGGTCGTCATCGACGAATAGGAAAAGCGCATGATCTCGGTGTCGTATTCGTAGGAGCCGGACAGGCCGAGCGAGAAGGCTTCCTCGTCGAAGGAGATCAGGTGCTCCTCGCCGCTCTTGCGGTCGCGCACGACGATGCGCGGCAGGCCTTCCTTGCGCTCGAGCCGGACCATGTGGTCCTTGAAGCCGATCACCGAAAGGATCAGCCGGCCCGCTTCGTGCGGCACTAGTTCCTGCCAATTGGCGCGCACCGGATCATGGGCCGGCGCAGTCATGATCTTGAAGTCCTTGGCGCCATCGGCATTGGTGAGGATGAAGAAGATGTCGCCGCCTTCCTCGAGTTCGTACTGCAGGCCCGTCTGGCGCGCCGCAACCAGCTTCGGCTCTGCGAACGGATCGTCGGCGCTCATGATACGGTATTCCGAGGTTTCATGGTCGTTGATGCCGATCATGATCCACTCGTTGGAGCGCGTGCCGCCGACATCCATGAAGAAGCCCGGATCGGTCTCCTCGTAGATCAACCGGTCGTTTTCAGGACCGTCGCCAAGCGCATGGAACAGCACTTTGGAAGGACGGTGGTTGGGGTCGAGCCGGGTGTAGAAAAAACCGTCATTGCCGGCATCCCACACACCGCCGCCGCCGGTGTCCGGGACCCTGTCCGCCAGATCGTTGGCGCCGGCCAGATCGCGGATGCGCAGCGTGTAGAATTCGGAACCCTTGTCGTCGAAGGCCCAGAGCAGCTTGCTGTGGTCGTCCGAATGATCGACGCCGCCCAGACGGAAATAGGGCTTGCCCTCGGCCTCGGCATCGCCGTCGAGCAATATCTGCTTGTCGCCGCCGTCGCGCGCCGTGCGGAAATAACGCGGCTGCTGGCCGCCAAGCTTGAAGGAGGAGCCGTAGGCGTAAGGGCCGTCCTTCATCGGCACGGAAGAATCGTCTTCCTTGATGCGACCCTTCATTTCCGCGAAAAGCTGCTTCTGCAGTTGGACCGTATCGGCCATCAGCGCCGCCTGGTAAGCATTCTCGGCCTCGAGGTGGGCGCGGATTTGGCCGTCGAGCAGGGACGGATCCCTGAACATCTCTTGCCAATTGGCGGCCCTCAGCCAGGCATAATCGTCCGTCCGCGTTATGCCGTGATGCGTGTCGAAGATCGGTCGCTTCTCCGGCCGCGGCGGCGTGGCGGTCGGAAACACTGGGGTTCTGGTCATTGCGTCTCGCTGTGGAAGCTACTTGAATGGCGAATGAACACGCCGAGCAGCGCGGGTTCAAGGGCTATGATCTATTGTCGTGGTGGCTCGAGAGGACGGGCTGGAGGAGCGGATAACGAATATTTCTTCTCGGACTGCCGCGGTTCTCGCCGTCGCTGCGATGACCCTGCCAGTGCCGGTCAATGTCATGCAACTGCCTTCGCGGCTTGGCAAGTGGCCGGTATGGCTGGGTCTACGGAAATACATTACCCCATTTCAATGACACAGCGCACCGCTCCGGCGACGGCTCGCGAGCAACAGTAACGCTTCGCAACCTATGATTTTACTGAATCCGCCGATCACCCAGGCTGTAATGCCGCCGGCAGGGTCAAGCATCGAACTCTATTTACCTGCTGCCGTTTGTGTAATGGCTGCTTGCCGCCGCGTCAGTCGATGCTGGTCTGACCAGAAAAAACGGCAAAGTTACACTTTGCACGAAAGAGTGAAGCTGAATGAGGAATATTTGACTTGTATCGCTGAATAGACCGCAAGAAGCGAATTGACTTACTTGGCGCTCAGGCTCATTAAGATGCCGCGACGCGAATCGCGGAGGCTTTTTCCTGCACAAGTTCGCGCGATGCCCTGCCTGCCAAAAATAGGGCGTAGACAGAAACAATTCTCGTTGGGACCTGAACGCCATGGATATTACCGAAACACCTTCCAGAAACAGTGACGCGCTGATCGAGCTCACCGCCGACGTGGTGGCCGCCTATGTCAGCAACAATCCCGTACCGGTCGGCGAACTGCCGAACCTTATCGCCGATGTCCATGCCGCTCTCGGGCGCGTCGGCGGGGCCGCCGAGCAGCCGCCTGCCGACAAGCAGAAGCCGGCGGTAAATCCGAAGCGGTCGGTGCATGACGACTACATCATCTGTCTTGAAGACGGCAAGAAGTTCAAGTCGCTCAAGCGTCACTTGATGACCCACTATGATCTGACGCCCGACCAGTATCGCGAAAAGTGGAACCTGGACCCGAGCTATCCGATGGTTGCGCCCAATTACGCAGCCGCCCGTTCGCAGCTCGCCAAGAAGATGGGTCTCGGCCGCAAGCGCAAGGGACGCTGACAAGCGGCTCTTCCGGTCTGACATTCAAACGGCGCCTGCGGGCGCCGTTTTCGCATTGTGGGGAGACCAAGCTCAGGCCGACAGTTCTTCATGCCGCCAGCAACTGCCGTGCGGTCAGGCGGTCTGCTTCAGCGCTGCCTCGGCGTCACGCTTGATGCGCTTGACCATCGAGCGAAGACCATTGGCGCGCTGCGGCGACAGGTGCTCGTCAAGTCCGAGCGCCTTCAATGTGGCCTCTGCGTCGGTCCTCTGGATTTCGCTGGCCGGCCGTCCCGAAAACAGCGCCAGCATGATGGCGACCAGGCCGCGCACGATATGCGCGTCGGAATCGCCCTTGAAGGTGATAACGGGGTCGGCACCCCCGCCCTGTTCGGTGGTCAACCAGACCTGGCTGACGCAGCCGGGCACCTTGTTGGCTTGTATGCGTTGCTCGTCGGGAAACGGCGGCAGCGCTTCACCCAGTTCAATCACATAGCGATAGCGGTCTTCCCACTCGTCGAGCAGGGAAAAGTCGTCGCGTATGGTGTGGATCGTCGTCGTCATTCCCCCGGATATAGTCATCCGGCGCTGCCACGTCACGGAAAAAGAGGAGAAACGCCGCAGGTGCCGAGAGCGAGAGCCTTGCGGTTTAGCGATGAATTCGGCCGAAACAGTCTCAGTTCTTCGCCGGCAAGTGCACTTTCGCCGGCAAATCGACTTTCGCCGGCAAGACGATTTCCCCGGGCACGCTGCCGGTGGTCGTCACCGTATCGGGTTCAGCGGCCTTGTCGTCCAGCATGGCGGCCGCGATCTTGGCGGTCTCCCTGGCCCGGGCGGTGATGGTGTGCATTGCCGATTTGCCGGTCTCGCAAACGTCCGGCTTGCGCTCGCAGATGCCGGCGATATCGCCGACGGCTTCGCGCGCCGCAAACAGGGCCTGGAGCGGCCCGACGCTTTCGCGGCCCGCATCATCGGCGCCGACACCCAGCGGCAGCGCCAGAAGCACCAGCGAAAACCAGAAAGCAGCTCTTATCAGAAAGCCCATCTGTCTGTCCTTTATGACGGTCATGCCTCCGAACCGCACGACCTGTACCGCGATACTGACACAGACGCGCAAAGGACGGCTTGTCCCGAAAGCAACAGTTTTCCTCAAATTTTAGGCAGATTCGAAACGAAGCGTTTTGAAGTTCATTTGCCTCGAACGGCTCAGATTTTATTCAGCAAATGATAACCATCCAACCTATTGTTTTTCATGATCATTTTCTTAATCGGCGACAGTTTGATGCCATCGGCCGCAACGTCAGGCGCGGGCGGTGCGGATAACGCTCCGTTTACTATGGCGCCAAATTGCCCCGGTTTTTCCCCGCCGGTATCCCGATATTTGCAGCCTGCCGGGGGACGATCGGCCCAGCCTTATCCATTCCTTAAACGCTGGATGCGAGTTTCGGATCGACAAAAGCCGCCTGCAAAGCAGGGCCGTTCACGACCGGGTGCGTTGAGTTGAGTGCGATCAAGGCCAGATACGCCGAGTTGCCGGGCGCGATAGCCGCCGGTTGCGAACGGATGGTTCATCCGTCCGTGCTCGGCCAGAGCGATCGTCGCCGCCACAGCCGGTTCATTGGCGCCATGCTGGCGGCTCCTTTCTTCAGCGCGGGTGCAGCGGTGACGCTGGTCACGTCGGGCATGGGCGCGGCCGTGACTGTGGCTGCCATCTTTGCGGCGTTCGGCCTTTGCTGGTTCGCCGCCCTGCTGGTGGCTGCCTCGGGCAAGATGACCCTGGCCGGCCAACTCGCCTTGGTCGTCGGCAGCGTTGCCCTGGGTGCCCTTATCGCTGCCGCCGGTGGTGTGGCCTCGCCGGTTGCCTTGCTCGCGGTAGCGCTGCCGTTTGAAGCGTGGTGGATCGGCCAGTCGCGCCGTGCCGTGATCTGGGGCGCCATATCGGCCTTTGTCGCAGTCTTGCTGCAGCCTTTAGCCGGTTCCGTCTTGCCGCTCGACCAGACCGAAATCGCCGCATGGCACTGGCTGGTACCACTGGCCTGGGCACTCACGCTCATTCCGCGTATCGCTCCGCTTCGCGGCGCCGCCAACGCACAGCTCGATCCGGCCGGCAGCCACCGGCTCGAAGACCTCATCGACGCCGTCGTGCTGCGAATCGCGGCGCATGGCGAGGTTCTGGACGTCTCGGCTAAGGCACGCACTATGCTGCGGCTGCCACCGGAGCTGCTTTTCGGCACCGGACTTTTCGATCGCATCCATCTGTCCGACCGCGTCCCGTATCTCAGTGCGCTGGCCGATATGCGCGATGGCGCCCTGTCGACCCGGCTCGACCTTCGCGTACGGTTGCCGCAGAGCAGCGGCGTGACGGCCGACAATTACCGGCCGTTCTCGCTCGAGATGATGCGCGCGCCGGGGCAGGAGACTGTCTTCACGCTTCTTCTGCGCGAAAACGACGAACTGGCCGGACTGCGCCAGGAGCTTGCCGCAGCCAATGAGGCGGCTGCCTCCGCCGAGGTGGCGAAAGGACGCTTCCTTGCCGTCGTCAGCCACGAGCTGCGCACTCCGCTCAATGCCATCATCGGCTTTTCCGACATGTTGCTGCACGAGATGTTCGGCAGCTTCAAGGATCCGCGCCAGAAGGAATATGTCGGGCTGGTCAGGGATTCGGGCCAGCACCTGCTTGCCGTCGTCACCTCGATACTCGACGTATCGCGGATCGAATCGGGCGCCTACGCGACCGAACCGGAACCGTTCCGCTTCCGCGAAGCGGTCGAGATGTGCCAATCGATGATGCGCCTGCAAGCCGAGGCAAAGGCCATCGATCTGCAGGCCCAGATCGCGCCGGACGCAGGCGAAATAAATGCCGACCGTCGCGCCGTGCAGCAGATCCTGATCAATCTCGTCTCCAACGCGATCAAGTTCACGCCCGAAGGCGGCAATGTCGTCATCGGCGCCAAGCGCATCGGCTCGCGGCTGCATTTCTGGGTCCGGGACACCGGCATCGGCATCGCCGAGGAAGACTTCGTCAATCTCGGCAAGCCGTTCATGCAGATCCAGAACGACTATACCCGCCGTTTCGAAGGCACAGGCCTCGGGCTCTCGCTGGTGAAGGGGCTGGTGGCGCTGCACGAGGGCACAATGTCGATCGAAAGCATGCCGGGCGAGGGCACTACGGTGACGATCAGCCTTCCCGTGAACGGGCCGACAGGCCGTTCGAAGGAGAAGACCGGCGTGGTGCCGATGTCCGCAGTCAAAGCCAAGGCGGACGGTGGCAAAGGGGAGAGCAATGGGTCGCTCCGCAAAACAGCCTAGGGCGGTCAAACGCCGCGGCAATGCCTTCGAGCACGGAGCGATGGCGCTGGGCAGCCTGATCTCGCGCAATCCTGTTGTGGTCGGCGGCTCCACCGCGTTCCTGGTGACGCTGTTCTACGTCTCGGCGAACGCGCTTTGGTACCAGCCTTTTCCGCATGCCGGCGCGTTTTTCGCCACCAGGAGTATCGAGCGCTTTCCGCGGGCGGACAGCGACGAGCCCGAAACTACCATCAATATCGTGCGTCCGGCCGCTGCGCCGATCAAGAGCGACCCGGTCGTCGAGCAGGTCCAGGGCATATTGAAGGATCTCGATTTCTATGCCGGCACCGTTGACGGGATTCCCGGACCGAATACGCGCAAGGCCATCCAGGCCTATCAGCAGAAGGTCGGATTGAATGCCTCCGGCGAGATCGACAGCGTCCTGCTGGATCAACTGGGCGCCACGCCAAAGACCGCGGCCGTGGTGCCGCATCCGGTGCCGCGGCCGGTCGAAACGGCCGCTGTTCCAGCCGCCATTCCGGTGTCCGCACCGGCAAATGCGACGGCGCCGGATCCCCGCATCGTCAAGATCCAGGCCGGACTGAAGGCGTTCGGCAATGACGACATGCAATTGGACGGCGTCGTCGGCGCACGCACCAAGGCCGCGATCAAGGAATTCCAGGCGCTGTTCGGCCTGCCCGAGACCGGCGAGCCCGACGAGATCGTCTACGTCAAGATGCGCGAGATCGGCCTGACCAACTAAGGGTCGAAACGGCCGCTCGCCGATCGCCTGGCAAAGACCGGTTACGGTCTTCCGGCCAATGCTGTAAGGACCGCCGCATGTCCAGGACTTCTCCATGCGGGTAACCACCGATCTGTGGGTGTCGGCGCTGTTGCGCCGGGTTTTCAGCGCCGGCGGCTTTGCCGCCGTGGTCAAGCGCGGCGCGACGGAAGCCGGCGTGGTTTTCGTGCTGGCGCGGGGCAGGCTGGGGGGGATAGCGCTATTCGGGCCGGCGCCGCAGACGAGTTACGATTCAGCCAGGCCGGACGACCGTTTTTTCAGCCTGCTTGGCGAAGGCGACGATGCCGCCATCTTCGACGCGCGGCTGGAGCGCGAGAAGAGATTCGATCCGGATATCTGGGTGGTCGAGATCGAGGCGGGCGCCATTCCCGTTGAGGAGCTTATCTCGGTCAAGGCGTCGTAACGGCAAGCCTCAGATGCGACGCGCCTTTGGGCTGGCGGTCATATCGGCGCTGTTCGGCTTGCGCAGGTCGGCGTTTGCGGCGACGCGCCCGGGCTTGCGAACGATTTTCGACACGGTGTCGGCCTTCCAGCCGCGGAGCCTGTCCAACGCCGCGTCGCGGTGCAGCAGGCGGTAGCGGTCGAGGAAGATGCGGATCGCCTGCGGGTGCGGAAACTCGGTCGGATAGATGGCGGCCGTGATCAGGAACGCCTTGTCTTCGCTGAGGTCGAGCGCGCGCAAGGCGGCCAGAAGCGGTGTGTAATTGTGGCTCGCGGTGAGCGTCCGCGCCGTTGAAAAATCGACTTCGAGCGCATCGGCGAGCGCTGTCTGGAAGAATGCCGCATTGCCGGTCAGCGCGGTCTCGCGCAGCTTGACGTAGGTTTGCGGCGCGACGAACGGACCGATGGCGGTGCAGCTCTCGCGCATCATGGATCGCAACCGCCGCCGTACAGTTTCGGCGACATCGGAAGCCTCTTGCCTGTTGACCTCGCCCGCAACCACTTCGGCGTTTTCGGACGCGGCTTTGGCGGTTGTTTCCGGCTGCTGCTGCGACCGCACCAGCGTCGGCCTTTCGAGCACTTTGATGAGATCCGCGATCGTTTGATTGAGATCCTTGCGGCGGCCAATGGCACGGGCATGCGGCAGGCCGTGACGTCCGATCAGCGCGATCAGGTCGACGTCGCTGAGGGCGCGCGAGCGGATGAGCAGCGGCGCGGCGATATCGACCCGCTCCTGGCAAAGCCGCCGCACCAGCGCGGCGGGCGCATATTCGCATTCGGAAAGGGCTGCCGCGACGTAGCGGCGCGATTCGACCGAGACATTCTCGAACAGCGGCAGCGTCAGGTCTTCGAGCTGCGCGATTTCCCGGCGCGAAGGGCGGGTGAGCGAGCAGAACGCCGATACCGCGGCGCGAAACAGCCTTTCGGCCTTTCCCGATTCAGCTCCTGCTGCGATTTGCCTGAAATCCGAAGCTGACACGAAGGATACGCCCGACACTCGACACGATCTGGACAGCGGTCTGCCGGGCTGTACCGGTTTCGCGTTTCCCAAGAACAAAGATCAATTTAGCGGCGATCCGTTAGCGCTCCGTTAACCTACTGCCTTCTTAATCGACTATGGAGGCGTTGCGTTGTGCTCCGGGGCAACCGAGAGGAATACGCGAACCATGGGCATGGTACTGTCTTTCGTGCCGCGAACGGCGGCAACCAATCGAGCACAACAAGCCGCGCCGGCGGCAGTGATCATCTTTCCCGGGGTGCGCTACGAGCAGCGGCCGCTGACGGGCGAAACGCGGCCGGCCGGCGGCCCCGACAAGCCGGGACTTTCGGGAACATTGCCGGTACCGCATCACTGAGCATCGGAACCGGCTTAAAAATCCTGCAGTTCGCAGGAACTCTGTTCGAGAAACCGCGAGACGATCGGCTTCCAGCTGTCGTCGGGCACGAACGAACGGATGACGAATACGCCTTCCTCTATCGGCGCCTCGACGAAGATGGCCCCTTGCAGTTCCTCGGGAAGATCCTTGCGGACCTCGATCATCTGGGCCGGCGTCAGCACAACGGTGTCGAGCATGCCTGCGGTCGCGCTGTGGTCGTTGAACGAGTAGATGTTGTGGCCGCCGCGGTCATAGACCGATATCGACCAGAATGGCACCTTGCCCGGCGCCTTGACCCGCACCATCCCCTCGGCAAGGTCGAAGCGGCATGCCGCCGCATAAAACAGCGGATCGACCGATTTCACCACCGGCGCGCCGCCGGCTTCCGCGTCGAGCCTGGTCATCTTGTAGAGATCCGAAGCCATGGCCAATCGCGACCAGGCGTCGCGTTCGGAGAACTCGGGGACGAGCAGCAGCACGATGATGTGCACGATGCCGGCGCCGAGCAGGCCGAGCAGCACGGCATGCAGCAGGCTACGCATTGCAGCCGACCTTCTGGATCTGCGGCAGCATGACGTCCGAGAGACCGGTGCTGCTGGCGATCGGCGTGTCGTAGAACGTGAGCACCAAGTACATCTTGCCGGCGCCGCTGGTCAGCAGCCAGTTGCCGGGCGCAGGGCGGCTGCCGACGGAAATGACCACCGAATTGTCGGCCTGGCGCAGCACTTGATAGGACTGCAGCGCAGCCGGCCTCGGCTTGCCGGTCTCGACCACGCCAAGCGACTGGTCGGCGGCATAAAGCGTCCAGAACCGGGCGGTGGGAAAGCCGCCCGCAATCTTGTAGGCACATTGCCGCTTGAGCTGTTCGCCGCCGGAATCGCGCTCGGCGATGAAGGACAGTCCTTCCGCCTGTCCGAGCGCCAGCACGCCTTCGCGAGCCACGCGGGCCTTCGAATAGGGATCTGCCGTCGGCGTGCCGATATCGGGGAAGGCGGTCCATTGGCCGATCCTGATGGCGCCGACGCCATCCTGCAGCTTCAGTGCATACCAGACGCTGCCGCCACCGCCGACGACGGCGATGGCAAGCGAAAGCAGTGTCAGGAAGGCGTTCTTGAGCATGAGGAGGCAGGGAACCGAAGGCCGGGAATGAAAGATTGCCGCTCGGGGATATCGCGGCGCAGGGCCTTGTGGCAAGCGGCCCCGCGCAATTGGCCGTCACAGCGCCGACAGGGTCTCCGGCGCAGCGGGCGCGTCGAGCACGGGTGCCGCCTGGAACAGCCTGGTCAGTTCCTTCAGGGTCTGGGTGGTCCGGCTGGACAGCACCGGCGGACGCTCGGCGGCGGCATCGGCAGCTGCCTGTTCGGCGTTCTTCTTTTCCGCTTCCTTGGCCTTGGCGGCGATTTCGGCATCGACGAAGGGGTGATCGAGGCCGGGGATCGGTCTGAGGTCGATATTCTGGTGCGCATAGAGCATCAGGCGCTGCCACACCATGGCCGGCAGCGTGCCGCCGGTCATCTTGTTGGTCGCGGTGAAGTCGTCATTACCGAGCCAGACGGCGGCCGTGTAGTTGCCGGTAAAGCCGACAAACCAGGCATCGCGGTAGGACTGGGTCGTGCCGGTCTTGCCGGCGACGACGATGTTTGGAAGGGCTGCGCGCCGGGCCGTGCCGATCACCGGCACCGCCGCCAGCATGGTGTTCATGTATTTGAGCGCCAGCTCCGACAGCACCCGATGCGGCGGCGGCGCATCCTTGGCGAAGTCGTAGACCACCTCGCCGGTACGGGTGAAGAGTTGGCTGACGCCGTGCCGGGTTCCGGCAAAGCCGTTCTGGGCAAACACGCTGTAACCCGTCGCCTGGTCCATCACGGTCATGCCCGACGTGCCGAGCACCATGGTCTTGTGCGATTCAAGCGGCGACTCGACGCCCATCGCCTCGGCCATCGCCTTGATCGGCTTGATGCCGAGATAATCCTTGGCCAGCCGCACCGGCACCGTATTGATCGATTTGGCCATCGCCGTGATCAGCGTGACGTTGCCGGCCGACCCGCCATTGTAATTGTGGGGCGACCAACTGCCCCAGGAGATGGGTCCGCCGGAAACCACCGAATCCGGCGTGAAGCCATGCTCCATCGCCGTCGCATAGACATAGGGCTTGAACGAGGAGCCGGTCTGGCGAAGCGCCTTGGTGGCGCGGTTGAACTGGCTGGCGCCGTAGTCGCGGCCGCCGACGATCGCTCTGACCGCGCCATTGGTCTCGATGACGACGATGGCGCCCTCGGTGACGTTGTATTCCTTGCCGAACTGGCGGAGGTGGAACTCCATCGATTCTTCGGCCGCCTTCTGGATGTTGGCATCGAAGGTGGTGTGGGCGACAAGCGAGTGCGGGCCGCCTTTGGCGGCGATCTTCTTGACCTCGTCGAAGGCCCAGTCGAGGTAATAGTCGGGGCTCTTCTGCTCGCCGCGGTCGACGATTTCGGCCGGGTGCAGCCTTGCCTGCAGCACCTGGCCTTCGGTCATGAAGCCGGAATCGACCAGATTGGACAGCACCACGTTGGCCCGCGCCCGGGCGGCGGGCAGGTTTATGTGCGGCGCATATTTGGTCGGCGCCTTGAACAGGCCGGCCAGCATCGCCGCCTCGGCAAGGTTCAGGTCCTTGACGCTCTTGCCGAAATAGAAATCGGCTGCCGCCTCGATGCCGAAGGTGCCGCCGCCCATATAGGCGCGGTCGAGGTAAAGCTGCAGGATTTCCTTCTTCGACAGATTGGCTTCGAGCCACAGCGACAGGAACGCTTCCTTGATCTTGCGCTCGAACGTCCGCTCATTGGTCAGGAACAGGTTCTTGGCCAGCTGCTGGGTGATGCTCGAGCCACCCTGGACGACGGAATTGGCCCGTACGTTCTCGAATATGGCTCGCGACAGGCCGAGCACATCGATGCCGTAATGGTCGAAGAAACGGCGGTCTTCGGTCGCCAGCACCGCCTTGATGACATGGTCGGGCATCTCGTCGACCGGCACCGAATCGCGCTGGATGATGCCGCGCTGGCCGATCTCGTTGCCGTAGCGGTCGAGGAAGGTGACGGCGAAGTCGCCTTGCGTGCGCCAGTCGCCGGCGGTTATCTGGAAGGCCGGCAAGGCTAGCGCCAAAAGGACGACGATGCCGCCGGCCCCGAGCGTAAAGCCTTCACTCACCAGTTCGATCAGGCCGCGGCGCCAGCCGCCGACGCGGAAACGCCGCGAGAAGATGGTCGCCGCCTCCCAGAACTGGCGCGCCCTGAAGCCGATTTCGTAGACCGAGGAATCGATCCACGCATCCACCGCCAGCAGCCTTGCGGCGACCGAACCTCTTCTCTTGCGTGGTTCCAAAGGACTGGCCATTCCAGGATCCGGCTGCGGCGATGCCGCCAACTGAGAAACCGCATGCCGGCAATTTCAGGGAGGCGCGCCTTTCAAGACTATTCGTCCATTTTGGTGCTGCCTACAAGGGCGATGAAGATAGGGGCGATGAAGATAAGGGCGATGAAGATAAGGACGATGAAGACATAACGGGCGGTTCGTCGAGGGGAGGACGGCTCCCGCGAGACGTCAGCGCAGGATGTTGGCTGCCCTGCGCGAGTAGGTGGTGTCGTCGAGCTGGGCGAGCATGAACGCCGCTACGTCGGCCCGCGCCAGTGTCGGCAGCAACGACGCCGACCGGATGCCATTGCCGTGGCGAAATTCACCCGTTGCCGCCCCATTGCTCAGCTTGGGGGGCCGCACGATGGTCCAGTCGAGATTGGATTGAACGATCAGGCTTTCCTTCACTTCGTGGTCCGCCACCTCATGGCGCAGCACCAATGGCGCGATGATGTTGCCCAACAGGGCGCCTAGTTGCCGCCGGCTGTCGCGAACTCCAAGGAATGAAAGATAGATGAGCCGTTCGGGGCCGGCCTGCTGCATCGCCGCGACGATGAAGCCGATGCCGGCAACGACGGCCGGATCGCGTTTCAGCGGCACGCCCACCCCAAGACAGCTGAAAACCGCATCATTCCCGACAACGGCGCGTTCGACCGCCTCCCGATCGGCGACATTTCCGACGATCACCTTCAGATTTTCGTGGCTGATGGCAAGCTTGCCCGGCGTGCGGACGAAGGCGGTCACCGCATGGCCCTTTGCCAATGCCTCCGAGACAAGCACACGGCCGGTCGCACCGGAAGCACCAAAGATCAGCAGTTTCATTGTCCGCTCCTGGAAACCGTTAGCCCGGCTTACGCCCGGCGACGAAGGCGACAGGCGCCCCGGTCGGGCCGGGCAGCAACCGGCTGTCGGCATAGCCGCTCTGATCGATCAGGTCCTGGGCTGCGCCCTTTTCAAAGACCGTGCCGCCCCACATTGTGGTGCGGAAGCGGGCGAGGGCGTCTCCCAGTGCATCCGGTCCAGGATTGACCATTGCCAGCAGCAGCCAGCCGCCGGGCCGCAACGCGGCGTGGCTGCGCTTGACGATGGCCCTGACATCCGGCTCGGGGATGAAGGCGCTTGGTACGAAAACAAGGTCGAACGCGGCCGTGTCCGCGATATCCTGGCCCAGCCCGGTGCGCAGTTCGATGCGATGTTCGAGCCCGGCTGCCCTGACGTTGGCAGCGGCCTGCGCGATGGCTTCAGGCAGGGGATCGACACCGACCGCCTTCAGGCCGGGCCATTGCCGCAGCATGGACACCGACAGGGCGCCGACGCCGACGCCGATATCCAGGAAGGCTGCGCCCGGTGCGGCGAGCCTCTCCAGCAAACCGGCCAGTTGTGGCGCGATCAGCCGCTTCAGCAACGCCGGGAAGCCAGATGAAACGTCGCCGAAGGCCTGGCGTAAACGGGCTTCCAGGGCCTCGACGCTTTCGGAGGAGCGCGACAGCAGCTTGCCACCTGAAAGCAGGTCGACCCGGATGCTGGCCAGCACCGGCGTAAGTTCGATGACGCCAGCACTTGCCACGACGTCGGAGGCGCCGAGTTCGGCAAGGACGGCCCCTGTGCGCCGGGCCACACTGCCCTCGAGTGGCGTGCCGGAAATACGCGCCTCCATCGCCAAACCGAGCGCCACCAACGCATTGGCCGACGTCGCGTGCCGCGCCACCATCGTTCGCAAACCTTCGATATCCATCGATCGCTTCCCTGAATTGGATCAGGCCTATTCTCGCGCGGACGTCAAATTCAGGCGATTTGCAATTCCGCGCATGCTTGTGCAAAACTGCACAGGTGCGCGGCGAGGAATTGATCTAGACGTCATGTTCCGAGGCGGAGAACGGTGGCCCGCCCTTTCGTGCGATTAAAAGACGAGGGTTGCTCGGATGGGCCGAGCCGATCCTCACGCACGGAGAG
>NZ_JAMYQL010000057.1:0-21754 GCF_040320865.1 Mesorhizobium sp. M0598 | reverse complement strand
GGGGAGCACTCTACGAAAGCCCCCTCTCCGGCCGCTTCGCCGAGCCACCTCTCCCCCGCTTCGCAGGGCGAGGAACCCAAGTCTTGAGAGGTCGGAGGGAAGCAACCCTCTGGCCGTCGCTACGGCCTTCGCCAATCTCCAAAGTCACAGGACGCAGGCTCGCGCTTCAGTCCGTCTCACGCAAATAGCTCGCCAGCGCCACCGCATTGTTGTGCGCCTCGTCATGGGCGCCGTAGAGCAGCGCCACCTTGCCTTCACGGAGCAAGGCACGTAGTTCCGCCACCGCCTCGCCGTTCCGGTCGAGCTCATCGCGGTATCGCCGCTGGAACTCCGCCCAGCGCGCCGGCTCATGGCCGAACCATTTGCGCAACCCATTGCTTGGCGCGATGTCCTTTAGCCAGAGCGTCAGCGCCGCGTCCTGCTTGGCGATGCCGCGAGGCCATATGCGGTCGACGAGCACCCGCTGCCCGTCATCGGGCGCCGGCGGCTCATAGATGCGCTTGACCGCGAGCTCCATTGCCAACTCCGCATGGGCCAGCAGGCGCCGCTGCTTGCTGGCCTTCGCTTAAAGATCCCGGGCCTAAACCCACTCGCCCTTGCGCATCACCGGCACGCGGCTGCCGTCCTTATGGACGCCGTCTATGTCGATCTTGTCCGAGCCGATCATCCAGTCGATGTGGATGAAACTCTTGTTGCCGCCGCGCGCCGCGATCTCGTCCTGGCCGAGCGAGGCGCCGTCGACGAAGCACTTCGAATAGCACTGGCCGAGCGCGATGTGGCAGGCGGCGTTCTCGTCGAACAGCGTGTTGAAAAACAGCAGCCCGCTCTTGGCGATCGGCGAGGAATGCGGCACCAGCGCCACCTCGCCGAGACGGCGCGAGCCTTCGTCGGTATCGAGCACCTTTTGCAGCACATCCTCGCCCTTCGTGGCCTTGGCCTCGACAATGCGGCCCGCCTCGAAACGCACCGCAATGCCGTCGATCAGGGTACCCTGATAGGACAGCGGCTTGGTGCTGGTGACATGGCCTTCGACGCGCCTTGCATGCGGCGTGGTGAAAACCTCTTCGGTCGGGATGTTGGGGTTGCAGGTGATGCCGTTCTTGGCGGTCGAGGCGCCGCCCATCCACTCGTGGCCGTCGGCCAGCCCGACGGTCAGGTCGGTGCCGGGGCCGGTGAAATGCAGTGCGTGGAAATTGTGGCCGTTCAGCCATTCGGTGCGGCTCTTCAACGCCGCATTGTGCGCCGTCCAGTTGCCGATCGGGTCTTCGACATCCACCCGCGAGGCGGCAAAGATGGCGTCGGCGAGCTTGGCCACCGCGACGTCTTCGGCATCGTCCGGGAAAACCTGCTTGGCCCAGGCCTGATCGGGATAGGCGACGATGTTCCAGTTGATGTCGAAGCCGGTGATCTTCTCCAGCGCCGGCTGGTAGGCCATCGAATTCGCCTTGTTGGCACGCGCCACCTTTGCCGGGTCCTGCGCCGAAAGCAGCGACGGATCCTCGCCGCGCACGGCAAGCCTCGCCGCATTGTTGGCGAAGGCTTTTGCCATGCCTTCATAGAGCCAGCCGGCGGCGCGGTCGAAGCCGGCGTCGACGCCGTAGCGGAAGCGCGCGAGCGTGATCTCATCGTCGTTGAAGATCGGCGTCACCAGGCCGGCACCTGCCTTGTAGGCGTGCTCGACGATCCGCCGCGTCAAAGGCAGCGCTGCAATAGACGAGGTCAGCACCAGATCCTGCCCCGGTTGCAATTGCAGCCCGACCTTGACGGCGACCTCCGCCAGCCTGTCGAGCTTCACCGGGTCGATGGTTGCGGAAACGCCGCGCGAATGTGTGGTCATGATCCTGCCTGCTGTGATTGGGGACTGTTTCTTACATAGACCGGCGCTGCCGACCTTTCCACTCTGATGACGCCGGCAGGTCTAGCTGACGCTCGAGCGATCTGAACTGCGCCATCGTCGCCTCGATCTCTTCGCGGATCCAGGTCTTGAAATCCCTGACTTTGCGGCTTTCGCTCTTGCTGGCCGAGGTCACCAGCCAATAGCCGAGCCCGCTCTGCGCCCGTATGCCGAACGGCGCAACGAGACGGCCGTCGGCCAGCGCGTCGGCGGCCAGCAACTGCCAGCCGAGCATGACGCCGTGACCGGCAATCGCTGATTCCAGGCACAGCATCGGGTCGGTGAAGCGCGCGCCTTTCATGAAGGTGACCGGCTCCACCCCGGCGGCTTCGAACCAGCTCTCCCAACTGATCATCGACCTTTCGTCGGTGATCGCACAGGTCAAAGCAAGGTCCTCGATCGATTTCAGCTTGCTGGCGATCACCGGTGCACAGACCGGAAACACCTCCTGCGCCAGCAGCAATTCGGCGCGCCCGCCTGGCCATTTGCCGTCGCCGAGCCGAATGGCGACGTCGATGTCCGAACGATCGAGATCGGCAAGCCGCGCCGAGGCATCGATGCGCAGGAGCACGTTCGGATGGCGGGCAAAATGCCGCGACAGCCGCGGCAGCAGCCATTTCGAGGCAAAAGCCGGCGCCACCGAAACCACCAGCGTGCACTCCGAGCTTTCATCGGCAAGCGCCACCGCCTGTGCGAGTTCGCGAAACCCGGCGCTGAGCCGCGCGGTAAAGACGGTGCCGAATTCCGTCGCCACCAGGCCAGCTGGCGTTCGTTCGAACAGCGCGCGGCCGAGTTGTTTTTCTGTTCGGTTGATCTGCTGGCTGACGGCGCTGACCGAGACGTTGAGCTCGCCGGCCGCCGCCGTGAGCGAGCCCAGGCGCGCGACGGCTTCGACGGCGCGTAAGCCGTTGAGGTGCACGCGGTTCAGCATAGCCATACAGTTTTTCTAAACTCGAACGGCTGAAATCTCAATTGCCAGACACTGCCGGATGCCGGATTCTAAGTGGGCTACTCAGAGTGAGGAGGCAAATCTGATGAAGATTTTGTTATGGCTCGGCGCCTTTTCCCCGATCGGAACGCAGCCGCGCCGGCATGACAGCGAGGGCATCAATTGGGTGACCGATCCGCTGGCGCATCCGGTGCTCGACACCATGTCGGAGCGCGAACTCGCCGACATGCCATTCAGGCTGACCGCGCGTCGTACCCGCTTCGAGACGGCCCCGCCAAGGACCTGCTGCGGCTGAAGAAGGACTTGCTGGCACTCAGGTGAGCCGGCCGCCGACGCGGCTGCGCAGCCCTTCTGGCCCAATAAAAGGCGGATTGTCTCGCCGGCAGGCGCACCTATGGTGCACCGCGATGAACATCGCTTCGCCCTTGCGCCTCGCAATCGCCGGCATGATTGCCCTGGCCGTCGCCATGGGCATCGGCCCGTTCGTCTATACGCCGATCCTGCCTGGCATGATGGAAGAGCTCGGCCTGTCGCCGGCCGATGCCGGCTGGATCGCATCTGCCAATTATCTCGGCTATCTCGTCGGCGCGCTTGCCGCCACCGGCGGCTGGGCGCAAGGCCGCGAGCGTCAGCTGATGCTGGCCGGCCTTGCCGCCACCGCGATCCTCGCCGGCCTGATGGGCCTGACCGGCACGATGGCCGCGTTTCTCGTCATCCGCTTTCTTGCCGGCGTTGCAAGCGCCTTTGTCCTGGTCTTCATGACCAGCATCGTTTTCGGTCATCTCGCCGCGGCCGGGCGAAACGACCTGCAGGCGCTGTATTTCGGCGGTGTCGGCCTCGGCATCGCGGCGTCCTCGGCGCTGTTGGCAGTCCTCGTCACCGAACATGCCGGCTGGGCGGCGGGCTGGCTATGGTCGGCGGTGATTTCGGCCTGCGGCTTTGCCGCCGTCGGCTTGCTGGCCGGCGGCACCTCGGCCGCGAACAGCACCACCGGGAGCGAGCCGGCACTGCCGAAACACCGGTCGCTGGTGAAGATCATCGTCGCATACGGCCTGTTCGGCTTCGGCTATATCGTCACGGCAACGTTCCTGGTCGCCATCGTCCGCCAGGGCGCCGGCGGCCGCGTCTTCGAGGCCGTGGTCTGGATGGTCACCGGCCTTGCCGGTTTCCCCTCGGTCTGGCTGTGGCAGAAGCTCGCGGCCAGGATCGGGCTTTATGCCACCTATGCCCTGGGGTGTCTGGTCGAGGTGGTCGGCGTCAGCGCCAGTGTCGTCATGGGCGGGCGCACCGGGCCGCTGCTCGGCGGCCTTCTTGTCGGCGGCACCTTCATCGCCATCACCGCGCTTGGCCTGCAGACGGGCAGGCAGCTTGCTCCGCAAGCACCACGCCGGATGCTGGCGGTAATGACGGCCGCCTTCGGCCTTGGCCAGATCATCGGCCCGATCGTCGCCGGGCTGCTTGCGCAGGCCTCGGGTAACTTTTTCCTCGCCTCGATCGTGGCCGCCGCCGTCCTGCTCGCTTCCGGCGCGATCACCTGGTCGGCTGCGCCAAAATCGCCATGATTATGGTCTTGCTCGGTTGCGGGCATCGGGCACGGGCATTTTCTTTCCCACTAATGTGTGACTTTATGCCCGCTGAACCCCGCTGATTTGCGCATCGACCGAGGATTTTCCCACAGTGTTCGTATCCTTCTTCCCGCAGCCGAAGCTCTTTTTCACCTCGGCCGCCGTCTGGAGTGCGGTCATGGTGGCCGTGTGGTTTCTCGGCGGCGACCAGCTAGGCGCTTTGGTCGGATTTCCCCTCCCTGCAGCGGACGCGGCGCCGATCATTGGCGTTTCCGTTTTCTGGTCGCCTCCGTTCCTTTGGTTCTACATCTATTTTACACTTGGTGTGCTGCTCTTTTACGCCTTCTGGCATTGGTATTCCCCGCACCCGTGGGACCGCTGGTCGATCCTTGGCAGCTCGCTGATCTTGTTCACGACCTATTTTCAGGTTCAGGTGAGTGTAGCGATCAATGCCTGGTACGGGCCGTTCTGGGATCTGATTCAGGGCATTGTGAGCAAAAGTGTGAAGGCGACAGAGTATGATGTTTATGCGCAGTTAATAACTTTCCTCGGCATCGCTCTGGTGGCTGTTACTGTTTACGTTCTGACAAATTTCTTTGTAAGCCATTGGGTGTTTCGCTGGCGGACAGCGATGAACGACTACTACATGTCCTATTGGCCTAGGGTGCGGAGCATCGAGGGAGCTTCCCAGCGCGTGCAGGAAGACACGATGCGCTTTTCAAAGATCATGGAAGATCTTGGGACCAGCTTTATTGATTCGATAATGACTTTGATCGCCTTCATGCCGATTTTGCTTGCCTACTCAAAGCACATTACGGCATTGCCTTTCATCGGTCAGGTGCCGCAGCCGTTGGTTTTGGCTGCGATCTTCTGGGCGATGTTTGGGACGGTATGCATTGCCACCGCCGGCATAAAGCTGCCCGGCTTGCAGTTTCGCAACCAGCGCGTCGAAGCCGCTTACCGCAAGGAACTTGTTTATGGTGAGGACGATCAGTCCCGAGCGCAGCCGCCGACCGTTTCCGAATTGTTCGGAAATGTGCGCCAGAACTACTTCCGGCTCTATTTCCACTACGTCTATTTCAATGTGGTCCGCTATCTCTACTTGCAACTAAATACCATATTCCCTCTTTTTCTGATGACTCCTTCGTTGGTCGCCGGAACCTTAACGTTGGGTCTCGTCAACCAGGTCAATTCCGCGTTCAGCCAAGTGACCAGCTCGTTCCAATATCTTGTTAATTCCTGGTCAACGATCGTTGAGCTCTTGTCAGTCCACAAGCGGCTGCGAGCGTTCGAAGCCACGATCAAGGGCGAGCCGCTGCCGGTGATCGATCAGCACTATCTAGAACGGGAACAAGCCGGGCTGCGTCCTGAGGATCAGCCGGCAAGCTAAGACTGGCGGGCGGCGGCGCTTGCGGCTCAGCCGCCCACCGCCGCCTGCCTTTCGCCTCGCCGCGATACATAGTCGCGAAAACTAATGCACTCGACGTCCGCTTTGACGCAGACCTCGCCGGCAAAGCGTTCCAGCGCGTTCCAGTAGGCGCCGTCATTCATCAGCGTGAAGTGGAAGCCGAGCTCAAGCGGAATGCGCTTGCCCTGGTATTGCGCATCGAAGGCGGCGCGGAACGCGTTATAGGTCCGGTCAGCGAACTCTTCTGCCATGCTCGGCCGCTCGAAGCCGCCGGAATGTCTGACATAGAGATTGTAATCCATGGCGATCACGCGCCTTGAGCTCGGCCCTTCCGGGATCTGCGGCAGCGAAAAGCGCGTGATGCCGTTGACGGTCGGCGGCTCGACCGGCCCACGGGAAACGCCGCTTGCGTCGAGCAGGAAGCCGGCCGCGGGCAGCGCCTCATAGAGCGCCTTGTTTGCCGACAGATAAGGCGCGCGAAACCCGACCACCGATTTGCGGGCGAAATCGCGCCAGCCCTTCGGTTCAGGAGCGATGCCGTTGATCGAATACGCGTTTTCGAGAATATGCTTGAATGAGCCGAACTCGCTCAGCCAGTCGGCTTTGCTCCAGTCCTTGCCGTCGAAATGACCGCAGCCATGGCTGCCGATGTCGTGGCCTTCCGAGGCCGCAAGGTTGATCTGCTCGAGCCGCTCGGCAACTTCCTGTTTGGAGGCGGCAAAGCCGATGTTCGATTTGCCTTCTGTCTTGCCGGGCGCGGTGTATTCCTTGCGTGTCTCGGGCGACAACAGAAACACGCAGGAGACGAAATAGGTGAAATGCGCGCCTGTGCGCCGGGCCAGCGCCCGGCTGCGCTGCCATTGCGAAATGTCGCGGGCGCTGTCGAACGAGATGATCACGATCTGCTTCGGCTTTGCCGGCGCCGCCAGCGGGTCGGCAAAAGCCGCGCCGGCAGCAAGCGCGGCAATGGAAAACGCAATAACGCGGGACAAACGGGGCAAAGGCATCTGACTTGATTAGGGAATGTAGAAGCACCGCCTACCGGTGAAATATGGCACGGGTGCGATCGACCTGTGCGGCCGCCGTTGGCGGTGACTGCCTCGTGAATAGGCGATTTTCCTGCCGAACCCCTTCCATGCCGGCAAAATTTCGCTAAAACGCGGGCTCATCAACCGCCCCGCCCGGGGCATGAATGGTTTTGATCCATGTCGGACGACAGTTTTATCCGCGAAGTCAACGAAGAGATTCGTCGCGACCAGGCGCATGCGCTGTGGGATCGTTTCGGTCCCGCCTTGCTCGTGCTGGCCGTGCTGGTGGTGCTTGGCACTGGCGCTGTCGTCGGCTACCGCTATTGGGACGAGACCCGCGCCAACCGCTCGGGCGATGCTTTTTCGCAGGCGCTCAAGCTCGCCAATGACGGCAAGAACGACGAGGCGCTTGCCGCTCTGGAGGCGTTGGAGAAGGACGGCTACGGCGCCTATCCGCTGCTCGCCCGCATGCGCGCGGCAACCGTCAAGGCGGACAAGGGCGACGTCGACGCCGCCGTCAAGGATTTCGACGAGGTCGCCGCCGACACCAAGATCCCCTCCGGCATTCGCGACATGGCTCGTCTCAGGGCAGCGCTGCTTCTGGTCGACCACGGCTCTTTCGCCGATGTCTCCAGCCGCGTCGAGGCGCTCACCGCCGACACCAACACATTGCGCCATACGGCGCGCGAGGCGCTTGGCCTTGCCGCCTGGAAGGAAGGCAAGGCGGCGGATGCATTGAAGCTGTTCGACCAGATCGCCGCGGATGATGGCGCCCCGCACAACACGCGCGAGCGGGCGACTTTGATGTCCGAGCTGATCCGCGGCTCGGGCGGCGTGTCGTGATAGTCCATGACCTTCAAAGTCGCCATCATCGGCCGGCCTAACGTCGGCAAATCGACCCTTTTCAATCGGCTGGTGGGAAGGAAGCTGGCGCTTGTCGATGATACGCCCGGCGTCACTCGCGATCGCCGCGTCCATGCCGCAAAGCTCTACGACCTGCATTTCGACGTCATCGACACCGCCGGCTTCGAGGATGCGGCTGCCTCGACGCTGCCCGGCCGCATGCGCGCCCAGACCGAGATCGCCATCCGCGAGGCTGACCTGATCTTTTTTACGATCGATGCCAAGTCCGGGCTGATGCCCGACGACAAGACCTTCGCCGAGATCGTGCGCAAATCCGGCAAGCCGGTTGTCGTCGTTGCCAACAAGGCCGAGGCGCGCAGCGCCCAGGGCGGCATGCTGGAGGCCTGGGAGCTCGGCCTTGGCGAACCGATCCCGGTCTCGGCCGAACACGGCCAGGGCCTGCCCGATTTGCGCGATGCGGTAATCGCGGCACTGGGCGAGGCGCGTGCCTTCGGCGAGGACGAAGAGGCCGGCGAGGAGGAGGTCGCCGCCAGCGAGGTGCTGATCGGCGAGGACATCAGCGACCCGGACGCCGAGCCGAGCTATGACGACACCAAGCCGATGCGCATCGCCGTCGTCGGCCGCCCCAACGCCGGCAAGTCAACGCTGATCAACGCGCTGATCGGCGAGGAGCGGCTGTTGACCGGCCCCGAGGCCGGCATCACTCGCGATTCCATCTCGGTCGACTGGGACTGGCATGGCCGCCGCTTAAAATTGTTCGACACCGCCGGCATGCGCCGCAAGGCCAGGATCCACGAAAAGCTCGAAGTGATGTCGGTGCAGGACGGCTTGCGCGCCATCCGCTTTGCCGAGATCGTCATCATCGTGCTCGACGCCACCATTCCCTTCGAGAAGCAGGATCTGCAGATCGCCGACCTGATCATCCGCGAGGGCCGTGCCCCGGTGATCGCCTTCAACAAATGGGATCTTGTCGACCATCCCCAGGAGTTGCTGGCCGAGCTGCGCGAAAAAACCGAGCGGCTGCTGCCGCAGGCGCGCGGCATGCAGGCGGTGCCGGTGTCGGCCGAGACCGGGCGTGGCCTCGACAAGCTGATGGATGCCGTCATCCGGACGCATCGAGTTTGGAACAGCCGTGTGTCGACCGGCAAGCTCAACCGCTGGCTGGAAGGCATTTTGGCGCATCATCCGCCGCCGGCCGTCGCCGGACGTCGGCTGAAGATCAAATATGTCACCCAGGCCAAGACGCGGCCGCCGGGCTTCGTCGTCTCCTGCTCACGGCCGGACGCGATGCCGCAATCCTATGTCCGCTATCTCTCGAACAGCCTGCGCGAGGCTTTCGACATGCCCGGCGTGCCGATCCGCATCGCCTTGCGCACCTCGGACAATCCTTTCGCCAGCAAGGCAAAGAAGCGCCGCTGAGCGCCACTGTCCCTTTACGCTACGTTGCGCAGAACGGGCGCCGGTTGCGTCTGCGGCAACGCTTCCAGCGCCGCCTGCAACAGGATGTCGCCAAGCCGCGCCGCTACCGGGTCGGGCTCGGCCTCCTTGCGATGCAGGAACAGCGCCATCTTGGGCAAGGCGGGCACCCCGGCGATCTCCGGCGTCATCGCCCTGACGGTGGCCGGCGTGAGTGGGGGCAGCCTCTGCACCTAATGGGCGGTGTAAGCTCCGTCCACCAGATGGTAGCTCCCAGTGATAAAGCTGGCCTGGTCGGACAACAGGAAGCATACAAGAGCCGCTACCTCTTCCGGTTTCCCGCGCCTGCCCATCGGCTGAAGACCTGCCATGCGCCGGCTGGCTAATGCCTCCATTTGCTCCGATAAAAGAGGCGTTTCGATCCAGCCGGGGCCGACGACATTGATCCGGATGCCCATCCTCGCATATTCAATCGCCGCAACCTTGGTTAATCCAACGACCCCGTGTTTCGCTGCCGTGTATGCGGACGCAGTTGGCAAGCCGACGGAACCGAGAACGGAGGACATGTTCACGATGGCGCCTCCGCCCCGATCCAGCATCGCGGCGATTTCGTACTTCATGCTGTAGAAAACGCCATTTAGATTGACGTTTATCAGTTTGTGCCAGTTGTCGAGCGGATAGTCTGCCGTTGCTTTTCGAATGCCGTCGATACCTGCATTGTTTACCGCCATATCCAGTCCGCCGCATTTCTGGACAGTGAACTCGATCAGCTTTTCCACGGCTGCCGCATCCGTGACATCTACCGCAAAGTCGTAGGCCCTGCCGCCTTGCGAGCTTATTTCGGCGGCTCTGCAGTGCGCTGCCTCGGCATCAAGGTCGGCGACAACAATCTCGGCTCCTTCTTGCGCGAGTTGCCGTGAAACAGCCGCACCTATTCCGGATCCTGCGCCGGTCACAATCGCGACTTTACCATGGAAGTCAGGCTTCATCGTCTCTGTCCTATGCCAATTTTGACATAACCGAACAGAGGCAGACGGTTATCGCAAGAAGTTTCGCTCCAATTCGCTTGTCAATCCTGTGAATTCATTTTGCCACCACAAAGCGAGACTTGGCCCGCAGGCCTTGGAATGGTAGAGACGAAGGCGGCGGTAGATGACCAGTTTCCTAGCAGGTAGAAATGGAAGAACACCACATTGCGCGCCGGGGGCTCGTGCTGGGTAGTCTGGCTCTGATGGTCTCCGGATGTACGTCGACGTTACAACAGGTGGCGGAGCCGATTTCATCCGCGTTCGGACCAAGGCGTGGCCTGAATCCTCGTTACCGACGGCAGCATGTGCGGTACGACGGAAACGAGCCGGCCGGAACGATCGTCGTCGATACTTCGCAACGTTTTCTCTATGCCGTCGAGACGGACGGGTGGGCGACGCGCTACGGCGTCGGCGTCGGCGAGCAGGGACTTTCGTTCAAGGGTACAGCGACCGTCGGCCGCAAGGCGGACTGGCCGTCGTGGACACCCACCGCCAGCATGATGAAGCGCAAGCCGCGCCTGGTGAAGTATGCAGGGGGGGTCCCTGGCGGACCAAACAACCCGCTTGGTGCGCGTGCCCTTTATCTCTATCGCGACGGGCGCGACACCCACTTCCGGATACATGGTACAAACGAGCCGTGGACGATAGGCACAGCAGTATCGAACGGGTGCATCCGTATGATCGATGACGACGTCATTGACCTCTACGACCGTACTCCTTTGGGCACGACGGTGGTGGTTGTTTGATGGTGGGCAGGCCTGATCTCCGTTGGATGGTGAACCTGCCAGCACGTCACCGCAAAGGTGCCGCCTGGAACCGGGTGCCAACTGTGTCATTTCTGCACTAGGCGTTGATGTAGATCGCGGGTAGCTTGGCGGGGCTGCATATTGTTTTTATTTGTGGCGATTCCATAGGCTGTTCCGCCCTCGGGGAAAGGATTGCTTGATGAACAGGATGTTGATTGTAATGGTTGCCACCCTCGCCGTTGCCAGCCTGAGCGGCTGCGCGAATGGCATGATCGGCAAAGGAAAGGGGAAGGCTCCTCCGCCGGAACCCGCTGCCGTAGAGGAGCCCGTGATTAAATAAGGACCGGCTTTCGGTTATTCGGGAAGGGCCGCCAGGCCCTTCCCAATCGATATGCAGGGGCCAGCCGGATTCGTAGCCTACGTGCGTTAGCGGCATAGGTTGGCGCTAGGCCTGCGGTCCTCGGAGTTCTGGATAGATGACGCTAGTAAGTGGCCGTTCAACAATTGTGGCCCTGCTCGCACTTGTCGCAGCGTCATGTCAGTCGCAGGACAGCAAGCCCCAGCCGACTTTTGTGTCCGATGATAAGGCACTGAGAACCGCGGCGATGCCGACGCGCGCGGCGGCGTCAACTCAAGCCCAGCGGTATTTCATCGAGTTCCGCTCCCGGTACGCCCTTACCTACGGCCATTCCTACGTGATTTTTGGACGATTGAACCAGGCCGGACGGATGGTCAACCCCGAAGTGGCGGGCCTCGCTCCGAAGTCCGGTGATCCCAATGTCTATGTTCTCGGCCATTTGGCGCCCGTGCCAGCCTCGACCGGGTGGACGGACGGCGACCTGGAAGATGCTTACCGGTCGGCAAGCTGGCGTGTATTACTTACCGAAGCCGAATATAGGAAAGTCGTCGCGAGCATACGAAGGCTGCAGGCCAGTTCTCCGCTTTGGCACGCGTCGCTCTACAACTGCAACGCATTCGTAGCGGACATCGCTAGATCCATGGGGTATAAGACCCCCGGTATCTGGCTCCGGCCGCAACAATTCATAACCAAGCTTCGGGAGATGAACGCGGGTTGAAATGCGATTGGCAAAACCCGCTTTCGCGCCCATTCGCCCGGTTAAGTGCGAAGGGAACGCGCTCTGAATGTCTACGGTCGACAACTCGGACGGTGACATCGTTGCGACGGCTTATCATCGTCCCAGATCGAGAAAAGGCTCCGGTGACGTGACGTGACCATTGCTGTAGCCTCAGTTGGCGAGATCATATGGGTGATCGGCATCGTTGCTTGGTACGTGATCCGGTATCCGTTCGAGCGCCGGGCAAGGCGCGTGCGAATTGTAGCTGGCGGCAGCTCAAGTTCCGACACCGTCGGGCTTGTATCGGCTCTCCTTGGCCTGGCAATCCTGCCTGGCTTCTATGTCGCTACCGGCATCCCCGGAGCGGCTGATCATCCGGCCAGCGTGTGGTCGGTGGCGCTCGGAACCATCATCTTCTGCTCAGCGCTGTGGATTTTTCGCTTATCCCACAAGGAACTTGGCCGTAACTGGTCGATTACGCTCGAGATTCGCGAACGGCATGAACTGGTCAGCGCCGGGCCATACGCCTTGGTCCGTCACCCTATGTACACCTCTTTCCTGCTTATGGGGCTCGGCCAGCTCTTTCTGCTGCCGAACTGGGTTGCGGGCATATCGGGTTTGATTGGTTTCGCAGTCCTTTTCCTGCTGAGAGTGGATAAGGAAGAGCGTATGATGCTGGAGAATTTAGGCTCGCAATACCGTGTCTATATGGAAAGGACCAAGCGGATATTCCCTTATCTTTATTAGAGGTCGTTTTATGCGAGGCCGAGCCCTCAAGCTTTCCGCGCCCCGGCGCCTTGTTGGCGATCTGATGAGGTTTTCGATCGGCGTGCCACGGGTCGCGGTGCAGCGTCAGATGAATCTCGGCCCACTCGTAAGGGCTAGAATGGCGCAGCAGACCAGGCCCTCGTGGACCGCTATCTTCCTGAAAGGGTATGCGCTTCTTGCCCTAGAGATGCCGGAGCTGCGGCGCGCCTATGTCAAGTTGCCTTGGCCGCAGCTTTACGAGTATCCGGCAAGCGTAGCCTCGATTGCCCACGAGCGCGAATATGATGGCGAGCCGGCCGTTCTGCTGAGCCGCATCAAATGCCCGGAGCGCTACTCCATCACGGAACTTGAGGGATCCATCCACGCGGCTCGATCACGGCCGATCCAGGAGGTCCCGGAGTTTCGGCGTGCCTTGCGGGTGGCAGGTGCGCCCGCGCCAGTCAGGTGGCTGCTTATGTGGCTAGGGTTGAACATCGCCCGGCAAAGGGCAAATTACTTCGGTACCTTCCAACTGTCCGTCTATTCTGGCCTCGGTGCGGAATCACTCAACCCGCTGACACCACTGACCACCCTTCTCAACTACGGTCCGATCGGCAAAGACGGATCGGTGAATGTCCGCATCCACTACGATCACCGGGTCATGGATGGAGCGAACGTCGCACGAGCACTGGAGAGATTCGAAAAGATTCTGAACGGCACTGTCGCCAATGAAGTGGTGCTGCTCGGTCAAGATGTTTCCGCTCCTGCAAGACAGAGGAACGCGACGTGATTTCGCACTGTGAATTCCGGCCAGCTATCGTCGTGATTGGCGGCTCGGGTGGAATTGGCCGGGCGATTGCGTGCGTCGCTGCAAGGGAGCGCGGTGCGGTTGTGCTGGTTGCCCGCTCGCCTGAGGGTTTGGCCGGCGCGGCGTCTGAGGTTAGGGAGGCGGGCGGCGAGGCATTCACGCTCGAGTTGGATCTCGTGGCAGGCGATGCGCCAACGCGCCTGGAGGGCTTTCTGTCCGCACACGGCCTGGTCTGTGATGTCCTGGTCAACAGCGCCGGCTATGGCCTGCGGGGCGCGACGACGGCGCTGCCTATTGATGGTCAACTCGGCATCATCGATCTCAATATACATTCCCTCACAGAACTGACCCTTCATTTTCTGCCGGGAATGGTGGCGCGCCGACGGGGCGGGGTGCTCAATCTCAGTTCCGTGGCCGGGTTCGTTCCCGGGCCTTATATGGCTCTGTACTTCGCTAGCAAAGCTTTCGTGCGCTTCTTCTCAGAGGCGCTTCACCAGGAATTGCGCCGAACCGGCGTGACGGTCACATGCGTTGCACCAGGCCCGGTGCCGACGGAGTTTCTCGCAAGGTCAGGCGCCAATCAGACGGTGCTCTTCAACATCTTGCCCAAGGTGGATCCGGAGTATGTAGCCGAACGGGCGTGGCGAGGGTTCAAATCGGGTCGTCGCCTAGTCGTACCGGGAATCTCGGCCAAGTTGGCTGCCCTTGCGGCAGCGCTCCTGCCTTCCGCAGCGCTGCTGCCCCTGGTTGGCCGTCTGCAACGCCGCGGCAATGATCAATGTCCTTGCGGTTCAGGTATAAAGTTCAAGAAATGCTGCGGTACCCGCCAGATTCAGCTACGCCGGGGCCCTCGGGGAATTATCCCCTGACCGGACCAGCGTGCACCGAAAAACCTCATTGAATCGAGAGACCGCTCGCCGATGACGGGTGTTAAGCATGTTGGTAGCATAGAGGCGAGGCTTTCGACATGCCCGGCTTGCCGATCCGCATCGCCTTGCGCACGTCGGACCACCCGTTCGCCAGCAGGGCGAAGAAGCGCCGTTAGATCATCATTCGCGGAACCTTGCGAGACGTCGGCGGGACAGCGCCCCCTCTGCCCTGCCGGGCATCTCCCCCATTTGGGGGAGATTGGCCGTCCTCTCCGCTTTAGCCAATCTCCAGCGCCGAAAGACGGGTGGGACGGCGAAGCTGCTAGTCTAATCTCCCCCCTCGTGGGGGAGATGTCCGGCAGGACAGAGGGGGGCGCGAGGGATCGCGAGCGCTCGTCTGCGCTAAGCCGCTTTCCTCAGACCATCCGCGTCGCCACTTCCCGGCAACGGCTCCAGCGCCGCCTGCAGCAGGATGTCGCCAAGCCGCGCCGCTACCGGGTCGGGCTCGGCCTCCTTGCGATGCAGGAACAGCGCCATCTTGGGCAAAGCGGGCAGCCCGGCGATCTCCGGCGTCATCGCCCTGACGGTGGCCGGCAGGCCGATATCGGTGCGGATCGTCAGTCCGAGCCCGGCGGCGACGGCTGCCCAGATGCCGCCAAGGCTCGGGCTGGAGAAGGCCATCCGCCATGCCAGGCCGGCGCGGTCGAGCGTTTCGGTCGCCACGCTGCGCAGCAGGCACGGCGCTTCGAGCGCCACCAGCGGCAACGCCTCGCCATCGCGCAGGCTGGTCTCGATCTGTTTTGCCGGGCCGATCCAGCGCATCTGGACGTCGGCTACATGCCGGCTGTAGGGCAGCGTCGCGCCATTGTGCCAGGCAAGCGCGATATCGAGGCTGCCCGAAATGATCCGTTCGGCAAGCTCATGGCTGCGTGCGATCCTGGCCTCGATCTTGACCTTGGGATGGGCGCGGGTGAAGCGCCCGAGCACCTCCGGCAGCACCGCCTCGCCGAAATCCTCCTGTAGCCCAAGCCGCACCCAACCCTCCAGCTCGACATCGTGGATGGCGGAGGCGGCCTCGTCATTGAGCTCGATCAGCCGCCGCGCGTAGCCGAGCATGGTCTCGCCCGCGTCCGTCAGCACCAGACCACGCCCAGATTTACGGAAGATCGGCGTCGCCGCCTGCTCCTCCAGCTTCTTCAATTGCGCACTGATTGCCGAGGTCGAGCGGCCGAGCCGGTCGGCGGCCTTGGCGAAGCTGCCCAGCTCCATGCCGGTGACGAAGCTGCGCAGGACTTCGAGATCGAATGTCACGCGTCGCATGCCAATAATCCTGATATTCGGGACATTACGTCAAAAACTTCCTGATATTCAGTACGAAGCTATGGCGGTAGAGAGAGCGCGTCAAGACCGAATGCAGCCGACCCATGCAGGAGCTGAACCATGTCCGCTGTCGCCACACGAGCAGATTGCAAACCGCTTCGCCCGGCCGCCGTTGCCGCCCCGTCAGAAGCGGCGGCACTTCGACCCAATCATCGCTGGAAGGTGCTGGGCATCGGCGTCGCCGCCAATGCCTGCTTTTCCGCGACCTTCTCCGGCATTCCGGCGACGGCGGTGTTCCTGCGCTCGGGCTACCATCTCTCCAATGGCGAACTCGGCCTGGCGCTTGGCCTTCTCGGCCTGGGCGTGGCGCTGAGCGAATTGCCGTGGGGGCTGCTGACCGATCGCTGGGGCGACCGCCGCGTTCTGCTGACGGGGCTCGGCGCAACCGCGGTTTGGCTGCTTGTCATGGCCGCGCTGGTCGTGCCGTCACCGGCCCATATTCCCGGCATCGCGCTTCTCGCCGCTGCCCTGCTGGTCACCGGATTGCTCGGCGGCAGCGTCAACGGCTCCAGCGGCCGCGCCATCATGGCCTGGTTCGGCGAAGGCGAGCGCGGCTTTGCCATGAGCATCAGGCAGACGGCGGTGCCGCTTGGCGGCGGGCTTGGCGCGCTCGTGCTGCCATCGCTCGCTTCAGCCCATGGCTTCACGGCAGTCTTCGGACTTCTGGCGGCTGCATCCGCGGTCTCGACCTCGCTCGCCTGGCGCTGGCTGCATCAGCCGCCGGCGCATGACGATGCCAATTCGGGCAGCATGGCATTGTCGGCCGGCCCGGCGCCGCTGCGCAACCCGGCCGTCTGGCGCATCGCAACAGCCATCGGCCTGCTTTGCTTTCCGCAGGTGGCGGTGCTTACATTTGCTTTCGTGTTCCTGCATGATTTCGCCGGCATGGGAACAGCCGTGATCAGCGCCAGCCTGGCTGCCGTGCAGGTCGGCGCCATGGTCATGCGCGTCTGGAGCGGCCGCTACACCGACCGTCACGGCAACCGCCGGTCGTTCCTGCGTCTGTGCAGCATGCTGAGCGTGGCCGCCTTCACCGTGCTTGCGGCGCTCGTCTTGTTTTCGGCTCAATTCTTGTCAGGCCAAGCGCCGATGCTGTCGCCGGCGATGGTCGCGATGCTGGTCGTGGCCGGCATCTGCGTCTCCTCCTGGCATGGCGTCGCCTACACCGAGCTTGCGACGCTGGCCGGCGCGAGCCAGGCCGGAACGGCGCTCGGCCTTGCCAACAGCCTGGTCTTCATTGCCTTCTTCCTGGTGCCGATCGCCATTCCCGGACTTCTCGTGCTCTGCTCGTGGGCAGGCGTCTGGCTGGGTGCGGCTATTTGCGCGCTGATCGCCTGGCCGATCTTTCTTCCGCCAACGGATAGCCGCAAAAGCGCCTGACTTCGACACGAGATGGGAAAACAACGTTCTAAGCTGTTAACGCCCCATCAAGGTTAATGCATCATTGTAGCTCTCCAGTGGGGTCCGTTGCGTTTCTGGAGAGTTCCGTGCATCGACGTGTTTTGACGCGGCTTGTCGCCGCCGCCGGTGAGAAAAAGCGTTCCTTCCTGTCTCCGTTTATTATTGGCCTTGGCATCTGGATCGGCTTTCCGACGGTCGCTGCCTATCAGGACATGACCAGCCTGGTCTCCGGCCTGGAGGCGCCGAGCGTCCGCTGGAACGCCTATGTCGAGAAATCCGTCGCCGGCTCCGTTCACGCCGCCGAAATGCCCTTCCTCGATTCCAGCAGCACCGGCTCGCTCTCCGGCTCCGGCGTCCAACTGCCCGGCATCGGCTCCGTCTCGTTTCGCGGCAAGGGCGGCATCGCCGGCACGACGCCGGACGAGAACCGCATCACGCGTGCCGACAAGAAGGGCCGCATCATCCAGGTCTCGCCCGTCTCGCCGCCGAAGAACTTCAACGCCGGCTCGATCTTCGAGCGCACCTCTTCGCTGCTCCGCCCAAGCATGGACAGCGGCCTGAGGATGGCTTTCGCCAAGCCCGAGATCAAAGGCAAGGAAATCCAGATCGCCGCCGCCTTCCACACGCGCATCGACAAGAAGCCGGATTTCGGCGTGCCGGCGATGCTTGCCGCGCTGGTCAACAATGATCATCCTGACGTGCTGGCGACCGCTTACGCCTCGTCGGTCCCCGATTACGCCAAGGCGTCGCCTTTCGAGGCCTTGCTGCAGGACGAGGACGCGAACGATGGCCGCTTCATTCCGCCGATGAGCAAGGGCGATCATTCTTGGATGCAGACGCCGCTGCCGGCGAGCGTCTTTTCCAAACCGGAGCAGGCCTGTCTCGCCAACGGCATCTATTTCGAGGCGCGCGGCGAAGCCGTGCGTGGCCAGGCCGCCGTCGCCCAGGTCATCCTCAACCGCGTCCGCAACCCGGCCTATCCGAACTCGATCTGCGGCGTCGTCTACCAGAACGACAACTGGTTCAACCGCTGCCAGTTTTCCTTCGCCTGCGACGGCAGGAAGAAGCGCATCGACAACCCCGCTGCCTACCAGACCGCACAGGATGTCGCCATGGCCGTCACAGCCGGCAAGATCTTCATTCCGGAAGTCGGCTCGTCGACCCATTATTACGCCAACTACGTCCATCCGGGCTGGGCGCGGACGATGCAGAAAATGACCAGGATCGGCCTGCACATCTTCTACCGCACCTATGGCGGCGGCTGGAGCTGAGCGCTCGGGCAGCCCTTGCATCTTTCCCGCGAGAGCGGCCGATCGAAGACGCATCGCCGTGGGGATTCGGCCGCAGCCCGCCAGAGGCCGCGTCGGGCACGATGTCGCACCCGAGCAAGTAGCTGATTTATAACAAAAAAATACTTGAGCTTGAACGTCCGCCCGTGGCTTGACGGGCGCGGACCCTCTAACTATGTTGCCGGCGACTTTAAGAAGCGGACGGACGGCGACGGTCTGACCGGGCAGGAGGGGGTTGCGTGGCCGACAAGAATGGGCCAGACGGAACCGGCAAAACCGGCCGCGGCAAGCAGCATGAAGCCGACATCCGCGACGACGATCTTGAGCGCCGCCGGCGCGACCTTGAAGCATCGCTTGCGACAAGGCGGCCTGATCGGCTCGAGGGGAAAGACGACGCGAAAGCGGGCAGTGTGGCCGGGTACGGCCAGGCGCTCAAGCTGTCCAGCGAGTTCATCGCCGGGATAGTGGTCGGCGCGGCTCTCGGCTGGTTTATCGATCGCGTGGCGGGGACATCGCCATGGGGTCTGATAGTCGGGCTGCTGCTGGGTTTTGGCGCCGGCGTGCTCAATGTCCTGCGTTCAGCCGGGCTTGTGTCGGAATTCGGAACGGGCGACAAGCCGCGCGATCCGAAAGAATGAATTGAGGCGCCGCATGCCGGCGCATTGAACAGGATACTGAAGCCGTCTGCGGCTTTGATGGGGATTTAAAGTGGCTGCTGACAAGGTCGATCCGATCCACCAATTCCAGATCCATCCGATCATTCCGATTCACATCGGCGGCTACGACCTGTCTTTCACCAATTCGGCACTGTTCATGCTTGCGACGGTCGCTGTCGCATCGGCGTTTCTCTACCTCAGCACGTCGAGCCGCAGCCTGGTTCCGGGCCGCCTTCAGTCGGTCTCGGAAATGGCCTATGAATTTGTCGGCAATATGCTGAGGGACGCGGCGGGCACGCAAGGCATGAAGTTCTTCCCCTTTGTGTTCTCGCTGTTCATGTTCGTGCTTGTCGCCAACCTGCTTGGCCTGTTCCCGTATTTCTTCACCGTCACCAGCCACATCATCGTCACCTTCGGCCTCGCTGCGCTGGTGATCGGAACCGTGATCGTCTACGGCTTCATGAAGCACGGTCTCGGCTTCCTGAAGCTGTTCGTGCCGAAAGGCGTGCCCATCGTGATGATGTTGCTTGTCGTTCCGATCGAAGTGATTTCCTTCGTCTCGCGCCCGGTCAGCCTCTCGGTTCGTCTGTTCGCCAATATGTTGGCCGGCCACATCACGCTGAAGGTGTTTTCGGGATTCGTCGTCAGCCTCAGCGCTCTCGGCACGCTTGGCATTGCGGGTTCGGTCCTGCCGCTGGCGATGGCCGTGGCTTTGACGGCTCTGGAGTTGCTCGTGGCGCTTTTGCAGGCCTACGTCTTCGCCGTGCTGACCTGCATGTATCTTAACGACGCCCTGCACCCTTCGCACTGATTTAGAGTTTCCGGCATTGCCGCCGGATGGAATCGCAACGGAATTTTAGATCCAAAGGAGTTGAATAAATGGACGCAGAAGCAGCAAAGTACATCGGCGCCGGCATCGCATGCCTCGGCATGGGCGGCGCGGGCATTGGCCTCGGCAACATCTTCGGCAGCTATCTGGCGGGCGCGCTGCGCAACCCGTCGGCCGCCGACGGCCAGTTCGGCCGCCTGATCTTCGGCTTCGCCGTGACCGAGGCGCTGGGTATTTTCTCGCTTCTCATCGCGCTTCTCGCCCTGTTCGGCTGAATGCTTGTTCGGCTGAACATTGGCAAGAATTGAACAGGCCGGCTGCGATCCTGCGGCGGGCCTGAATTTCGGGGATAGCCCATGTTCGTGACATCTGCCTTTGCGCAAGAGTCCGCGCCCGCCGTCGAAGGCGGCAGCGCTGGGACCGGCGTGCCCGCCGAGGCGCACGGCACGTTTCCGCCATTCAATCCGGCGACGTACCCGTCACAGCTGCTGTGGCTGGCAATCACCTTCGGGCTGTTTTATCTCTTCTTGAAGCGGGTGGTGATGCCGCGCGTTGGCGGCATCATCGACGTGCGCAACGACCGCATCACGCAGGATCTCGATCATGCTGCCCGGCTGAAAGGCGAGGCCGATGCCGCCGTTGCCGCCTATGAGCAGGAATTGGCGGAAGCCAAGGGCAAGGCCAATGCGATCGGCCAGCAGGCCAACGATGCGGCCAAGGCGGAAGCCGAAGCTGCCCGCAAGACGATCGAGGCAGCGCTTGACCAGAAGCTTGGCGAGGCCGAGGCGCGCATATCTTCCATCAAGGCCAATGCCATGAAGGAAGTCGGCACGATCGCCGAGGACACCGCTTCGGCCATCGTCGAGGCGCTTGTCGGCGGCAAGGCCAGCAAGGCCGAAATCGCGGCCGCGGTCAAATCCGTGGCCGGGTGAGGAGCGCATCATGGACGCCACATCTCTCGCGACGCTTTGGGCAACGGTTGCCCTCGTAATCTTCCTCGGCATCGCCATCTACATCAAGGTGCCGGGCATGATCGCCAAAGCGCTCGATGCGCGTGCCGACAAGATCAGCTCCGAGCTCGAGGAGGCGCGCCGGTTGCGCGAAGAAGCCCAGCAGCTGCTTGGCCAATACCAGCGCAAGCGCAAGGAAGCCGAGCAGGAGGCCGCGGCCATCGTTGCCGCCGCCAAGCGTGAAGCCGACATGCTTGCCGCCGAGGCGCACAAGAAGACCGAGGACTATGTCGCTCGGCGTACCGCTTTGGCCGAGCAGAAGATCGGCCAGGCCGAGCGCGAAGCGATCGGCGAAGTGCGTGCCAGCGCCGTCGACATCGCGGTCGAAGCCGCGCGCGCGTTGCTGGCCGGCAAGATCGACGCCAAGGCCGGCGCCGACCTGTTCAACGCCTCGCTGCAGGATTTGAAGTCGAAGCTGAATTAAGCGACTTCGTCGAGAAATTCATCGAAAGCCGCCTGGGAAAGCTGGCGGCTTTTTTGTTAGCGAAAGCGGCTGAGCGCGTAATCTCCCCCCTCGAGGGGAGATGGCCGGCAGGCCAGAGGGGGTCGCCGCGCGTGAAGCGCCAGCCTTCTCTTTCGTCCCGCATGGCGTCGCGCCAGGAGATAGTGTGCTGAAGGTTCTGCAAAAGTTTTGGAGAGAGAACGGCGCTTGCTCTGAGGGGCGAGCGGCCATGGCACGGTGGTGACGTTGCGATCACCGATTCCCGTGGAAGGGGAAGTGCCATGACCAATCGAGACGTTAGACTGAGCAGAGGCGAGTTGAAAGCGTTGCTGTTGTCGGATGAGGACGG
>NZ_JAMYQL010000056.1:0-22606 GCF_040320865.1 Mesorhizobium sp. M0598 | reverse complement strand
ATCAGAAAATAGAAACCATCGACCTCAATGTCCTGGCGCGATAGCATGCAAAACTGTTCGCGATGTCCTCGCACATCTGTTCGCGATGTCCCCAGTCCAAACACCCTTGTGGGAGAAGGTGTCGCCGAAGGCGACGGATGAGGGGTGCTCCAGCTTGGCGCCGGCGGCACTCCGTCCAACACCCCTCATCCGTCTCGGCGCTGCGCGCCGATCCACCTTCTCCCACAAGGGGAGAAGGAAGGTTGTACTACCCCACCTTGACCCCCGGCTTGCTGATCGGCTCGCGTACCGTTCCATACTGGCTGCCCCAGCGGTCGGTCATCGCCCAGCGTATGTCCCAGAGTTCCGGGAAGAAGCGGTGGCGGGCGCCGGCTTCCAGCAATTCGACCGGCCGGCCCTTCAGCGATTTCGCGCCGAGGCCGATCGTGCGGTGGATGAGATAGAGGTGGTTGGCACGGAATTTCTGGAACAGCTCGTCGAACTCGATCAGCGCTTCGGCAACGACATAGCTGTCGCCGTGATCGTAGCCGGTATCGTAGACATCCTCGACCGAAAGGCCGCGGTCGTCGAGGTATGACGCCTTGAAGGCCCGCCACAGATCGGGCGGCAGGCGCAGCAGCTGCTTGAAACCCGGCGATTCCTGGCCGCTGCCATTGCCGAGCTGCAGCCGGATCTGCTGGTACTCCTTGGGCGACATGGTTTCGAGCAGGTCGAGCTGCGCCGTCATCAGCCGCATCAGCCGATGCACGCGCCCCATCAGCGTGACGATGCGATGCGTGTCCTGCTTTTCCAGGAAATCGACGACATCGACCAGCGTATAGGCGATGAGCTTCATCCACAGCTCCTCGACCTGATGAACGATCTGGAACTGCAGCTCGTCGGCATTCACCATCTCGGCCAGCGGCTTCTGGCAGGCCAGCAGCCTGTCGCATTTGAGGTAGACGCCATAGTCGCGCATCTCAGGCGTTTCGATGCGGGCATAATAGTCCTGCTTGTCCATGGCCATGCTCCTTGCCCCGGCCGTTGGGCCGCAGGCGCTTGTTGGATCCCGGTCCCCGAGTCTAATCGCTTTCTTGCCGAACATTGTCCCTTTCTGTTATTCGATTGGCGGGAAACGAAGGACGAAAATTGTCGCTGAAGCAGATTGGAAGAACGAATGATGCTGGATGCGGTCGACCGGAAGATCATAGCTGCGCTCGAACGCGAGGCCCGTATCTCCTTTGCCGCGCTCGCCGATGAGGTCGGCTTGAGCAAGACGCCGTGCTGGAAGCGGGTCAAGGCGCTTGAGGACGCCGGCGTCATCCGCGGCTACTCGACCCGGATCGACCCGGCCAAGCTCGGCTTCGGCATCGAAGCCTTCATCCAGGTGTCGATCGATTTCGAACTGTCGGACGCCTTCGAGGCGGCGGTCAAAAAGCATCCGCTGATCCGCCGCTGCCACGCCACGACTGGCGAGGCCGACTATCTCCTGCAGATCGTCACCGTCGACATGATGGCGCTCGACAGGATGCTGCGCGAGGAGCTCAGCCGGCTGCCCGGCGTGCGGCGCACGATCACCTCGATGGCGATGCGCGAGATCAAGGGCGGCATCTCGTTCGCCAATGCCGTCGGGCATACGCCGACCAAGCGATAGACCGGTCAGGCCCTGGTCATCAATTCGCGTCCCAGCCGCTTCGGTTGCTCGGCGCGCAGAACCACATTTGTCGTCACCGTGCCGTAGTGGCCGAAGCTGTCGACGATGCTTTCAAGATCGGGCGGTGACGGGACCACGACCTTGACCAGAAAACAATCCTCGCCGGTCACCCGCAGCACCTCGACCACCTCCGGCAATTGGGCGAACTTCTTCAGGCAGGCCTGGATATGCTCATGCGTGGTGCGCAGGCGGATGACCGCCATGGTGCCGAGCCCGAGCGCTGCCGAATTGATCACCGCCTTGTAACCGGTGATGACGCCGCGCTCCTCCAGCCGCTTCACCCGTTCCGAGGTGGCGGGCTGGGACAGTCCGACGCGGCGGCCAAGCTCGGAGATGCCGATGCGGCCATCCTCCTGCATGATCTCAATGATCGCCAGATCGGTGGAGTCGAGCCTTGGCCGATAATCGCCGTTCCGCATGATCGCCTTTAATCCATCGGATTTCGTCGCTGCTTTCCGATGATCTCTCATTCCGCCACCTGGGAGAAGACCTAGAATTGCACGCGCTGCATCAGGAAAGAAGGGCTTCGCATGACCGACTTCATCATTGTGCCGGGCATCGGCGGATCGGGCAAAGCCCACTGGCAGACAAGTTGGCAGCAGGCAAACCCGGCGATGCGGCGGTTCAACCCGGCGAGTTGGGACGCGCCGGACCTCGACGACTGGGTGGCTGCGCTGGAAGCCGCTGTATGCCAGGCAAGGACACCGCCGGTGCTCGTCGCCCATAGCCTCGGCTGTCTGCTCGTCGTACACTGGCAGCGGATCTCCCCCAGCTCTATCGGCGGCGCGTTGCTGGTCGCGGTTCCGGACCCTGCGTCGCCGGCCTTCCCCTCCTCCGCCCGGGCCTTCGCCGACGCACCGCAACAACGGCTTCGCTTTCCGTCGCTGATTGTCGCCAGCACCAACGATCCCTACGGCTCGCTGGACTATGCCAGGGCGAAATCCGAGCGATGGGGCAGCGATCTCCATATCGCCGGACCGCTTGGCCACATCAATGGCGACAGCGGGCTCGGCGACTGGCCGGCGGGAATGGAGCTGCTGACAGCTCTAAGTCAAACGCAGGCAATCGCCCGAGGCGCCGTGCTTCAGCCGTAACCGCACCAGGACGGCTATCGCGCCGCCGCCCTGATCTGGTTTGCGCCGCGCCTCAGTTCGATGCTGCGGCAGGCGTGCTGAGTTCGAGGAACGGTACGGTCGAGCCCGGGATCATCGACTTCGGCAATTCGCCGTTCCATCTCTCCGCCTTGGTCAGTTCGACCAGCAGCGGATTGTTGGCGATTGCGGCGGCGCGAGCCTTGATGGCGCCCGCGGTCGCATCGCCTTCGACCCTGGTCTTGTAGGCGCTGGCCTCGGCTTCGGCCTTGACGCTGTCGGCGCGGCCCTTGGCCTGGGTGACGGCGATATCGGCCTTGATCTTTTCCTGCTGCAGGTTCTGTTCCTGCTTCTGTACCTCGACCTGAGCCGTCATCCTGGCTTCGACCGCCTGCTCGTAGGCGTCGGAGAAATCGATGTTCTCGACCTGCACGCTGTCGATCATCACCGGGCCGTCGGTTACCGCCGCGATGGCCTCGGCGACGTCCTTGTTGAACTTCGCCCGGTTCTGGATAACCGACACCGCGTCGTACTGGCCGAACACCGTCTTGATCTCCTGCGGTGCTTTCCTGGCAATGACACGGTCGGCCAGTGCCTCGATCGATCCATAGTTGGTGTAGACGTTGCTGACTTCGGCGGCCGGCACGTGGAAGTTGACGGTGACGCGCATGTCGGCCGGCTGCTGGTCGCGCGAATAGGCCTGCATGGCCGGCAGGCCGCTGCAATCGTTCTGGTTCTCGCAGCCCCATTTGAGCACCTGCTGGCGCAGGCTGATCTTCTCGACACGCTGTAACCACGGCAGCTTGAAATGCAGTCCGGGATCAACGACCGAACTCAGCGCTCCGTTGGTCAAGAGCACGCCGCGGTCGCCCTGGTCGATCGTGTACCAGGATCCAAACAGCGCAAAGACGCCGAGCGCCACGATGACGAGTGCGATCAGGCCGGAACCGATCGACCCCGATGCCATCCCCGGCTTGTCCTGCGGACGGCTTGAATTACCTTGCGTTTCGGTCATCACCCCACCCCAACCTGATTGCCCGTGCTGCTTTTGCCCACAATAGTGGCGGCATTGCAATCCTCTGGATATGGAAGGACCTTCGCGCCAACCGGCCGGACCGGCGGGTGGTTCAGGCTGGCTAGCGGATTTCCCCTGCAGCCGCGGCAGCGGGCTGGGACGCGTTGCCTGGCGTCTCCTTCTGCCGTTCGGCATCGGTTTTGCGCTTTGGGCAATCCTCGTAATTGTGGTCGCGCCCACCGCAGTAGGAGCAGCATTGTGCCGGCGCGTCGGGGCGAAGCATCGTTGGCATGCACAAGAATGCACGAAAACCCGACAGATTGCGAAGGCTTCGGCGCCGGCAAGGTCGATTTCACCACGGAACCGCTCGCGGCGCCTGAAAGTTATCTGCTCATTGCAACCGGAGCACAGGACATGGCCGACGACCAGAACCGCTACGAGACCGGCGCGAGGAAATATCCGGCAAAGACGAGCCCCGACGCGGCCGACGAATTTTCGCAGGATGCGGCCGGCAACAAGCCGCCTCCCGGCGGCATGGGATTGACCAGGCCGGCTGACGATTTCGACGACAGGACCCTGCATTCGGAGGGCCAGAACCCGCCGCGCGCAGCGATCCGGCCAGACGGCAAGGCCACCGCCAAGAAGCCCGGCAAGGACGCAAGACGATGAACGTCGCCAATCTCCAGCTCGAAGGATTGATGATGGCGATCGCGGCCGTCAACAACGCGCTGGTCCACAAGGGCCTGTTATCGGTCGACGAGGTCGACATGGCGTTGCGCCGCGCCGAGGCGGCGATGACCAGCGACGAGCGTCTCTATGAAGACATGTCGCCATCCAACCGCGACGCCGTCTGCTTTCCGCTCAGGCTGCTGCAGGCGGCCAACAATGCCCAGGGTGAAACCGGCGTACCGTCCTTTGCCGAACTGGCCAGGATGGTCGGCCGGACCAAGGAGCCCTATAACGACCAGATGTGATGGAGGACGCCATGGCCGACGACAAATCCAAGACCAAGCAGGATCGCAAACTGGTCTCCGGCGAAGAGCCATACGAGGTCGCTGCTTTTGCCCGCAAATACGGCATACCGCAAAGCGAGGCCGCGACCATCATCAAGCGTTACGGCCCCTCGAGGAGGAAGCTCGACGCGCATATGGCGAGCCGCAACGCCTGATCCAATTCTGGCGGCGGCCGCCGTTCACGCCGGAAGCGTCCCTGCCCTGCCGCCTTGTCGAGAGTATCGGCACCGTCAGCCGTGACCTGTCGGGTTCGCCCCTGTGGGGATTCAACGCCTGGTTTTGACAGCCGCGGAATACTCGCGCGGCGCAACAACTCATTTACCTCGACGCTGTACCAGTCCGGTGAGCAAAGCCGGGGGTCGGATGCAGGAACAATTATTGCGCTACGAATGTGTCATGGAGCCGAACGGCCGTTGGATGGTGTGGGACATCATTCACGATCTGCCGGCGCAATTTTCGGAAATCGCGCTGATCGGCCTGAGCCGTCGTGAAGCGGTTTCGCTCTGCCGGCTGCTCAACGAGACGAGCCGTTCCGAGACGCGGCAGAGCCGGGCCTCCTGAGAAGCGCGTGCGTCTCAGGCCTGCCCAAGCGCGGGGGATCTACATGCGATCGATAATATTCGGTCTGGTCTTGCTGCTGCCGGCCGCCGCCCTGGCGGAGCCGATCGAGACCCAGAAGATCATCACGGCGGCGACTGGAACGGCGACGGCGCCGCCGATCTGGCGATGATCGTCGAGACCGAGCCCGGCTCTCCCATGGACCTGTATTTTTTCCTCAAAGATCGCGATGGCGATTTTCTAAAACCTGCCGGGATCGTGCATGATCAGATTGACGGGGAATGGAAGGATTACGACCGGCCGGGCCCCGCCACATCCGACACTGAGCCCGAACTCACTGCGCTCCCCAACGGTTCGATCAAGCTCTATATTCCGGCGATGGAGATCGGCAGCGAGCGGACCAACAAGACGCTGACGCTCGCCTGGCGCAACGGCACGTTCGTCGTCGCCGGTTTTGCCTACGAGTATTGGGATTACATGGACGACAATGTTGCCGGCGACTGCGACTACAATGTGCTGACCGGCAAGGGCAACAGCAGCAAGAAGCTGGCGGACGGCACCACCAGGCAAGCGACCGTATCGGTCGAAGGCAAGGTCATCCCATTCGCGGAGTGGACCCCGGGCACTGGCTTCAGCGCTTGCGGAGAGTGAGAGGTTTCGGTTGCCTCACTGCAGCGGCGGCTTCCACAGCAGGCTGTTGCGATCGGCGGACTTGACGCGCAGCCAGGTTTCGCGGCCATCGCGCAGCACCCGGAGCGGGATCTCGGCACCGGCCGGACCGCTCTTCCAAAGCTTGCGATAAAAATCGGCAAGCCCATCGACCGCCGTGTCGCGGACATCCGAGATGACTTCGCCCTGGCGAAGGCCCGCCTGGGCGGCTGGACCGCCCTCGGCGACGCTCATCACCACGACCTTGCCGTCGCTCTCGGCCGAGAAGGCGCCGAGCCACGGCCGCGGCGGCCTGGCGACCTGCCCGCGCGTCAGCAGATCGTCGAGGATGGGCGGCAGAAGATCGATCGGCACCACCATGTTGATGTCGGCGACCTCGCCGTTGCGGCTCATCTGCAGGCGCAGCGAACCGATGCCGAGCAGCCTGCCATCCGCGCCGATGAGGCCGGCGCCGCCCCATGAGGGGTGAGCCGGCGCCGTGAAGATCGCCTCGTCGAGCAGATATTCCCAATAGCCGGCGAATTCCTGCTTGGTGACGATCCGCGCCCGCACGGAGCGGCCGACGCCGTCGGCGAGCACGACGGGATCGCCGATCTTGGCCCTGGACGCATCACCGAGCGCAATGGCGGGCAGCCCGAGCGGCGCCAGCGCCTGCACCAGGCCGAAGCCCGACTCCTGGTCGTAGGCGAGCGCATGGGCGGGAACCACGCGCCCGTCCTGGTCGGCCAGCCAGACCTCCTCGGCCTCAGTGGTGAGATAGCCGATGGTGAGTACCAGCCCGTCGCCGCGGATGACCACGCCACTGCCCTCGCGGCGGGTGCCAAGTGTATTTGCCGTGAAGGCGTCCTCTGGCACGGTGGCGCGGACGGCCACGATGGATCGCAAAAGGGGTTCGATATTCATGCTTTGGTTCCTGGCAATGTTCGCAGGCTGATATGGGCTATAGGTATGGCGCAGGTGACCGGGCGCAAGAGGCGGCGCCGGCTTTGGCGTGGACCGGCGCCGCGCCGTTCGCGCCGGGGTTTTGCATCAGCGCCGGCAGCCCTATCTGTACCTACGGCTATCCCAAGCTGCCCTATGCAAAGTTCCTCCGCCATTACCCACGTTGATATCTGATATCCTCCCAACCCAACCCTTCCAAAGGCCTCCCAAATGAACGACTACGCAACGGACCAATACACGCCGCCAAAAGTCTGGACCTGGAACAAGGCAAATGGCGGCGCTTTCGCCAGCATCAACCGGCCGACCGCCGGCCCGACGCATGACAAGAAACTGCCGGTCGGCAAGCATCCGCTGCAGCTTTATTCGCTGGCGACACCGAACGGCGTCAAGGTGACGATCATGCTGGAGGAACTTCTGGCGCTCGGCCACAGCGGCGCCGAATACGACGCCTGGCTTATCAGGATCAACGACGGCGACCAGTTCGGCAGCGGCTTCGTCGAGGTCAACCCCAACTCGAAGATCCCGGCCATGGTGGATCGCAGTGGGAAAAAGCCGGTCCGCATCTTCGAATCCGGCTCGATCCTGCTCTACCTCGCCGAAAAATTCGGCGAATTCCTGCCGACGGAGCAGCCGGCTCGCGCCGAGACCCTGTCATGGCTGTTCTGGCAGATGGGCTCGGCGCCCTATCTCGGTGGCGGATTCGGCCATTTCTACGCCTATGCGCCGACGAAGATCGAATATGCCATCGACCGCTTCGCCATGGAAACCAAGCGGCAGATGGATGTGCTCGACCGACGCCTCGCCGAAAGCGAGTATTTAGGCGGCAGCGACTATACGATTGCCGACATTGCGGTGTGGCCCTGGTATGGCGGGCTGGCCAAGGGCCGTATGTATGACGATTCCGGCGAGTTCCTGCAGGTGGAGCAGTACAAGAACGTGCAGCGCTGGGCCGACGCCATCGACGCGCGGCCGGCGGTCAAGCGCGGCCGCATGGTCAACCGCACCTTCGGCGAGCCTTCGATGCAACTGCACGAGCGCCATGACGCCAGCGATTTCGAGACGAAGACGCAAGACAAGCTCGCGGCGGCCAAAAGCTAAGCGGACGACGCGCCGATCTCCCGCCTTGTAGGGGAGATCGGGAGCTTCGGCCGACTGCTCAAGCTCGCCTTCACCGCCGCCATCCACAGCCGGTCGATGTTGGCCAGGAATTTCTCGTCGAGTTTGTCGAGGTGCTTCCAGTACATGCCGTCCTCGAAGAGATAGCCGAGTTCCTTCTCGATCCTGTCGGCCTCCTCCGCCTGATCGAGCCGCAGGCCGGCAAGCATCTGCGCCTTCATTTCCGATATTCGCGAGGGAGAAAGCGCGCCGAGTTCATCGAGCGTCAGCCGCGGGAAGACCAGCCGGCTGCGCGGCAGGTCGGATAGGTTGACGCACAGGCAGCCGCGCCGAAGCGCATGGATGAGCAGGCGGGCCGACTTCGCCTCGAGGTTGCGCAGGGTGACGTCGTTGCGCAGCGGATCGGCGCGGCCGACGCCGTAAAAATGCGTGTTGCCGGGCTGGTCGTAGATCATGTCGCAGCCAAGGAATGCCAGCACGTCCGGCTTCTGACTGTGGATCGTCCAGTAGGCCGCCGTCATCGACATGGTGCCGCCGGCATAGACGAAGCCACCAAAGCTGTTTTGCGCCGGCACGTAATGCGAGGCGCTGAAGATCTGCGCCTGCTGCAGGGGACCGCCTTGCGGCATCCGCTCCGCCGGGAAATCGCCGGCATGGACGAGGAAATCCCAGTCGGGGCGCACGCGCCAGGCGTTGTTGATGGCGACAATCTTGCCGAAGGCCTGCTTGGGCTAGGCGGCGCAGCGCACGACATCGGGGGCGCTACCGATCAGCAAGATCACGTTCGGCGTTCCGTCGATCACCACAACCCTCTCGACCGGCCGAAATGCATCTCGATGCCGCCCGGTTGAACGGCTTTATAGCCTCAACGGCCCATCGAAAACACCAGCCGGATTTAAGCTGGCATCAACAAAAGGGAGCTTGCCAGCCGGTTGTAAAATGTGGCCTTAGGCACCGTCGTACAAACAGCAGGCAGGTTTTCCCGCTAGCCCAAAAACGACGATATGAGTTGGGCGATATATATTAGTTGACTAAACTAGCGGAACGTCCAATGCACATTCCCAGAACCGAACATGTCCTGTCTAGACCATGATATCTATATGGGACATTACTACATAAGCTGAACGCGACCTCGACGGTTCGGCGGCACAGCCCTCAGACGCCGCGGCTTTGCCTCCGCGCTTTTCGCCCCGGATCCGTAGATCAACCGGACGACGAACAGGAAATATCCAACCTGCATGACGCTCAAGGTCAAGATCGTCCAGGCCAGCGTCTTCCAGATTGAACCCGTCGCAAGGTAAGTCGAGATCGCCACGATGGACGATGTGGTGGTCAGCCCCACCAGGAACTGTGGAAAGTTCATGACTTTTCTGCGCCGCCCCGAAACTCGCTACAGCCGGGACGAACTCCCCTAACCCATTACCCCGGACCAACGTTTTCACTATTTCAGCAATTGCGCAAGCACCAAATAGAACAGCAGTTAACGCATGCTTCCGTGATCAAGGGCTGCATGTCAGGTCACCAAGGTGGGCTGGCTTGGACGGCGGCTGCGCGTCCCCTCCTCCCCAACCAGCTCTCCATACCCCCTCACCGCCCCATCAAGCCCACGTATTCGCCACGTCTCCCCTTCCCGTGCCTCAAGATGGGACGGGCCGAGCGGCACTTTCCCTCCGCCGTCCGGCAGGTCCAGCACGTAGACGGGATTGCAGATGCCCGACAGGCGCGCACGCAAGGCGCTGACCAGCGCCTGGCCCTCGGCGATCGTGGTGCGCCGGTGCGCCATGCCGCGCACGAGATCGCCGTGGTGCAGGTAATAGGGTTTGACGCCAAGGCGATACATCAGCTCGCGGCACAGCTCTTCCAGCACCTCGACCGTATCGTTCACGCCTTTCAGCAGAACGCTCTGGTTCAGCAGCACGAAGCCGCCCTGCCGCAACGTGCGGCAGGCCCGCTCGGTCGCCTCCGTGATTTCGCGTGGATGGTTGAAATGGGTGACGACAGTGACCATCAGCCGGCCCTGCAAGGCTTGAATCAACCCGCCGGTGACGCGCGACGGCAGCGCGACGGGTACGCGAGTGTGGATGCGCAACAGCCGCACATGCTGGATCGCCTCGACACGGGCGCGGATTTCCGTCAGCGCCCTGTCCGGCAGCGATAGCGGGTCGCCGCCGGTCAGGATCACCTCGCGGATTTCCGGATGGGCCGCGATATAGGCGAAGGCTTCGTCGAGAGCTTCGCGCGTATAGCCGCGGCCGATCGACGTCAGCTGCTCCTTGCGAAAGCAGAACCGGCAATAGACCGCGCATTGATAGGTCGGGAACAACAGAACCCGGTCGGCATGTCGATGCGTCAATCTAGGCACGGGACTGAAGGCGTGGTCGGCGATCGGATCGTCGAGTTCGCCCTCCTGCTCTGCCAGTTCGTCGGGCGACGGGATGACCTGAAGCCGTATCGGATCGGCGGGGTCGTTCCAGTCGATCAGGTCTAGATAGGCCTTGGGAATGCGAACCTTGTGGCGCGTGGCCGCGGCTTCGGCCGCCGCCCGCTCGGCTGGCGACAGCGGCAGCGAATCCAGATCGCCTACATGCCGCACGCCCTCGCGAACATCGTCCCGCCATGCGGCATCCGCCTCGCGAGCGCGCCGGTCATCGGCTGCCACGCCGGCCGCATCGACCGCCATGCTGGCGTCGGGGATGTCGGGATGTGAGGTCATCGCAGGCTCCTTGAATTTCGGGCCGGGGTACAGCATTGGAGCCAGGACTTGAAGGCAATAAACGGTGTTTGGCCGGGTTGGAGGGCGCGGCAGGAAGCCACAACCGGCCACTGATCAGAACAATCGTCCAACATCGCTGACGCAAAACATTAGCTTGCTCTTATATTAGCTTGAGCGTATACACATAAACGGCCGGTGATCTACCCCCCAACCGGTTAGGCTCGGCGCCAGTTCCCTCCCTACCCCTCAGGTCAACGACGCCGGGCCGCTCGGGGTCCGCCGGTCGCCCGCGGTCGAGACCGGATCGTCGACCTCTTCGATGTCGATCATGCCCCCTGCTCAAGCCCCCAACTGAACATACCAGCTGAACACATCGGCGATGCCCGCGTCTCTCGGCCTTCCCGTCGCCGGCCGCGGTCGCTAATCTCGGATTGCGAAAAAGCTGGAGACGAGCGTATGGCGAACGACTTGTCGCCAAGGCTTTTGGAGATCGTCAATGCGCTGCCCTTGCGGCAGGGCATGCGAGTGCTGGAGATCGGCTGCGGACCGGGTGCTGCAGCGCGCGAGATCGCGCGCCGGATCGGCGGTGGGCACGTGCTGGCGATCGACCGCTCGGCCAACGCCATCGCGCAGGCCGGGGCCGCCTCGCGCGCCGAGATTGCGGCAGGCCGGCTGAGCCTTCGCCAGGTCGCCATCGAGGATTTCGAGTTGGAAGCCGATGAGAAGCACTTCGACATTGCCGTTGCGGTGCGCGTCGGCGCGCTGGACGGGCGTCATCCCGAAGCAGGAAAAATTGCCCTGCGACGGCTCAAGGCGGCGTTGACCGCGCAAGGCCGGCTGTTCATCGACGGCGGCGATCCGCTGCGCGAAATTGCGATACATGGCTGAGCACCTCGTGCTTGGCCTCCGGAATCGAGCGTCTACGCGACCGTGGGCGGCAGAGCCGGCCTCAGCTCCGCAACCCCGGCGCCTCCTGCCCGGTGCGCTCGACATACTCCGTATAGCCGCCGCCATAGGTGTGGATCCCCTCAGGCGTCAGTTCCAGCACCCGGTTCGACAGCGCCGCCAGGAAATGGCGGTCGTGCGAGACGAACAGCATGGTTCCCTCGTACTGCGACAGTGCCGTGATCAGCATCTCCTTGGTGGCGATGTCGAGGTGGTTGGTCGGCTCGTCCAGCACCAGCAAATTGGGCGGATCGAACAGCATCAGCGCCATCACCAGCCGCGCCTTCTCGCCGCCCGACAGCACGCGGCATTTCTTCTCGATCTCGTCGCCGGAAAAGCCGAAGCAGCCGGCCAGCGCCCTGAGCGGCGCCTGGCCGGCCTGCGGAAATGCATCTTCCAGCGTCTGGAACACGGTGCGCTCGCCCTCCAGCACTTCCATGGCGTGCTGGGCGAAATAGCCCATCTTGACGCTGGGCCCGCGCGCCACCGTGCCATTGTCCGGCTCGGAAGCGCCAGCGACCAGCTTCAGCAGCGTCGACTTGCCGGCGCCGTTGACGCCCATGATGCACCAGCGCTCGCGGCGGCGCACCTGAAAATCCAATCCCTCGTAGATCGAGCGGCTGCCATAGCCCTTGTGCACGTTCTTCAGCGTCACCACGTCCTCGCCGCAGCGCGGCGCCGGCTGGAAGTCGAACGATACCTTTTGGCGGCGCTTGGGCGGCTCGACCCGGTCGATCTTGTCCAGCTTCTTCACCCGGCTCTGTACCTGGGCGGCATGTGAAGCCCGCGCCTTGAAGCGCTCGATGAAGGCGATCTCCTTGGCCAGCATCGCCTGCTGGCGCTCGAACTGCGCCTGCTGCTGCCGGTCGGCAATCGCCCGCTGCTGCTGGTAGAATTCGTAGTTGCCGGAGTAGGCGGTCAGCGAACCGCCGTCGATCTCGACCACCTTGTTGACGATGCGGTTCATGAACTCGCGGTCGTGCGAGGTCATCAGCAGCGCGCCGTCATAGTTCTTCAGGAACTGCTCCAGCCAGATCAGGCTTTCGAGGTCGAGATGGTTGCTCGGCTCGTCGAGCAGCATGGCGTCGGGCCGCATCAAAAGGATCCTGGCCAGTGCCACGCGCATTTTCCAGCCGCCGGACAGTTTGCCGACGTCGCCGTCCATCATCTCCTGGCTGAAGCCAAGGCCGTCCAGCACCTCGCGGGCGCGCCCGTCCAGCGCGTAGCCGTCGAGCTCCTCGAAGCGGTGCTGCGCCTCGCCGTAGCGGGCGATGATCTCGTCCATCTGGTCGGCCTGGTCAGGGTCGCCCATGGCGTGCTCGAGCTCGCGCATCTCGGCCGCCACTTCGCTGACCGGCCCGGCGCCGTCCATCACTTCGGCAACGGCGCTGCGGCCCTCCATGTCGCCGACATCCTGGCTGAAATAGCCGATGGTGACGCCGCGATCGACGGAGACCTGGCCCTCGTCGGGCTGCTCCTCGCCGTTGATCATGCGAAACAGCGTCGTCTTGCCGGCGCCGTTAGGCCCGACCAGCCCGACCTTCTCGCCCTTCTGCAAGGCGGCGGAGGCTTCGATGAAGACGATCTGACGGCCGTTCTGCTTGCTGATGCTTTCGAGACGTATCATGGGTTTCCGGGGAAGGCCAAAGGAGCGTTCCCGCGCCAATACGCGATAGGCCGCGCCGGCGAAAGCCCGCAGTAGTGAGGCGCCCCGCGCCAAATTGTCTGAACCCGCCAGTTGCTTCCCGGCTGGATCAGGCTTTGACGGCGTAGGGATGAGCCGGCGGATCAGCTATCGGTAAGCGCCTTCGTCGTCGCCATTTTGACCCCGGCGGCGGCAAATGCCGCATTGTGCCGGGCGATGATCTCCGCGGCGGTCTCGCTGGTGGTGTCGAGCGTGCTGTGGGCGTCGGAAACCACGGTGACGCCCAGGCTCGCCGCAAAGGCGCCCTTCACCGTGGCCGCCACGCAAAAATCGGTCTGCGCGCCGATCAGAACGACCTCGCCGGCGCCCTGCCCGGCCACCCATGCTGCAAGGGCGGCATTGCTGAACGCATCGCCGACACGCTTGGCGAAAGTCGGCTCGTCCTCGGCCTGGCCGAGCGCCGGCCACACCGGCCAGCCCGGCTCACCCGGCGCCAGAGGATCGCCCTGCGGCCCGTCATGCCGGACGAAGGCGACCTTGCGCCCGCTGCGCCGCGCCCACTCGATCAGCGCGCGGCTGCGGGCGACCATGCCGTCGGCATCATGGATCGGCGGCTCGGCGACGCCGTCGAACATGCCGGTCTGAAGGTCAATCACGATGAGCGGCGCAGTGGCCGCGGGGCTGGTCCCTGACATGGTTTTTTATAGCACGAGGGCGGAGCTGATCAAGGATCAGGGCCGCGATGGCGCGCACGGGCAACCGCAAGTGGCTGGAGTTCGAGATATGTGACAATCCGCTTGCAGCAGCGCTAACATAGCGCGCCATTGGGATGTGGGTCAGTTCGAAATTCTGGCTATCGGCCGTGACCGGATTGCATTCGTGGCAAGCTCCTGCGAAGAAATTACCATGACACATGCAGCCGTAGCTTTCCTTGCGATCGTGACTTCGGTGTTGGTCGCGATCCTACCCGCACAATCGCAAGAGTGGACGCCCTCGGAGGACGCGGTTCGAGATGCAACGGAAACGGTTGGTCGCTATTTCCTTTCGCTCGATAACCAAGAGTATGGGCGGGCATACGAAATGAAAACTGATACCGCCAAAGCTTCGATCCCATCGAACGCCTTCGTGGAGCAAAGTAAACATTTTCATTCTCAGGCCGGCGCTGTGCGCGAGCGCCGGCTACTCAAATTCACGTGGTTGAAGGACCCAGAGAACGCTGCCTTTCCTGGCGTCTATGCCGCAGTCGACATAGCGGCGAAGTTTGAAAACATCGATCGTTACTGCGGCTATATTGTCCTCTATCAGCGGCCATCAGGTGGAAATTTTCGAGTCATGCGGGTCGAAAGCAACTTCATCGACAACTCTACCGCGAAAAGCATTGAAAAGACCCAATCGAAACTCGAATTGGATCGAGCATGGGCCGAGTTGTCGGCTAACTGTCCGAATTTTCCATCGTGAAGGTGAAGCGGTCCGTTTTTGTACCTTCCGCAACCATCGGCTTTTCGGTTTCCCTCGCTTCGATCAGCGCAACAATGTCGCAGATCTCTTACAGTTTGCCGGCCCTACGACGCGAACGCAGCGAGAGCGCAGCTTTTGTCCTCACCCAATCCGCCCGTCACGGCATAGGCGCCGGCGGTGCGCTTGTCACTAAACCCAAGTGCGATGTTTATCTCGTCCGATCGCCCTTCGCAAAGTAGCCGGCGGCCCGGACGATCACACCCGGCCCGATGTCCCATCCTCGCCAAAAATCCCGGTCACCCAGTCGATGAACACGCGTACCCGTGGCGCGAGCTGGCGGTTCTGTGGGTAGAGCGCCGACAGCGGTGTCGGCGACGGCGGGTAATCCGGCAGCACTTCGACAAGCGTGCCGCGTGCGAAATCCCCGGCGAAGCGGTAGTGCGGCGCCTGCACCAGGCCGAAGCCGAGACGCGCCAGCTCCGCCATCGTGTCGGAGCCGTTGACCGTCACCTGGTTGGGCAGGCTGACATAGCGCAACGCGCCGCCGACGGTGAATTCGAGCGGCATGACCTCGCCGGTCCGCGACGAGCGGAAGCCGACCATCAGATGGCCTTCGAGATCGTCGAGGGTTGCCGGCATGCCGAGGCGTTCGCCCGCGAAGCGGCGCGGCCAACCTGACTGGTTGCCGCCCGGAAAGGCGGCGCCAGCCTCCGTGCCTCACTTCAACTCCACCCAGACCGGCGCGTGATCGCTGGCGCCGGTCTCGCCGCGCATGTCGCGGTCGATGCCCGCCGCTACCAGCCGGCGCGACAGCTTCTTGCTGAGCAAGATATGGTCGAGGCGCAGGCCGGCATCGCGCGGCCAGCGGTTGCGGCGATAGTCCCAGAATGTGTAGAGCGTCTCGTTCGGGTGCTTCTTGCGCAGCGCGTCAAGCCAGCCCTGGTCGAGCAGCCGCTGGAACGATGCGCGGCTTTCCGGCTGCACCAGCGCGTTGTCGTCATAGGAGCGGGTCGGGTAGATGTCGCGCGGCTCGGGCACGATGTTGTAGTCGCCGGCCAGCACCACCGGCAGGCCGGTGTCGAGCAACTGTGCCGCATGCGCCTCCAGCCTCTCGTGCCAGTTGAGCTTGTACTGGAATTTCGGCCCGGGCTGCGGATTGCCGTTCGGCGCGTAGAGGCAGGCGACGACGATGCCGTTGACCGCCGCTTCGATGTAGCGCGCCTGCTGGTCGCTGTCGTCGCCGGGCAGCGCCTTACGGGTCAGAACGGGTTCTGCGCCACGCGAAAGGATGGCGACGCCGTTCCAGGTCGGCTGCCCGACGCAAACCGCGCCGTAGCCGGCGGCCGCCAGCGCAGTGCGCGGAAACTGCGTCTGTCTCGCCTTGAGCTCCTGCAGGCAGGCGATGTCGGGTTTGGCGGCAGCCAGCCATGCGAGCAGGTTCGGCAGCCGGCTGTTGATGTTGTTGACGTTGAAGGTGGCGATCTTCATCGGCCTGCTTCAGCGCACGATGCGTTCGGTCCACGCCTTCACCGCATCAGCGAGCGTCTTCAGATGATCGGCGGTGGAGAAGCCGGAGATGTTTTTGCGCGGCTTCAGATCATGGTCGCCGTCTTCCAGCCAGAAGATCTCGATTGCGTCGGACAGAGCATAGGTCGCGACCTCGTCTTTGGTCCCGAACTCGTCGCGCGTGCCCTGGAAGATCACTGTCGGCGTCTTGAGATCGGCCAGGTGTTTTGTCCGAAGCTGCGTCGGTTTGTCAGGCGGATGGAAGGGATAGCCGAGACACAGCAGCCCTGAAATCTCGCCCTTCGAAAACATCTCGTCGGCGATCATCGAAGCGACGCGTCCGCCCATCGACTTGCCGCCGACGATCAGCGGACCCTTCACGCCCTTCGCCCGGAGGTCTGCGATCGCCTTGACGTATTCCGGGTTAACCGTCTCGGCGCGCGGCGGCGGCTTGCGGTGGCCGTAGCGGCGAGCCGCCATGTAGTGGAATTCGAAGCGCGCGACGCGGAAGCCGGCTGCGGCTAGCGCTTTTGCCGTGGCGGTCATCGAGGCCGAGTCCATCGGCGCCCCGGCGCCGTGGGCGAGTAGGATGGTGATGGCGGCGGTTTCGGGGCCGTCGAATAGGAAGGCGGTTGGCATCGGGCTTCGAACTCCAGGTAGGCCCGCAACGACTATGGCCGCGCTGCACTCGCGTTACAAACTTGTGACCGCAGATACTCGATCTGGGCTGTCTGATATTCGGGCCAGTTTGCCCGATCGAGACCGCCAACCCAGGAGCAAGCTGCTTCACGCCCATGAACCTGTTCCAGCAGGCAAAAGTAAGCATGATCTCGCCACGTTCCGCACAACTGCTCGTTACCGTTCATGACATCCAGCGCCGAAGACCAAGTGAACCACCTCTTGATCCACTCGCCGACCTTGCCATCCAAATCATCGACGCACTGGGCTATGAACCCGTCCAGGTTCTGTTCATTCGCGACCCAAAACGGCCCTCGGCTTCTAACAAAGTCGCTGTCAATCCCATCGAAAGCAACTCCGAGGAATTGTGCGTTCAATTGCTCGGAGCTTTTAGTTTTGAACTGTGCCGAACTTGGATCCTTAATCGCATTCCAAGCGCTAAAGTCCCTGTATGACTTGGCGAATTTCTTCCATTTGAAGACGGCCGAGAGTGAGCAGTCATAGTCTCCGTACCGGCGGTCAGCATAGCAGTCGAACTCGATGCTGAAGTCGGTCAAATTGTCTGCGGATGCTACCAGAAGCTTGGCGGTGTCCGGCTTGAACCATTTCGCCCCCAGGCGCGCATGAAGTTCTTCTGAAACTGTTTTTCGAATGGTTTTTGAATCAAGCATGTCAGTAGGACGCCGACTTTTGCGCCAGCTGCAAATCAACGAACTGTATCCCCTTGGCCGCCATGCGCGCCCATTCGGAATTGGCGTCGAGCTCGAGATAGCGCACCCAGCGACGCCGCGCCTCGGCGAGATTGCCGGCGTCGAACTCCAGCCTCGCAAGGTTGAATACCGCATCGGCATAATCAGCGTCCAATGCGATCGCCTTCAACAAATGGCGGCGCGCCGAGGCTACCCGCCGCTCTTCGCTCATCAGCCCGGCAAGATTGAACCAGGCCTCGACGAAGCCGGGGTCGCACTTGATGGCGCGGGCATAGTCGTGCGCCGCCTCGGCCGCTTGGCCGGCGGCGCGCAGGCAGTTGGCGCGGTTGAAGGCGGCGATGGCATCGCTCGGGTCGATGGCCAGGCAGCGCTGGTAGAGGGCCGCCGCCTGCTCGTGGTCTTCAGCCCCTTCCGCCGCCTCGGCATCGGCGAACAGCTCTTCCAGCGTGTCGTCATCCTGCGTTCCCAGATCGAACAGCAACTGGCCGTCGAGTTCGCTCTGGCCGCCCTCGAGATAGATCGCATCGGCCCGCCCATGCTGTGAGCCGACGGCAAGCGACTTGGCGGTGAGCGAGGCGACCGGGCCCGACCGGTGCACCGAGCGCGCAATCGCCCCCCATGAGGCGCCGCCGGCAACCAGCCCGGCATATTTGCGGGCGAGGATTAGGTCGCGAAAGGAATACGGTTCGCAATCATGCTCGAAGGCATCGAACAGCGACAAAAGGTCGAGATCCGCGCCGGTCAGCCGCGACTGGTCGATCAGCGACTGCCGCGACAGCGCCGAAGCCTCCGGCGCCTTCATCAGCCTGAGCAGGCGCAGGAAGCCGTTCTCGCTGACCAGCTTGCGCCCGGCCGCGCGCTCGGTGACGACGCGGCGCTCAATCTCGGTATCGCCGGCCCTGGCGAGCAACATGCGGCCCAACACGACATGTGTGGTGCGCCGAGTGACGCCGCGCCGCAACTCGCCGTGCTGGCGCTCGACCTCGCGCGCCGCCAACCTGAGCGGAAAGGCGGCCAGCGCGCCGACGATGCCGAAGACCGTGCCGGCGAGAGCCGTCACGCCTTGCTCTTGCCGACGGCTTTGAGAAGGTTCGCCTTGAGCGGGTTTTCCTTGGCCGCGGCGGCGCTGGCCTTGGCGGATTTCGCCGCGGGCTTGGCCGTTTCATCGGCCTTGCTCTTCGACTTGGCTGGCGGCTTGGCCGATTGGGACAGGCTGGCCTTCAGCGCATCCATCAAATTGATGACATTGCCGCGCTCGGGGGCCGCCGCGATGATCGGCTTGTGGCCCTTGAGTTTCTCGCGGATCATTGTCATCAGCGCGATCTCGTAGCGGTCCTCGTAATTCTTCGGATCGAAGGTGGTTTCCTTCTGCTTGATCAGCGCCTCGGCCAATTGCAGCATTTCGGGATCGGGGTTTCCGGCCGGGATATTGCCGAAATACTCAGCCGTGCCACGCACTTCGTTCGGATTCCTCAAGGTGCAGACGAACATGCCGTTCTCGCGCGCGCCGATCGTCACCACGCGCTCGCGGCTGGACAGCACCAGGCGGGCGATCGCCAGCTTGCCGGATTTGCGCATGGCTTCGCGCAGCACGGCGAAGGTCTCCTCGGCCATTGCGCCGTCCGGCGCCAGGTAATAGGGCGCGTCCTGATAGATGACGTCGACCGAATGCTCGTCGACAAAGGCCTCTATGTTCATCGTATGATTGGATTCGATGCGTACCGCATCGAGATCGGAGTCCTCGATGATGATGTACTGCTTGTCCTCGTATTCGTAGCCCTTGACCAGGTCCGAACGCTCGACCAGCCCGAGCTCGGGGTCGACCGGCTTCATGTTGATGCGGTTGTGCGTCTTCTTGTGCAGCTGGTTGAAGCTGATGCGTTCACTCGCGCTCGTCGCCGGATAGAGCCGGACCGGACAGCTGACCAGACTGAGCTTGAGGTAACCTTTCCAACTTGCCCTGGGCGCCATGAATACTCCTACGCGGCCTTGTGCTGTCGAACTGTTCGCAGCGTTCATTCGTCCGGAGGACGGACGGGGCTGCCGAAATCCTACATCGACCCCTTACAATACCGGCAAATCCCTAGCGAAATCTTCCTCCGCCGGAGCCCCTGCAGGTAAGAGGTCCGTGGCGAAGAATAATTCAAATTTTCCGGAGCGTCGATGGAGTCTGGGGCCGCGCCCGCGGGACTATCTCGCGGTGCCCATCACTGGCAAATCCCGGGCGAAATCTTCCATGTCGGCCCAAGGGTCGCCTGACGTCGCCAGCAGCCCCGGCAGCGACGAATAATTCAGATCCTGCGGAGCGTCGATGGTCGCCAGATCGCTCCAGCTCACCGGTGTCGAGGCCGGCAAATTGGTGCGGGCGCGCAGCGAATAGGGAGCCGCCGAGGTGTGGCCGCGCGCATTGCGGTGATAATCGATGAAGATGCGCCGCTTGCGGTTATCCTTGCCCATGGTGGTGGTGAAAGTGTCGGGCGCGGTGGCGGCAAGATGCGTCGAGATGGCGCTGGTCGCCTGGTGCAGTTTCTTCCAGTTCTGCTTTTGCGTCACCGGCACTGATATGTGGATGCCGTGGCCGCCGGACGTCTTGGCGAACGGCACCAGCCCTAGCGCCTCCAGCTCGCCCTTAATGTGCACCGCCGCCTCAACCACCTCGCGCCAGGCGATCCCCTCGCCCGGGTCGAGGTCGAAAACGATCAGGTCCGGCTTGTCGAGCCGCGTGCGATGGGTGCCCCAGGTGTGGAACTCGACGACACCGAACTGCGCCAGCGCCAGATAGCCCTTGGCGTCTTCCACCGAGAGATAGGATTTGGTCTCGCCCTCCGAATTGGTTGCTTCGAAAGTCGCCACGGAGGGCGGCATGCCGGTGAAGGCGTGGCGCTGGAAGAAACAGTCCTGCGGCCTGCCGGTCGGGCAGCGCACCAGCGACACCGGCCGGCCGAGAATGTGCGGCAGCATGAAATCGCCGACCAGCGCGTAATAGACGGCAATGTCGAGCTTGGTCGGGCCGGTCTTGCCGAACAGCCGTCGCGTCGGGTTGGTCACCCAGATGGTGGCGAGGTCGGCCTCGGCGATCAGCCGCTTGCGCTTGGCCGAAACCGGCGTCGACAGGCCGACGTCGCGCAGGCCGCGGAACACCGCATGGCGCAGCGCATTGTCGGTGGTCCGGTTGGCGTAGTGGATATGCGCCGAAAGCAGCGGCCGCACCCAGTTCATCTCGCGCATGATTTCGCGGGGAACCCCTTCCGGCGCGGATGCACCCGCCCTTAGCGGCTCCAGCCTGGCCAGCAACTCGCCGGCGGTGGCGGCGTCGAAGCCGGTGCCGACCTTGCCGCGATAGTGCAATTCGCCATCTTCGAATTCGCCGAGGCCAAGTGCAGCCAACCCCTCTGCCGCATCGGAGACTGTGTAGCCGGCGATGACGAAGTCGCCGGTCTGAAGCGCCTTGGTCTTGGTCCAGGTCTTGGTACGGCCGCTCTGGTAGATTGCCGTGGCGCGCTTGGAGACGACACCCTCGAGCCCCATCTCGGATGCCTGGTCATAAAGTGCCTGGCCGTCTCCTTCGACATGATCGCTGAGCTGGATGGCCGAATTGGCGCCGAGACCGGATAGCAATTGCGAAAGCAGCGCCTTGCGCCGGCGGAGCGGCGCTTGTCTCAGGTCCCAGCCGTCGAGATACAGAAGATCGAAGGCGTAGAAGTGGAGCTTGTTGCCGGCGCCTTCGGCCAGCGCGTCTTGCAAAAGGGCAAAGCGGCTGATGCCCTTGGCGTCGAGCGCGACGACCTCGCCGTCAATGATCGCCTCGCGGCACGGCAGCCTGGCGAAGGCAGGCGGCAGGTCGCCATAGCGCTTCGTCCAGTCGAGGCCGGCGCGGGTGATCAGCCTGACTGCGCCGTTAGCGAGATGCGCCATGGTGCGGTAGCCATCGAATTTGATCTCGTGCAGCCAAACTTCGCCCGTTCGGGCCGCTGGGTCATCGCCGCCCGGCGGTTTCGAAACCTGCGTAGTCAGCTGCGGCTCGATCCGGGAAGGCGGCGGCGCCTTGACGGCGCCCGGCAAAGCACCTGGCTTCAGCACCACCGGCCTGGCAGCGGCCGGCTTCGGCGTTGCCACCAGTTCCTCGATGCGGCGTCCGGATTTGACGCTTTCCGGCCGGGCTTCCAGTATGTCGAGCTTGGCGTCGGCGGCGAGATCGCGCTCCTTGAACAGCAGCCAGTTCTTCTTGCCCTCATCCTCGCCGGGCTTCGGTTTCAGCCGCGTCAGCATCCAGCCGCCATTCAGCTTTTCGCCGGCGAGGCGGAACTTGAAGGAACCGGTGCGCAGGCTCTTCTCGACATCGTCCATCGGCGCCCAGACGCCGGTGTCCCAGACGATCATCGGCCCGCCGCCATATTCGCCTTCGGGAATGACACCTTCGAAGTCGATATACTCGAGCGGATGGTCCTCGGTCTCGACCGCCAGCCTTTTATCGGCCGGATTGAGCGACGGGCCGCGCGGCACCGCCCAGCTCTTCAGCACGTCGCCGACCTGCAGGCGAAGATCGTAGTGATCGGCGGTGGCGTGATGCTTGTGGACAACGAAACGATTGCCCTCACCGGCAACCAGACCGCCGGCTGGTTCCGGCGTCCTCGTGAACTCGCGCTTGGCGCGATAAGCCTTGAGCTTCGAAGGAGCTGGCATGGACTAGGCGCGGGTGGTGGGCAAAAGCAACGAACGCGGCATCAAAATCCCATCGCAGCGGCGCTCCAATGTCACGGCATGATGGGGTGGACGGCGCCCGACGGCATCGGATGTGCCAGAATGAGTTCGTTGAGATCTCAAACAAGGGAGCCGTCCGTGGAACACCTTATC
>NZ_JAMYQL010000055.1:0-23240 GCF_040320865.1 Mesorhizobium sp. M0598 | reverse complement strand
GGGGAGGGGGACGCTGGCGTGCCACAACCAATGAGGTTTTAGAATATGGCCGCCCCCGGCGAGAATCTGCGAATCAATTCAGACCGTTTGTGGGATTCGATAATGGAGATGGCGAAGATCGGCCCCGGCATTGCCGGCGGCAATAATCGCCAGACCGTGACTGACGAGGACGGCGAAGGGCGGCACCTGTTCAAGCGTTGGTGCGATGAGGCGGGGCTCGAAATGGGCGTCGACGAGATGGGCACGATGTTTGCCCGTCGCGAAGGCACCGATGCGAGCCTGCCGCCGGTCTATGTCGGCAGCCATCTCGACACCCAGCCGACCGGTGGCAAATATGACGGCGTGCTCGGCGTGCTCGGCGGCCTGGAGGTCGTGCGCTCGCTCAACGATCTCGGCATCAAGACTAAGCACCCGATCGTCGTCACCAACTGGACCAACGAGGAAGGCGCGCGGTTTGCGCCGGCGATGATGGCATCCGGGGTGTTCGCCGGCGTGCTCGATCAGGCCGACGTCTATTCGCATGTCGACAAGGACGGCAAGAAATTCGGCGAGGAGCTCGAACGGATCGGCTGGAAGGGCACCGAAAAGGTCGGCGAACGCAAGATCCACGCCTTCTTCGAATTGCATATCGAGCAGGGCCCGATCCTCGAGGACGAGGGCATCGACATCGGTGTCGTCACCCATGGGCAAGGGTTGAAATGGCTGCAGGTGACGCTGACCGGCAAGGAGGCGCATACCGGCTCGACGCCGATGCCCAAGCGGCGCAATGCCGGGCTCGGCATGGCGCGGGTGATCGAGTTGGTGCACGAGATCGCCATGGACTATCAGCCCGACGCCGTCGGCGCGGTCGGCCATATGGAGGTCTATCCGAACTCGCGTAACATCATTGCCGGGCGCACCGTCTTCACCATCGACATCCGCTCGCCGGAAAAGGAGGTGCTGGACGCCATGGACGGGCGCATCCGCGAAGGCATCGACACGATCTGCGACGCGCTCGACATCAAATATCAAATCGAGCAGGTCGGCCATTTCGATCCGGTCACTTTCGACGCGGGCTGCGTCAAGGCTGTGCGGGATGCGGCGGAGCGCCTGGGATATACGCATCGCAACATCGTCTCCGGCGCCGGCCATGACGCCTGCTGGATCAACCGCGTCGCACCCACCGCAATGGTGATGTGCCCCTGTGTCGACGGTCTCAGCCACAACGAGGCCGAGGAAATCACCAAGGAATGGGCAGCGGCCGGCGCCGACGTGCTGTTCCACGCGGTGGTCGACACGGCGGAGATTGTGGGGTGAGATGTTGGCGCCGTACCCCCACCCCTAACCCCTCCCCACAAGGGGGAGGGAGACTTCCGTTGGCGCTGACCTCGGCAAATTGCCTGCCTTGCGGCGCCAAAAGGGGAAGTAAGGGCGTGCGGCAGCGTTCCCTCCCCCTTGTGGGGAGGGTTAGGGTGGGGGTCCATCTTCGTAAGAATCCAAATGCGATTGCCCTGCCACAAGGGGGAGGGGGACTAGCAATGCCGATGTCTTTTTCTATGGCGAAAGCTTTGATGGGTTCAGCTGTGACAGCGCGGCACCAAGCCTCCCTCCCCCTTGTGGGGAGGAATTGAGGGTGGGGGTACTCGTCTTGGCACCGACCGCGATCGATCCAGCCGCCATCAAACGTGCAAGAATGTTGCGCCGGAACATGACAGAGGGCGAGCGTAAGCTCTGGTCCGAGCTGAAGGAGTTCCGTCGCCTCTACGGGTTACATGCAAGGAAGCAGGCGCCGATTGGGCCTTATATTGCGGACTTCGTTCTGCACGAGAAGAACCTCGTCATCGAGGTGGATGGAGAGCATCACTTTATGCCGGAGCAAATGGAGAAGGACCGCATACGTGATGCATGGTTTGGCCGACAGGGCTATCGTGTGCTCAGGTTTTCGACTGGAGACTTGGCAAATTCCTTCGATGGTTGCGTCGAGGAGATATTGCGGGAAGTTGGAGTCATGTAGAGGCCGTTCAGGGTTCCTCGACGCTGAACCGACCTGATCAAGCAAGGCGCTCATAAAGAAGCGCGAACGAAACAAGGGAACAAGAAAATGTCCAAAGTCATCAAGAATGGCACCATCGTCACCGCCGACCGCACGTGGAAGGCCGACGTGCTGTTCAAGCACGGCAAGATCATCGGCATCGGCTCGGATTTGCATGGCGACCATGAGTTCGACGCCAGCGGCTGCTATGTGATGCCGGGCGGCATCGACCCGCATACCCATCTCGAAATGCCGTTCATGGGCACCTATTCGGCCGATGATTTTGAATCCGGCACCCGCGCGGCCCTTGCCGGCGGCACGACGATGGTCGTCGATTTCTGCCTGCCAGGGCCGCAGCAGTCGCTGCTCGAGGCCCTGCAGATGTGGGACAACAAGACTTCGAAGGCGTCCTGCGACTATTCCTTCCACATGGCGATCACCTGGTGGGGCAAGCAGGTGTTCGACGAGATGGCCACCGTCGTCGACAGGGGCATTACCTCGTTCAAGCATTTCATGGCCTACAAGGGCGCGCTGATGGTCGATGACGACGAGCTCTATTCATCGTTCCAGCGCTGTGCCGATCTTGGCGCGCTGCCGCTGGTCCATGCCGAGAATGGCGACGTTGTGGCGGCGCTGTCGCAGAAGCTGCTGGCGGCGGGCAACAGCGGCCCGGAGGGACACGCCTATTCGCGCCCGCCTGAAGTGGAAGGCGAGGCGACCAACCGCGCCATCATGATCGCCGACATGGCCGGTGTGCCGCTCTATGTCGTGCATGTCTCCTGCGAGCAGGCGCACGAAGCCATCCGCCGGGCGCGCCAGAAAGGCATGCGGGTATTCGGCGAGCCGCTGATCCAGCACCTGACGCTCGACGAGAGCGAATATTTCAACAAGGACTGGGACCATGCGGCGCGCCGGGTGATGAGCCCGCCCTTCCGCAACAAACTGCACCAGGATTCGCTGTGGGCCGGCCTACAGGCCGGATCGCTGCAAGTGGTGGCGACCGACCATTGTGCCTTCACCACCAAACAAAAGCGCAACGGCGTCGGCGACTTCACCAAGATCCCGAACGGCACGGGCGGGCTCGAGGATCGTTTGCCGGTGCTGTGGACGACCGGCGTCAAGACCGGCCGGCTGACGATGAACGAGTTCGTCGCGGTGACCTCGACCAACATCGCCAAGATCCTCAACATGTACCCGAAGAAGGGCGCCATCGTCGAAGGCGCGGACGCCGACATCCTCGTATGGGACCCCATGCGCAAGAAGAAGATCACGACCAAGAAGCAGCAGTCGGTGATCGACTACAATGTCTTCGAGGGTTTTGAGGTAACCGGCCTGCCGCGCTTTGTCTTCTCGCGCGGCGAACTGTCGATCGAGGAAAACGAGGTCAAGGCGAAGCCCGGCCATGGCGAGTTCGTCGCTCGCGAGCCGAACGCGGCGGTCAACCGGGCGCTGTCGACGTGGAAGGAAATTTCCGCGCCGCGCAAGGTGGAACGGACGGGCATCCCGGCGACGGGCGTTTGAGCTTGGCGAGCCACGGAGCGATTATCTCAATGGCCGCGGTGATCCTTGCCGCCGGGCCGGCGGCGGCTGACGTCCTTGCCGGCTCCTGTGGCAATGAGGTCGGTTGCGCTGGTGTACGGCTCGGTTATCAGGACAGCGACGATTATGTCGTGCTGACCGCCGACGGCGTCGAAACCTATGGCAGCGGCTGCCAGTTCGCACAGCGACTGACGACGGCGCCTGGCACCCTGTTGTTGAGCTCCACCTGTTTCGCCGAGGGCGAGGAGGGCACGACCACGGATGTCGTCAAGGTCATCAACAGAGGAGGGGACGGTTTCTTCGTGACCATTCCCGGCCTTGAGGAGATAGGACCGCTGAAATCATGTTCGTGACGGTGCCGATGACGACCGCTGCCTCGATGCCGGCGTCAGGCGACCAACCCGTCCAGTTCCGGCAGCAGGACGACGCTTTCCTGTTCGTTGGGATCGGTGCGGGCAATGACCGCCGAGGCGGGGCCGTCGCTCAGATTGGCCGGCAGATGCGGCACGCCGGGGGGAATATAGAAAAGATCGCCGGCCTTGACCACGATATGCTGTTCGAGCCGGTCGCCATACCAGGTATGGACTTCGCCGGAGAGCACATAGATCGCGGTTTCATGGTTTTCGTGCATATGCGCCTTGGCGCGGGCACCCGGCGGCATGGTCAGCAGATGCATGCAGATGCCGGACGAGCCGACTGTTTCGGCGGCGATACCGGCGAAATAACTCAGGCCCTGCTTGCCTTCATAAGAGCTTTCAGGGCGGATAAGATGGCAAGTCGGTTTGGGCGACATCGGGGCAACTCCGGGCGTCTATCTGATGGGACAAGGGCGCGTAGAACTGGGGCGCATAGAACTGGGGCGAGTAAAACTGCGGCGAGTAGGACTGGGCGAGTGGAAAGCAACATCGGGGTAAAATCAATGGGATTCCGGCCGGCGCCGCAGTGGCCGGAAGCGACAGGCTACGGCCGATGACGGGAGTATCGCCAGCCGTTGTTTCGGCAAGCAAGCTTGGCCTGACCTTCCAGACCAATGATGGTCCGGTACAGGCGCTGTCGAATGTCGACCTGACGATCGGCAAGGGGGAATTCGTGTCCTTCATCGGGCCCTCCGGCTGCGGCAAGACGACCTTGCTGCGCGTCATCGCCGATCTGGAGAAGCCGACATCGGGAGCCATCTCCGTCAACGGCATGACGCCCGAGCAGGCGCGCCAGAGCCGCGCCTATGGCTATGTCTTCCAGGCGGCCGCACTTTATCCGTGGCGCACGATCGAGCGCAATGTGGCACTGCCGCTGGAGATCATGGGCCTGTCCAGGGCGGAGCAGGCGGCGCGCATCAAGCGAACCCTCGACCTTGTCAACCTCAGCGGCTTCGAGAAGAAATACCCCTGGCAGCTTTCGGGCGGCATGCAGCAGCGCGCCTCGATCGCGCGGGCGCTCGCCTTCGACGCCGACCTTTTGTTGATGGACGAGCCGTTCGGCGCGCTGGACGAGATCGTGCGCGATCACCTCAACGAACAGCTGCTGGAGCTTTGGGAGCGGACCAACAAGACTATCTGCTTCGTCACCCATTCGATCCCTGAGGCGGTCTATCTGTCGACGCGCATCGTCGTCATGTCGCCGCGCCCGGGGCGTGTCAGCGACGTCATAGAATCGACGCTGCCGAAAAAGCGGCCGCTCGATATCCGCGAGACGCCGGAGTTCCTGGCGATCGCGGCACGCGTGCGGGACGGGCTGAGGGCAGGGCACAGCTATGATGATTGAGGGCGCGCGCGACGGGCTTGCGCGTTCAACGCAGGAGGTGCCTCCGCCCCGCGAGGGAGCGGTCAACAATGCCTTCGTCATCCTAGGGCGGAGCCGCCGCGAAGCGGCGTGCGCAGACCCTAGGATCCATGCCGTGACATTAGCCGAAAGGCGCAAGCGGTTCAGAATATTCGCCGGGCAGAGCGGTGTGGAGGGAGCAATGTTCCGCACCGTTGCGAAGCAGGGAGGTAACGGCATGGATCCTAGGGTCTGCGCCGCGTCGCTTCGCTCCTTGCTTCGCCCTAGGATGACGAAAGAAACGATTGCCGTAGCAAAAGTACCCGGCCTCCGCTTCGCTCCGGCCACCCTCTCCCCGTTGGGGAGAGGAGGGCACCCATCCTGCGAGGACCACTAGATGGACTCGTTTCGCGACAAGATCGTTCCGGTGACCTCGATCCTCCTGGGCGTCGTCGTCGTCTGGTACGTCATGGCTGTCATCCTCAACGCGCCGTTCCAGCGCGATCTCGACCGCCGCGCCAATCAGACGCCGGGTGTTGTGGAATTCATCGGCAAGACGCTGGTACAGCCGAAGCCGACGCTGCCGGCGCCGCATCAGGTGGCGGTGAATTTTTTCGAAAACACCTTTCTGCGTAGCATCACCTCGAACCGCAGCCTTGTCTACAATGCCTGGGTGACGCTGTCGTCGACGCTGCTCGGCTTTGCTTTCGGCACGGCGCTCGGCATCGTCATCGCCGTCGGCATCGTGCATGTGGCGACGCTCGACCGCAGTCTGATGCCGTGGATCATCGCCTCGCAGACCATTCCGATCCTGGCGGTGGCGCCGATGATCATCGTCGTGCTGGCGGCGGTCGGCATCACCGGGCTTATCCCGAAGGCGCTGATCTCGACCTATCTGTCGTTCTTCCCCGTGGCGGTCGGCATGGTGAAGGGACTGCGCTCGCCCGAGCTCACCCATCTCGACCTGATGCACACCTATAATGCCAGTGCCTCGCAGACCTTCTGGAAATTGCGCGTGCCGGCTTCGGTGCCGTTCCTGTTCACCTCGATGAAGGTGGCGGTGGCCGCCAGCCTGGTCGGCGCCATCGTCGGCGAGTTGCCGACCGGCGCCGTCGCCGGCATCGGTGCCAAATTGCTCGCCGGCGCCTACTACAGCCAGACCATCGACATCTGGTCGGCTCTGGTTGCCGGGTCGGTGGTCGCGGCGCTGCTGGTGATGGTCGTCGGCATCGCCGGGCGCCTTGTCGACCGCGCCATGGGCGGGAGGCCGGCATGAGCTCCATCCTGAGCCTTTCCTCAATCACGCCTCGATCCTGGCAGGGGTATGCCGCGCTTGTCCTGCTTGTCGGCGCGCTGCTTCTTTGGCCGCTCGTCAGTGCTACGCCCGGTTACGGCATGGCGACTACGGTGTTGATTTTCATTTTGCTGCTCGTGGCAATCGAGGCCGACAACTTTCCACCGATGATCGGGGTGGTGTTGCTGTTCCTTGGCGCGCATGGCGCAGCGTGGATGCTGCTCGCCGGCATAACCGGCAATGAGGGCAGCGCTCGCGCATCCTTCTATCTGCTGCTCGTCGCGGCGTGGTTTTTGGCCTGGCGCTGCGTAACGGTCTTGTCGTCGTTTCGCCCGACATCGCGCTGGGCGTCAACCGCCCTGCGCCTGATCATTCCGGCCATCTTCGGCGCCTGGATCCTGATCATCTGGGAGGCGGTGACGCGTGGTGCCGGCATTCCCTTCATCCTGTTGCCGCCGCCAAGCGCCATCGGTGCACGCATCGTCGGCTCGCTGCCGGTGCTGGGGGCCGATGTCAGGCAGACCATCTTCAAGGCGGTTATCTTCGGCTATGTGGTGGGGAGCAGCGCCGGCTTCCTCGTTGCCATCGCCGCCGACCGCGTGCCGTTCCTGCGGCGCGGGCTTTTGCCGATCGGCAATATGGTGTCGGCGCTGCCGATCATCGGCGTCGCGCCGATAATGGTCATGTGGTTCGGCTTCGACTGGCAGTCGAAGGCAGCGGTTGTCATCATCATGACCTTCTTCCCGATGCTGGTGAACACCGTCGCCGGGCTTGCCGCCTCCGGCCATATGGAGCGCGACCTGATGCGCACCTATGCCTCGAGCTACTGGCAGACGCTGTTCAAGCTGCGGCTGCCGGCGGCGGCACCCTTCATCTTCAATGCGTTGAAGATCAATTCGACGCTGGCGCTGATCGGCGCCATCGTCGCCGAGTTCTTCGGCACGCCGGTGGTCGGCATGGGATTCCGCATTTCGACGGAAGTCGGGCGGATGAACATCGACATGGTGTGGGCGGAAATCGCAGTTGCAGCACTTGCGGGTTCGGTCTTTTATGGCGTGGTCGCTCTTTTCGAGAGAGCAGTCACGTTTTGGCATCCCTCTGTCCGTGGTGGATAGGGGCGGTGGGTTTAGGGCGCTAACTTCAGAGGGTAAAAACATGAAAAGACTTGTTGTTTCGATGCTGGCCGGCGCGATGTCGCTTGCCGCGTTCCAGGCGATGGCCGCGGACAAGGTGACGCTGCAGCTGAAATGGGTCACCCAGGCACAGTTCGCCGGCTATTATGTCGCCAAGGCCAAGGGCTTCTATGACGCCGAGGGCCTCGACGTCGACATCAAGCCCGGCGGACCGGACATTGCACCGGAGCAGGTTATTGCCGGCGGCGGCGCCGACGTCATCGTCGACTGGATGGGCGGTGCGCTGGCTGCGCGCGAGAAGGGCGTGCCGCTGGTCAACATCGCCCAGCCGTTCAAGAAGGCCGGCATGGAGCTGGTCTGCCCGAAGGACGGTCCGGTCAAGACGGAAGCCGACTTCAAGGGCCATACGCTCGGCGTCTGGTTCTTCGGCAATGAATATCCGTTCTATGCCTGGATGAACAAGCTTGGCCTCAAGACCGATGGCGGGCCGGACGGCGTCACCGTGCTCAAGCAGAGCTTTGACGTGCAGCCGCTGATCCAGAAGCAGGCGGATTGCATTTCGGTCATGACCTATAACGAGTACTGGCAGCTCATCGACGCCGGCTACAAGCCGGAAGAGCTGACCGTCTTCAACTATTCCGCCATGGGCAACGATCTGCTCGAAGACGGGCTCTATGCCCTGGAGGACAAGCTCAAGGATCCGGCCTTCGAGGATAAGATGGTGCGTTTCGTGCGCGCTTCGATGAAGGGTTGGAAATACGCCGTCGACAATTCCGACGAAGCGGCCGGCATCGTCATGGACAATGGCGGCCAGGACGAGAATCACCAGAAGCGCATGATGGGCGAAGTCGCCAAGCTGATCGACAATGCCGATGGCAAGCTCGATCCGGCGACCTACGAGCGCACCGCCAAGGCGCTGCTCGACCAGAAGATCATCAGCAAGGAGCCTACCGGCGCCTACACGACGGCGATCACCGACAAAGCCATCAAATAGGGCTGTCAAACTGGCTTGTAGCGGAAAAGGGGCGGGCGACCGCCCCTTTTTAGTGGGAGGTAAAATGAACGTTACCGGCGGAAACATCCGCTCGCAAAATCGTTGTGCCGGTGCACCCGCCTCAAGGGTGTCACAACGGAGGTTTCCATGCGCATCCAGTCCTTCACGCCGATGCTTTCGGCGCTGGCCATTTCTGCAGCCATCTTCTCTGCTTCACCGGCCTTGGCCGAAACCATAAAGATGACGGCGACGCTCGATGGTGCTCAGCAGAACCCGCCCGTCACCACGAAGGGCAAGGGCACCGCCACGCTCAGGTTCAACACCGCCACCAAGAAACTCGGCTGGACCGTGAGATATTCCGGCCTCAGCGGGCCGGCGAAGGCCGCACACATTCACGGCCCGGCGGCAAAGGGTCAAAACGCCGATCCGGTGGTGCCGTTCGAAGGCAAGCTGAAGAGCCCGATCAAGGGTTCGGCGACATTGACTGATGCCCAGGCCACCGATCTTGAGGCAGGCAAATATTACGTCAACATCCACACCGCGGCCCACGCGGACGGCGAGATCCGCGGCCAGATCGAGAAGGCCAAATAGGCAGATCACGACGACAAAACAGGGCAATCATCCTGTTTTGTCAGGCCTTGTCGCGAATCTGGGTCATCGTGCGGGTCGGCGTGATGGCTTCAGGGTCGAGCCTGATCTCTACGATCGACGGCTTGCCGCTGGCCCGCGCTCGCTCGAAGGCCGCGGCGAAGTCGGCGGTCTTTTCCACCGTCTCGCCATGGCCGCCATAGGCACGGGCCAAAGCAGCAAAGTCGGGATTCTTCAAGTCCGTGGCGACGACACGGCCGGGATATTCGCGCTCCTGATGCATGCGGATGGTGCCGTAGATGCCATTGTTGACGACGATGACGATGATCGGCAGCCCGTATTGCACGGCTGTGGCGAATTCCTGGCCGTTCATCAGGAAACAGCCGTCGCCGGCGAAGGCGATCACGTCGCGGTCGGGGAAAAGCTGCTTGGCGGCGACCGCCGCCGGCGTGCCGTAGCCCATCGAGCCGGATGTGGGGGCTGCCTGCGTGCCGAAACGTCGGAAGCGATGGTAACGATGCACCCAGGTGGCATAGTTGCCGGCGCCATTGGTGAGGATGGCGTCGTCCGGCAGCATCGTCTCGAGATAATTCATGATCGGCCCCATCTGCACGGCGCCCGGGCCGCTCTCCGGAGGCGTCGACCAGTCGAGATAGGCGGCGTGCAGCTTCGCTGCCTCAGCCGCCCACACCGGCGTTGCGGCCGGCTTGCGTCTGGCAAAGGCTTCGACGAAAGCGGCAGGCGAGGCATTGATCGCCAGCGCCGACCGGTAGACGCGGCCGAGTTCGCCGGCGTCGGCATGGATATGGACCAGCGTCTGGTCGGGGTAGGGACTCTTCAGCAGCGTGTAGTCGGATGACGGCATCTCGCCCATGCGGCCGCCGATCAGCAGCACAAGGTCGGCCTGCTTGATGGCGGTTGCTACCTTGGGATTGATGCCGATGCCGACATCGCCGGCATAGTTCGGGTGGAGATGGTCGAACAGCATCTGGCGGCGGAAGGAGCAGCCGACCGGCAGCGACCAGGCTTCGGCTATCGTCCGCATCCGTGCAACGGCCTCCACGTCCCAGCGCGTACCGCCGAGGATGACGAAGGGCCGCTTTGCCTTGTTGAGCAACACTTCCAGTGCGTCGAGCTCGACTTCGCCAGGCCGCGTCTCGACAGGGGTATAATGCCGGGCGTCCGGTGCCTCGGCGAGGCTGGTCAGCATGTCCTCGGGCAGCGAGATGACGACCGGGCCGGGCCGGCCGGACGTCGCCACCGCAAAGGCGCGTGTGACGAATTCGGGTATCCGTGCGGCGTCGTCGATCTCGACCACCCATTTGGCGATATCGCCGAAGAACCTGACGTAGTCGACCTCCTGGAAGGCCTCGCGCCCTTTGGCGTGGCTGGCGACCTGGCCGATGAACAGGATGAGAGGGATTGAATCCTGCATCGCGATGTGGATGCCGGCCGAGGCATTGGTGGCGCCTGGGCCGCGGGTGACAAAGCAGATGCCGGGCCTGCCGGTCAGGCGGCCGTGGCAGTCGGCCATCATTGCGGCACCGCCCTCCTGGCGGCAGACGATTGTGCGGATCGGTGAATCATGCAGCGCGTCGAGCACCGCCAGATAGGATTCGCCAGGTACGCAATAGATACGGTCCGTTCCGTTGGCTTCGAGCGCATCGACGATGAGTTGTCCGCCGGTCTTCATTTTCCTGACCTCTCCAGTTCGGCAAGGATTTCTTCGGTGTGTTCGCCGAGACGCGGCGACGGGCGCTCATAGACCAGCGGCGTGCCGGACATGACCATCGGCGCCCGCACCGAGGGCAAGAGATTGCCATGGCCGTCATCGAGGTCGAGCCGCATGCCGCGCGCGATGGTCTGCGGGTCGGCAAACATCTGGCCGATGTTGTTGATCGGGCTGGCTGGAACCCCGGCGGCTTCGAGCCTGGCCAGCAGCGGGTCGCGATCGAAGGCTTTCAGCGCCTCGATCATATGCTCGCGCAGCTTCGCCCGGTTGGCGACGCGGGCGGGATTGGTGGCGAAGTCAGGGTTCGACGCCAGCTCGTCGAGGCCGACGGCAGCGCAGAACTTTGCGAACTGGCCATCATTGCCGACCGCCAGGATGATGTGGCCATTTTTCACCGGCACCACTTCGTAGGGCGCGATGTTCATGTGCGCATTGCCCATCTGCACCGGCGACTGTCCGGAGACGAGATAGTTGAGGTTCTGGTTGCCGAGCGTCGAGATCTGGGTGTCGTAGAGCGCCATGTCGATATGCTGGCCTTCGCCGGTCTTCTCGGCATGGCGAAGCGCCGCCTGGATGGCGATAACCGAATAAAGCCCGGTGAAAACATCCGAAATAGCGACGCCCGCCTTTTGCGGTTCGCGGCCGGCTTCGCCGGTGATCGACATCATGCCGGCCATGCCCTGGATGATGAAATCATAGCCGGCACGCGGCGCATACGGTCCCGACTGGCCAAAACCGGTGATCGAGCAATAGATCAGCCGCGGGTTGATTTTCCTCAGGCTGTCATAGTCGAGGCCGTATTTCTTCAGTCCGCCGACTTTGAAGTTTTCGATCAGCACATCCGATGTCGCGACCAGCCGGCGCACCGTCTCGGCACCCTCGGGCGTCGAGAAGTCGATGGCGATGGAGCGCTTGCCGCGGTTGCAGGAATGGTAATAAGCGGCCGAAAGGTTCTCGCCGTCATGGCCGATGACGAAGGGCGGTCCCCATTTGCGGGTGTCGTCGCCGCCGTCCGGGCTCTCGACCTTGATCACGTCGGCGCCGAGGTCGGCAAGCAGCTGTCCGGCCCATGGCCCGGCGAGGATGCGTGCGAGTTCGATGACGCGGATGCCTTTGAGCGGAGGCTCAGTCATGGATCACCGTGGTTGATCGGAAGCGCAGCCTCTATCAATCCCGCGCGCCGCTGTCACGGCCCTTGCAATGGGCCAGTATCACTGTGCCCTCAGCACGCGGTCGGCCCAGGCGGCAAAATCCTCCATGATGATGTCTCGGTTGATCTCGTTCAGGCTTTCGTGGCGGGTTTTGGCGTAAACCTTTGAAACAAGATTCGAAAAACCCATCATGTGCATCCGGCCGGCAAGATGGCTGACCGCCTTGCCGCCGTCCGAGGCCGGATCTTGCTCGCCTCCGACCAGATTGACGAACAGGTCGCGCCGCACGCCGGAAAAATTGCGGTCGCTGCCGCAATGCAGCGTCATCATCACGATGTCCTGCCACATCGACACCGATGCGTCCCAGCCGCAAAGCGGGTCGGCGATGTATTTCTCGACTTCAGCGGCATCGCGCGACAGCCAGTCGAACGGCGTCCGGTGATTGGGCACCGCCTTGCCCCAGGCCCGGAACGTCAGCCGGGGCAGCATGCGCGACGGCACGTCTGAGCCAAGCCGGAACTTTTCCCAACCAAGCATGGCCAGCGCGATTTGGCCGAGCAGTCCGGCCGAGAAATTGCCGTTCCAGATCGCGGCGCCATGGATGCGCGCCGAGTGGCGGAGGACAAAGTTCAGCGAGACCGACGCGCCCAAGGAGTGACCGAAGACGATGACCGGCAGGCCCGGCTGTTCCCTGGCGATGAGATCATGGACGGCGGCGACATCGGCGATGACCTTGGCACCGCCATCCGCATCGGCGAACCTGCCAGGTGGCGCGTCGGGCGCCTTGGTGGCGCCGTGGCCACGGTGGTCGTGCGCGTAGACCTGGTAGCCGCGCTCGCCAAGGAAATCGGCGAAACGGGCATAGCGTGCCGCGTGCTCGGCCAACCCGTGATTGACCTGGACAATGGCGCGCGGTTGGCCGATGGCGTGTTTCACATAAACGTTGAGCTCGGCGCCGGTCGGCGATGCCAGCATCCTCTGCTTGTCAAATGGCATGTCTCGCTCCCGTCGCCGACTGTTGGGCGACGCAGCGATCGACGTCAAGGGACGTGGGTACCCATTCGACGGTAGTTGACAGCATGCTGTCAATGTGATTACATGACAGCATACTGTCAAATGGTCAGCGGCAGATTGGGGGTATGACTATGAAAACCACCGGGGCCATTTCGCGGCGTGCAATCTTGCTGGCGGCTTCGCCTTCACGACGGCCACCCTGTTGTCAGGGATTGCTGCGTTCAGTCAGGAAACCAGGGAGATGACCATGATGACGTCCACTGTTCCAGGCCCGCAAGGCCAGCTTGCCACTTATAGGATCAACGCCGGCAATGGCCTGCCGATCATGTTCCTGCATGGAGATTGCAGCCGCGCTTCCCACTGGGACCGGGTGATGCAGCTCTCCGTCGAAGGCCGCGAGGCGGTAGCCTTCGATTTTCGCGGTCATGGCGCCTCCGCGCCGGCGCAGGACGGTGACTATGGTTATGACGGTCGTGCAATGGATGTCGGTGCCGTGGCCGACGCGTTTGGCCTGAAGCGGTTTCTCATTGTCGCGCACAGCGGCGGCGGTGGCGTGGCGCTCGCTTATGCCGCAAGCCATGCCGACCGGGTCGCCGGTGTCTTGCTCGTCGACCCGGCGACCGATCCTCGTGCGCTGCCGCAGGCGATTCGTGACGGCTTTGTCCGCGATCTGGCCGGTCCGCAAGGCCGTGATGTCCTGAACGCCTATTACACGTCGATTGCCGGCCCTAACGCGGCTGTTCGCCAGCGTGTTCTGGCCGATGCGGCAGTGGTCGATCCGGCGGCGAGGGCAAGTGTCGGCAAGGCACTGGCCGAATGGAACCCGGAGCCGGCACTCGATGCGTATCGCGGGCCTATGTTCGTATTGGCTACCGAGGCCAGTGACACTCCAGCCGCGCTCTACCGGCTGCGCACGGACATTCCGCGCCAGATCGTGGCGGGCAGCGGCCATTGGGTGATGCTTGACAAGCCCGAGGTCGTAGCCGAAGCCGTTAATAATTTCGTCGCGACCATCGAGGCCGGCCAGAAATGACGACCAGGACCGAAGCGGCAAATGTGCTCACCGAACTGGTGCTTGCCGTGTTCAGGATGAACGGAAGTTTTCTGGATGCGGCCGACCGGCTGGCCGCTCCAACCGGGCTGACGGCAGCGCGCTGGCAGGTTTTGGGTGCAGTTTTGAAGGAGCCGAAATCTGTGGCCGACATCGCCCGCGACATGGGTCTCGCCCGTCAGAGTGTACAGCGGCTGGCCGACATACTGGCTGCGGAGGGGCTTGCCGCCTACGCCGACAACCCGGCGCATCGCCGCGCCAAGCTGTTGTCGATAACCGATGCCGGCCGGGCAGCGGTCAAGAATATCGGCACACGCCAGCATGTTTGGGCGAACCGCGTTTCGGAGGGTATGGACGCCGACGCGCTGAAAGCCTCGCTTGATCTGCTGCGCACCCTGACGGAACGGGTGGAGGCGGGCGGATCCTGATCGACCGCGCGGGAGCCGTCTCAATGCGCTGGCGATTGTTTTTACGGCCGGCGAAAGAAATCGTAATTCTGACATGTCGCAAGTTTCTAGCTTGCGGCGTGAATCACGAGGAGTGCCGGAATGCGGATTTGGGCGATATGGGGGGCGGTGTTTGTTGCGTTTGCTGGCGCAAGCGCGGCGCGGGCCGATGTGAAGATGACCGGCTCTTTCGTCGCCGATGCCGCCTGTCCGGCAACGCAGGCGATCAAGAGCGGCAAGAATCCCGGCAATGTCTCGACCGCGGCTGGTCAGAGTTATGATCTGCTGGCCGGCAACAAGGACGCGCCCACGCACTATCTCATTCGCGTGCCGGGCGCCGATCCGGAGCGCCGCTGGGTTAAGATCAGCTGCGGTCGTGTTTCGGGCGGCAGCGCGTCGACGATGCCGGCTGCACCGGCGCCTGCCGAGCCGAACAAGCCATCGGCGTCCGGAAAGCCGGAATATGTCTTCGCGCTGAGCTGGCAGCCGGCTTTCTGCGAGACCAAATCCAGCAAGGCCGAATGCCGTGCGCAGACCGCCGCCGGTTTCGAGGCGACCCACTTCACCTTGCATGGGTTGTGGCCGCAGCCGAACGGAAATTTCTATTGCCAGGTCGCCGCAAGCGACAAGGCGAACGACGATCCGGCGCACTGGCGAGACTTGCCGCCGGTCACCCTTGACCCGAAAACGCGAGCGGAACTCGACCAGGTGATGCCGGGCACCGCATCCGCCCTCGAAAGGCATGAATGGATCAAGCACGGCACCTGCTACGGCAAGAGCCAGCAGGAGTATTTCTCCGTCGCTTTGAACCTGATGCGCGCGGTGAACGCGTCGCCGGTGCGCGATCTCTTCGCCAGGAACATCGGCAAGCAGCTCACGTCCGATCAGATCCGCAGCACCTTCGACAGTGCCTTCGGCAAAGGCGCGGGCGACCGGGTCCGCGTGTCCTGCGTGGTCGATCCTTCGAACGGCAGGCGGCTGATCGGCGAACTGACGCTCGGCCTGACCGGCCCGATCGCTTCGAACGCTTCGCTCGGTGCCCTGCTGCTTGCCTCGGCGCCGACAGCCAAGGCTGGCTGCCCGAAGGGCGCGGTCGATGCCGTCGGGTTCCAGTAAACAGGCCGTACGCGACTGTCGCTTTGCACCGGGGATGGTATGATCCCGGGGGGCATCATTCATAGGGGGTGGCGATGAGTGGTATGACGGGCGGCGCGCTGGCGCGGCTGGCGTTCTGGGCCAAGGGCATGACGGCGATCCGCGACGGCCATATGGAGTGGCCGGGCTTTTCCTACACCGAAGTGGAGTGGGCGCGCATGACCACGCTCGCCAAACCCGTCGGCGGCGGCACCTACCAATTGTTCACGCTGGTCAACGCGGCGATCTTCATCGCCATTGCCGCGCTCGGGATATTCTGTGTCTTCCTGCCGCTGGCGGCGCTGCTGTTCCCGGTACCGGCCGAAACCAGTGCGATCAAGTTTTCGCTGCTCCTGGCGGCATGCGCCTTCCTGATCATCGGCATCGGCCTGCCGATTTCGCTGCGTCTTTCGACCACGCTGGTGGCGCCGAAGGCAATGCGGGCCGCGCTTGTCGCCGTGCCCGGCGACCAGGCGCTTGCGGCAAAAGTGTCATGGCAGATCAAGCGGATCACGCTCGTGCTCTGCGGCCTGCTGGTACCGGGCATTCTTCTGTTCATTGCCTACGACATCGAAGCCGGCCCGATTATTACCGCGTTGAAATGGCTGGCGATCGCGCTGATGGCGGTTTCGGTTGCGATCGGCGGATGGCAGCGGCGCAAACAATCCTGATTGAGCCAATCGCAGGCCTGGGCAGCGTTACGCGCCGGCGCTGCGCTCCGGCCTGGTCCATGTGTTGCGGGCGTCTGCTTCGTTGCCGCCCGGTTCGCCGACAACGCGATCGCGTCCCGTGGATTTGGCCTTGTAGAGACGCTGGTCGGCCAGCGCAAAGAGATCGGCAAGGCAACGGGTCGTCTCGCTGACCGTCGAGATGCCGGCGCTGACGGTAATGTCGAACCGGCTGGTGCTCGCGGACGTCTTGACCGCTTGCCTGACGGTTTCGCCCAGCAGTCTGGCGAGCGGCTGCGGACGCCAGCCGAGGATGGCGAATTCCTCACCGCCGATCCTGAACAATTGATCTTCGGTCCCGACAAGTTCGCCAAGCAAAATTGCCAGGGCTTTCAGCACCTTGTCTCCCTCGGCGTGGCCGAAGCGGTCGTTGATCGATTTGAAGTGGTCGACATCGATGATCAGCAGGCTGAGCGCCCTGGCGGTCCGCAGGCTGGCGGCGACGGCGGCCTCGCCATCGCTGTCGAAGCGCCCCCTGTGCAGGAGGCCGGTGAGGCCGTCGCGACCGACATGCTCGACCAGCGCCTCATAGCGCTCGCGATAGGTCAGCGTGTCGAAAATGTCGGAAAGCCCGCGCGCCGCCGGCACCTGCCGCGCCTCGAACCACCTGATATAGCCGACCAGCATGGTGCTGTAGACCAGGGCCGCTGCCATCTTGGCGAACCAGCCGCCGAAGAACACCGCGACCGGCGCGCCGGTGACGAAATGCAGCGCCGTGAAAAAGCCTGCCTGGTCGAAGGTGAGCACGCAGGCGACGGAGACCAGGATGCGGGTGAAAAGCGCCTTGCGCAGATATTTGCCGAGCTTTTCATAGAGCAGAATGATCAGGATGGCGTCGACGAACAGCAGCGTCGTGCCCCACACCATCAGCCAGCCCATCTCGTCGATGAAGCCGATGTCGGGAAGCTTGCCGTCGGGCAGCGGTGCGATGTCGTGCAGGCGCAGGATCAGCACGAGCCCGATCATCAGGGCATTGCCGAGCAGCAGGCCGTAAATCGGCTGCCGGACAGTTGCCGCGTCCTCCTTGATGTAGAGCAGGAGCAGCATGACCAGCTTGCCGGAAAACAGCACGGCCGAACCCGGCGATACCATGCCGAACGGCAGCGCGACGTAGAAGACGCTGGCGAGATAGGTTTCCAGGAAATGCATGACGCCAAGGGCGCAAACAAAGACGCCGAGGCCGATGCGGCCCCTGAACCGGAAAAGCGTGACCATGATGCCGAAATAGAGAACCGCTTCGGCAAAAAGCAGGAAACTGTTCAACACGGCCCGATCTCTCTCCCCGAAATCGCGGCTGCCAGCGATTTCCCATCCAACATTGTTTGACGCGGAATGGTTAACCGGAGCTTTCGCCTGGGCGCCGGCACGAAATGAAGCGGCTAAGCGTTTGTGGGTGCGACCAAATCCGCTTGGGGCCAAAACTGTTTGCCGTTCGCGGCCGCATCGCTTACATAGCCCCCAACTTCCATTCAATCCGACATCAGTCGACTTTTCAGGGAAAGCGCGCGTGGCACGCCAGTTCATCTATCACATGGCCGGCCTCAACAAGGCCTACGGCACCAAGAAGGTGCTCGAGAACATTCATCTGTCCTTCTATCCGGACGCCAAGATCGGCATCCTCGGTCCCAACGGCGCCGGCAAGTCGACGATCCTCAAGATCATGGCCGGCATCGACAAGGAGTGGAGCGGCGAGGCCTGGCTGGCCGAGGGTGCTACCGTCGGTTACCTGGCGCAGGAGCCGGCGCTCGATCCGAACAAGAACGTGTTCGAAAACGTCATGGAAGGCGTCGCCGCCAAGACCGCCATCATCGAGCGCTACAACGAATTGATGATGAACTATTCCGACGAGACGGCGGACGAGTCGGCCAAGCTGCAGGACGAGATGGACCGGCTCAACCTCTGGGATCTCGAACAGCAGGTCGAGATGGCGATGGAGGCACTCGGCTGCCCGCCCAAGGAGGCCGATGTCACCAAGCTGTCGGGCGGCGAACGCCGTCGCGTCGCGCTTTGCCAGCTTTTGCTGCGCCAGCCCGACCTTCTGCTGCTCGACGAGCCGACCAACCATCTCGACGCCGAGACGACGGCGTGGCTGGAAAAGCATCTGCGGGCCTATCCGGGCGCGGTGATGATCATCACCCACGATCGCTACTTCCTCGACAATGTCACCGGCTGGATCCTCGAGCTCGATCGCGGCCGCGGTATCCCGTACGAAGGCAACTACACCAAATATCTCGAAGCCAAGGCCAAGCGGCTCAAGCAGGAAGGCCGCGAGGACGATGCGCGCCAGCGGGCGATCGGCCGCGAGCGCGAGTGGATCCAGTCCAGCCCGAAAGCCCGGCAGACCAAGTCGAAAGCCCGTATCCAGGCCTTCCAGGATCTGCTGGATGCAGCCGACAAGCGGCGTCCGAGCGACACCCAGATCGTCATTCCGCATGGCGAGCGGCTCGGCAATGTGGTGATCGAGGTCGAGGGCTTGTCGAAGGGCTTTGGCGACACGCTTTTGATCGACGATCTCGAATTCAAGCTGCCGCCCGGCGGCATCGTCGGCGTCATCGGCCCGAACGGCGCCGGCAAGACGACGCTGTTCCGCATGATCACCGGCCAGGAAAAGCCCGATGCCGGCACCATCCGCGTCGGCGAGACGGTCAAGCTCGGTTATGTCGACCAGAGCCGCGACGCGCTCGACCCGACCAAGACGGTCTGGGAAGAGATCTCGGGCGGCGCCGAAGTGGTCAAGCTCGGCAAGTTCGAAGCCAACACCCGCGCCTATTGCGCGTCGTTCAATTTCCGCGGCGGCGACCAGCAGCAGAAGGTCGGCAACCTGTCCGGCGGCCAGCGCAACCGCGTGCATCTGGCCAAGATGCTGAAGACCGGCGGCAATGTGCTGCTGCTCGACGAACCGACCAACGATCTCGATACCGAAACGCTGGCTGCACTTGAAGACGCGCTCGAGAGCTTCGCCGGCTGCGCCGTCATCATCTCGCACGATCGCATGTTCCTCGATCGCCTGGCGACGCACATCCTCGCCTTCGAGGGCGACAGCCACGTCGAATGGTTCGAAGGCAATTTCGAGGATTACGAGCAGGACAAGATCCGCCGCCTCGGCCCGGACGCTGTCAATCCGCACCGCATGACGTATAAGCGGCTGACGCGGTAAGACATTTACAGGGCGGCGAATTCTCAAATGATCTGAGGAACCAAGATGGCCGACTGGTCCGCCGCCCTCTACCTGAAATTCGAGGACGAGCGCACCCGCCCCGCGCGCGATCTCGTTGCGCAGGTGCCGGTGCCGGAACCGCGCCGGGTGGTCGACATTGGCTGCGGGCCGGGCAATTCGACCGAATTGCTGGTCGAGCGCTGGCCGCAGGCGCAGATCAGCGGCTTCGATACCTCCCTCGACATGATCGAGAAGGCGAAGGCGCGCCTGCCCGGCGTCACCCTTGCGCTGGCGGATGCGGCGGCGTGGCAGCCGAACGAACCGGTCGACGTGATCTTTGCCAATGCGGTGTTCCAGTGGCTGCCGGAGCATCCGGCGGTCTTCCAGCGGTTGATGGGATTTTTGGCGCCCGGCGGCGCGCTTGCCGTGCAGATGCCGGACAACATGGCCGAGCCTTCGCACCGGCTGATGCGGGAGACCGCGGCCGAGATGCCGTTCGCCGAAAAGCTCGAGCGCGCGGCCCGCGCGCCGCTGCCGCCGGTCGCGTTCTATTACGACCTTTTGTCGCCATTCTCGGATCGGCTCGATATCTGGCACACGATCTACAACCATCCGCTGGCCGATGCCGAGGCGATCGTCGAGTGGGTGAAATCGACGGGGCTGAAGCCGTTCCTCGATCCGCTCGACGAAAACGAGCGGCAGCTTTTCCTGAAGCGCTACGCGGCCGGGATCAGCGAAGCCTATCCGAAAACGGCAAGCGGCAAGGTGTTGCTGCGCTTTCCCCGTCTCTTCATCGTGGCGCGGCGTTCCGCTTAGAAACTCTTAGCTACACCCAAAAACAGCCAGCAGCGGATGCTTGACCGGCTTTCGCCGTCATGCGCATCTCGCTGGGGCACGGCCCTTTATGGGCCATGGGGGTGGATGATGACACTGAAAAAGATGGGTTTCGGCGGCAGCATTTGTGCGGCCGCTGTGCTTGCCTTGTCTCTATCGGCGGAGGCCAAGCGAGCGCGCTGCTTCACCAGCGACGACGGCTATTTCTCGTGCAGCTATCGGGCGCTGGACGATACCGGGAGCTTTCGCATCTCGGCGCCGGGTTATCCGACCTACGTCCTGGAAATCGACGGACCGGGTTTTGCCTACGGCTATGTCAATCTCGGCCGCCGCAACGTGCCGCTGCCCGGGCAATTCGTGCGCAGCCGCGATGACGGCGCCTGCTGGAACAACCCGCAGACCAATACCAAGCTCTGCGCCTGGTAAAGACCCGTCCCAGGGACTTGATTTAAGCCGGCATAAACTGGCTAGGTGCAAAAGAGGTTGCGCCGAGCTTTTTGCGGCGTCGACATGAAGCCGCAACGCCTGCGCACGGGACGAACTGGAAATGCATCGCGTCATCATCAGCGGCATCGGCGTTGAAATCCCCGAAGCCTTGATCACCAATGAGGAACTCGTCGCCAGCTTCAACAGCTGGGTGGACATGGAGAACGTCCGCCGCGAGGTGTCGGGCGAGCCGCTTCTGCAGAAATCGGACAGTGCCTTCATCGTCCATGCCTCGGGCGTCCAGACCCGCCATGTCATCGAACGGGAAGGCATCCTCGATCCGACCCGCATGGCGCCGCGCTTCGCGGCGCGGCCCGACGATGCGCTGTCGCTGGAGGCCGAGTTCGGCATCGCTTCGGCCAGCAAGGCGCTCGATCATGCCGGGCTGAAACCGGGGGATATCGACCTGGTGATCTGCTCGGCCTCGCACCATCAGCGGCCCTATCCGGCGATCGCCATCGAAATGCAGCAGGCGCTGGGGACGAAAGGCGCCGGCTTCGATATGGGGCTTGGCTGCTCTTCGGCAGCGGCGGCGTTGCACATCGCGGTCAATCTGGTGCGGGCAGGGGCGCATAAACGCGTGCTGGTGACGACGCCGGAGATCATCACCGGTCACCTCAATTTTCGCGACCGGCAGACGCATTTCATCTTCGGCGACGCTTCCGTGTCGATGGTCGTCGAAGGGCTTGCCCAGGGCGAGAAGCGGCCGGGCCGCTTCGAGGTGCTCGACACGCGTGCCTGGACGCAGATGTCGAACAGCATCCGCACCAATCTCGGTTACTATACCCGCGCCACCCAGGACGATCCGTACATGATCGATCTGGAAGGCAATCTGATCAAGCAGATCGGCAACAAGGTGTTCAAGGAAGTCACCGTTGCCGGCCACAAATTCATCGTCGAATTCCTGGCCGAGCACGGGCTGACGCCGCAAGCGATCCGGCGCTTCTGGCTGCATCAGGCCAATGCGCGGATGAACGCCATGATCCTGAAACTGTCGTTCGGCCATGACGTCGACCACGACCGCGCGCCGATGGTGCTGGAGCGCCTCGGCAACACCGCCGCCGCCGGCGCCATCATCGCCCTGTCGGAGAACCATGCCGACATGAAGGCCGGCGACTACGGCCTACTCTGCGCCTTCGGCGCCGGCTACTCGATCGGCGGTGCGCTATTGCGCATGCTTTAGATTCTTGTTTTACGCATGTCATTGTCCCAAAACCGCTGCACACCCTCGGTTCAAGCCCGAGGGCATGCTTTTGGGCGACATGTATTAGCCCGGCGCGAACGGCACCAGCATCGGAACGCGCCTGGCAAATCGCATCAGTCCGCTTGATCGAAGCATCAGCGCTTTCGACTGGACCTGATGAGCTGACCGCGGCTAATTGCGCGTATCACGCGAGGCACGAACCCATGCTGGACCTTTTTCCCGAAGCCGAAACTCCGGTCGAGATCGTCCCGTCGCGAAAACTCGCCGCCAGGGTGGCAGCGCTCTATCTCGCATCATTCGATCGTTTTGAGACACGAGCGGTGGATCAGTTGCAACTCGGCTTCGACGGCATCGACGGCGATTTCCATGCCGGCACGACGCGGCGCTCCGGCGGGCGGGAACCCTGGTATCCGCGCGGCACCGAGATGCGCAACGAACGGCAATTGTCGATCGTGGCGGCGGACGAGCTGGCGATCGTCGCCGAACGGATGGGCATCGCCGAGATCAAGCCGGAATGGATCGGCGCCAATCTCCTGATCGAAGGCCTGCCGCGTCTCTCGATGCTGCCGTCCGGCACGCTGCTGTTCTTCAAAGGCGGCGCGACCGTCAAGGTCGATGCGCAGAACGGGCCTTGCCGCATCGCCGGGCGATCGGTCGCCGAGAATGCCGGGATGGCCGACCATGAGGCCGGCGCGTTGCTGTTCCCGAAGGCGGCGAAGCGCTTGCGCGGGCTCGTCGCCTGGGTCGAGAAGCCCGGCACGATCGCGGCCGGCGAGGAGATATCGGTGCGCGTGCCCGAGCAGTGGATTTACCGGGCCTAGTCCAGGCAGGGCGTAGACTTGGGTTCCTCGCCCACCGCGAAGCGGGGGGAGAGGTGGCCGCGAAGCGGCCCGGGAGGGGCCATAGGCGAGCGCGGGGGGGGCCCCCCGGCCAGGGGGGGGGGCGGCCCCCCCCCCCCCCCACCAAGAGGGGGGGGGGGGGGCGCC
>NZ_JAMYQL010000054.1:0-24366 GCF_040320865.1 Mesorhizobium sp. M0598 | reverse complement strand
GCTGCATGGCGGGCTCATCTTGATGCATTCAAGGCGCTCCCGAGGCTCGAGCATTGCGGTTACACGGTCGGGATCTCATTTCCGCCGACCTGGACCGGCGGCCCCGGTATAAACAGTCTGCATGGGGCGAGCACTGTCCAGATCCGGGAGGGGATGGTATTCCACCTGCTCACATGGATTACGGATGACGCGGGCAACGATAATTTCTTGTCGGATTGTGCGCTGGTTGAGAAGTCCGGCGGTGTTTTGTTGACTAAGACCTCGCGAGATCTCGTCGAAGTCTAGAAGCGCGCTCGAGACAAGTGTCCAAAGGTAAACAGGCGTGTCCAGCATCGATGGCGCCATGGCGGAGGCGATCAGTCGTCCAACTGGATGCCTAGAACTAGCGGCATTTTGCCCGGCTGGTGGGCAATAAAGTTCGGCTTCGCCTCATGGTGAGGTAGCGGCTAAAAAATTCAGGAGGGCAGACGTGGGCGACCCCCCATCTTTGCAGTATTCCACTATTGAGCCTGTGCTCAGCAACCGTCAAATCGAGCGCATCATCAAGGCGGTTGAGGACCGCTTCGATGAGCAGGTCGAGTTTTTGACGCGGCTGGTGCGTGCTGCCTCGCTTCGAGGCAATGAAGCTAGTATTCAGAAAATTGTCTCCAACGCGCTCGAAGAACGTGGCTATGACGTTCGCAGCTTCGCGATCGATCCAGCTCGCATCGGAAAGGATCCGGCTTTCTCACCGACCAGATTTGAACTCAAAGACTCTACCATTGTTGTTGGCTCGAAACGGCCGCGGCGAGAAGGCGGTAGGTCTCTGGCACTCAACGCACATGTTGATGTTGTGCCGGTCGGCACAAGCGCCCGTTGGAGATATGAGCCGTTCTCGGCCACTCGCGACGGGGACTGGCTCTATGGCCGTGGTGCGGGTGACATGAAAGCTGGCCTGACTGCAAACCTGTTTGCCCTCGATGCGCTGTCGGCCGCAGGTTTCGACCTGAAAGGCCCGGTTCAATTTCAGTCAGTCATTGAAGAAGAGACCACAGGCAATGGAGCGGCAATGGTTCTCGCGGAGGGTTTCCGCGCCGATGCAGTTCTCATTTCGGAGCCTACCGATGAGAAACTTGTCAGCGCGAATACCGGCGTCATGAAATTTGCTATCACGCTCCAAGGGGTTCCCGCTCATCCATTCGAGGTCGCCGCCGGCAGGAGCGCAATCGATATCGCAATTCGGACTATCGAGCATCTGCGCCAGCTCGAACAAGAGTGGATCGCGGAGCGACCCATATCTCAGCCCGATTTCGCCGGTGTCGACAACCCAATAGCTTTGACAATCGGCACGATATCGGGGGGCGAGTGGCTCGCCTCGGTTCCAAGCGAGTGCCGTTTTGAAGGCCGCATTGGCTTCTACCCCGGCGAGATGGCAGAGGCGCGGGCCGTAAGGTTTGAGAGCTTTCTCAGAAAGGCATTTTTGAACGACCCGCAGCTGAAAGGATGCCCCGAGCCGGAGATCGAGTGGGTCGGTGTCAAGCAGGGTGGATATGTTCTTACGCCAGGAAGCGAAGCGGAAGCACTTCTGGCGAAAGCGCACTCCCTCGCCGACAGTTGCGAAAGGGAACTTCAGCGCTTCGTAATGCCTTGCTACCTCGACGCTGCTGTCTTCACCTTACACGGAGACATGACCAGCCTTGTCTACGGACCAGTTGCCGAACACATTCATGCTGTTGATGAGCGAGTGAGCCTATCGTCGCTGTTGCGGGTTACCAAGGCTATCGCTCTGTTTGCCGCGTCTTGGTGTGGAATAGAGGCTGGCACGAACAGTTGGACACCTCGAAGAACCTCCCCAACTTGATCGTTTTCTGATTCACTGCGCTGGTGATTCGCATGGAGGCGCTCGATGCGGCACAGGCGGGGTTCTGGGATATTGAGGAGCGCTATGTCCGGCTGAGCGACGCGGGCGATCCGCTGGAAAAGCTGAACGCGGTGGTGCCTTGGGAGGTCTTCCGCAAACCGCTGGCTAAGGGACTGAAGCGCTCGGATGGCGCGAAGGGCGGTCGCCCTCCCTACGGCCCGGTGATGATGTTCAGGATCATGGGTGCTGCAGGCGCTTTACAGCCTGTCCGACGACTAGGCCGAATTCCAGATCCAGGACCGACTTTCCTTCATGCGGTTCCTCGGGCTGGGGCTCGGCGACCGGGTGCCGGATGCAAAGACGATCTGGCTGTTCCGCGAGCATCTCACGCAGGCCCGCGCGGTGGAGAACCTGTTCGCCCGTTTCGACAAGCATCTCGCCAAGGCCTCCAAGACCCGCCACGGCCGCTTCCGCGATGCCGACCTGCTGCGCGAACTGTTCGAGACCGTCGTCCGGCGCTGCATAGCTGAAGGGCTCGTCGGCGGCGAAGGCTTTGCGGTCGATGCCAGCATGATCGTCGCCGACGCCCATCGTCAGCGCGGGATCGAAACGGCCGAGGACCTCAATCCCAAAGCCAAGCGGGCCGTGGCTGAGTATCTCGCCACTCTGGATGACGCCGCCTTCGGGGCCGCCACGCCGGTAGAGCCAAAGTTCGTATCGCCTGTCGATCCTGCAGCACGCTGGACCGCCTCTTGGGGCGGCCCGGCCGTCTACGCCTATTGCACCAACTATCTGATCGACGTGGAGCACGCCGTCATCGTCGATGTGGAGCTCGACCGCGGTGCGCCAAGCCGAGGTGACGGCCGCCAAGACCATGATCGAGCGGGCGCACGACGAGCTCGGCCTCTGGCCGGAGCGGCTGATTGCCGACACCGGCTACGGCTCGGCCGAAATGCTGAACTGGTTGGTGCATGAGCGTGGGATCGAGCCGCATATCCCGGTCTTCGACAAGTCTAGGCGCAAGGATGGCACCTTCTCGCGCGACGACTTCACCTACGACCATAAGGCCGATACATACATCTGTCCTGGCGGGAAGACGCTCAGGCAGCGCCAGAAGACCTATCGGATGCCACACCCTCTCGTCGACGAGAATGGCATGATGCGCTATCGCGCCAGCAAGCTGGATTGCGACGCCTGTGCCCTGAAGCCCCGCTGTTGCCCGAAGGAGCCGGCGCGCAAAGTGCTGCGCTCGATCTATGAGGGCGCGCGCGACATGGCCCGCGACATCGCCAAGACCGAGGCCTACCAAACCTCACGCTATCAACGGAAGAAGGTGGAGATGCTGTTCGCGCACCTCAAGCGCATCCTGAAGCTCGACAGACTGCGATTGCGCGGCCCCTGTGGTGCCCGCGATGAGTTCCACCTCGCAGCCATCGCCCAGAACCTCAGGAAATTGGCCAAGATCTGCACTATCCGGACACCAATCCCAGCCACTCACATGGGCGGACTCGGGTCAACCGGATTGTGTACGGCTTACGGCTTCATGGATTATCTCCTGGAGTTGCTACGGATCCGAGGTTGAGCCTGTTTCCAATACGAGCATTTCTGGCTCGGTTGAAACTCACATACGGTCGCCGCCCCAGGGCGGCTGCACCCTTATCCCGCATACGGCGGCTAGGCTCAGGAGGACGTGACCATTCTTAGGGGCGGTTGTTGAGACCATATGCCAGGCCGGTTCGTCCACCTGGATCCGCCGGGGCTGATCAGGCCCCGTCAGATGGCGAAAGAGGTTTGGTTGGCTTCAGATCAGGTCGGCTTTATGATGGCGCCCTCCCTCACCACTCCGGCGGTCGCATACTGCCACAGTGCGACCAGCAGTTTACGTGCCAAGGCGACGATTAGCGGCTTACGCAGCCGCCCACCGTTGCGCTCGACCCGCTGTTTGAACCACTGGCTGAGGGCCGAGTCTGGTTGGTGTCGCAGCCACAGCCAGGCCATCTGCACCATCGTTCCTCTCAGCCGCGGATTGCCCGCTTTTGAGACGCCTTGCTCATGATCGACAGAACCGCTCTGCCAGGGCGTTGGCGCAAGCCCGGCATAGGCCGCAAGCTGCCTTCGATTGTCGAAATGACGATAAAGACCTTCAGACCAGAGTACGTTGGCGAACTCAGCGCCCACCCCCTTCAGCTGCAGCAGTCTCACCACCGGCGCCGGGTCGTTCGCCTTGGCCCGATCCAACAGCAGATCGTCGCGCGCCGCCTCGACCTTTTGCAACTGCTCCAGGATCAGCTCAAGCCGGTCGAGCTCACGCACAACCTGTGCCTTCAGGTGGAAAGGTAAGGCGCGACCATCACCCGTTTGCAGATCCTTGAGCCTGGCGCGTCGGTCGCGACGCAGCGGCTCATAGTCACCGACGCCCTGGGCGAACAGCAGCCCCTTGATCCGGTTGACGTGCTCCACCCGCTCGGCGATCAGCGTCTTGCGCTCCCGGCAGAGTCAGCGGCGATCCTCTTCCTCGGGGGTCGGCGGCCTGACCATGGAGCAGACCCGCGGCTCGCCACGCTTGTAGGCCAGCAAGGTCCGTACCAGGGTCTCGCCGTCGATCTTATCGGTCTTCGCCCGTCGGCGCCGCCGTGACACCAGGATCGAGGCGGCGTCGACCACGTGGCTCTCGATCGCTTCGCCCTGAAGCACCCGATGGATCCAGAAGCCGTCTAGTCCAGCTTCCTGAATGACAATAATCCGGAAGCGCTCGCCGGTTCGTGCCCGAGCCTTTTCCTGGAGCGTCGCAAACAGCTCCAGGAGTCCCGCAACGTGCCCGCCCCGCAGAGAATGCTTGGACATCTTCTCCCCGCCACCCGGCGACAGTGAAGTGATCAGCCAACTTGATCGAGACAGTTCCATCGAAACAAAGATCGCGCCAAGATCAATGCGGATAGCGGCCGGTTCCGGCCGATTTGCAACCTGTTGCATTGTCGTCTCCAGAATGAGTGGGTTTAGCAACGCCATTCTGCCGACGGCAGGTCGCTATCCACCAGCCCATAGGATCTTAGGGCAAGGAGGCCGCCTCGACCCAATCGCAACTCGTCGCGGCGAAAAGAACGCCTGGCTTAATCACCGACTTCTTCAACACAATCGGTGAAAAGCGATCGTTGCGTCGTTTGACCGATCGCGCATATTGTCGAGGAAATGACTGAACTCGCATTAGAACCCGGCGGTGGATTGAGAGGTCTTCCGATTGGATCGTTCAAAGGAAACGTTCGGACATTTTTCGGTGATAAGCACCAGCCGTTTAAGCGTACACCCGAAGGCATCCGATAGAGGGCGGATGCAGGCATTTTTGCCTACTATGATTCTGACGAGCGCCTGGAGGCCTTGGAGTTTGCAAGCCCAAGCAACCCGACATTGAACGGATTGGCTCTTATCTCGGTATCGATGGGCGAAGCGACACAGATTCTCCAATCTCTCGACCCGAAGTTACGCTTGGAGCCGGATGGCGCAACCTCAACGCAGCTTGGTATAGGCGTTTGGTCCTCGACAGGCGAGGTCGATCAACCTGTGATGTCCGCGATAACATTCGGACCGGGCTACTACGATTAGGCTGTAGCGCTGAACGTCTGATTTTGACGGGTTTACCAACTCGCTTCCATATCCCGGATTGTGATTCAGGCTCAATATGAGCCGATATGACCTGACCGACTTCGAGTGGCGCGTGATCGAACCGCTGTTACCCAACAAACCTAGAGGCGTGCCGCGCGTCGATGACCGACGCGTGTTAAACGGAATCTTCTGGGTGCTGCGCTCCGGTGCGCCATGGCGCGACCTGCCCGAGCGCTATGGGCCACGCACCACCTGCTACAACCGCTTCTCGCGTTGGCGAAAAGCAGGTGTTTGGGATCGGCTCATGGACGCCATCAGCGGAGCGCATGATGGTGAAATCCAGATGATCGACAGCACTTCCATTCGGGCGCATCAGCAGGCTGCGACGGCAAAAAGATCCCATGAGGCGACGGGCGGCGGAACTCAGGTAAGGTTTCGGGGTCCGACAGCCTAACCCTGGAGACTCCTCATGAACCTCTCATCCGTTGCTCTGCCGCCCGTCGACGAGAAGACTGCCACAATTTTCATGGCGCTGGAATTGAGCAAGTCGACCTGGCTTGTGGCCCTGCACTCGCCGAACACCGGCGCGAACAGGCGCAGGCCGCCTTGACGCGTCCGGTTCGGGTAATGTCGTGCTACGAGGCCGGCTACGACGGTTTCTGGCTGCATCGTTTCCTGTGCGACCGCGGCATCGACAATCAGGTTCTGGACGCGGCCAGCATCCTGGTCGACCGCCGGTCACGCCGCGCCAAGACGGACCGCCTCGATGCGGCGGCGCTGCTGCGCACGCTGATGGCGATGGAACGTGGCGAGCCGAGGGTCTGCCGGTTGTGCGAGTGCCGAGCCTCGAGCAGGAGAACGATCGCCGTCGCAGCCGGGAACGGGCTCGGCTCGTCAACGAACGCGGCCAGCATTCGAGCCGCGTCAAGGAGCTTTTGATGACCCAGGGCATCCGCGACTTCAAGCCAGCCAGACGGGACTGGCGTGAGCAGATCGAGACGCTGCGCACGGCTGACGGGCGGGATCTGCCGCCCTGCCTGAAGAACGAGATCAAGCGCGAGTGCCGCCGCTTGTGGCAAGTAATCGAGATGATCATGGAGGTCGAGGCTGAGCAGCGTCAGGCCGCCGAGACCACAGCTCCCGGGATCGCCCAACTTGAGTCATCTGCGTGGCATCGGCCTGACTATCGCAAGCGTAATGACGAACGAGGTGTTCTTCCGCGATTTCCAGAACCGGCGTGAGGTCGCCGGTTATGTCGGTCTTGCATCCAGCCTTGGAGCAGCGGCGCGGTCAGCCGCGACCAAGGCATCCAGAGATCGGGCAATCCGCGAGCGCGACGAACCGCCATTGAACTCGCCTGGCTGTGGCTGCGCCATCAGCCCGATAGCGGTCTCGCGCGCTGGTTTCACGAGCGCGTCGGCACCGGCAAAGGACGCATCCGCCGCACCATGATCGTCGCCTTGGCGCGCAAGCTGATAATCGCCTTGTGGCGGTATCTGACCCAGGGCCTGCTGCCGGAGGGCGCCATGACCAAGGCCTGACGAAAGAGTTCGACGCGAGGGCGGCCAACGTCACTTGCGACGAAGCGGGATGGATGTGGACCGGCGCCCCCCAGGGCTGTTAACGCCGTCAAAAAGATGGGTCCCATCCTTCCCGGCCTCGCCAAACTTGCCCGTGCATGCGGGATATGGGTGCAGGCTCCACCCGAGCCGACCGGATATGAGGTGATGTGGACTTGTTCCGCAATTCGCCGCGAGGCCGATCCCGACTACGTTCGAAAGTGACTAAGCCGTCACCACTACCATTGACACGATGTGCCTCATATGAGGGGGGGCGCAGATAATTGTCTCGGTCGCAGCCGAGGTGGCCTCACGACCAAAATCCACGTCGTCGTCGACGCGCAAGGACTCCCGATCCGGCTCGGCCTGACGGCGGGACAAACGCACGATGGGCAGATCGCCGATCGATTGCTCGACCATCTCGGCCCGCGCATTATCGTCCTGGCCGACAAGGCCTACGATGCCGACCGTTCCGGGAGTTGATCCAGCAGCGCGGTGCGACCCCCAACATTCCCGCCAAGCGGAACCGGAAGTGGAAACCTTGCTTCAGCAAGCGCCTCTATCGCGAGCGAAACCTGATCGAGCGCTTCTTCTGGAACGTGACGTACTCTCCCAGCCGGTTCGTATCACCGGTGTTCGCAGGTAGAATTTCTGCTGCATATAGCTTGTGTTTTCCTCGTCAAGCTTATAATCGGCTCACCAAGGATACTTCGGACCTCACGTCCTCGCTGTACGTCCAGATGGCGAAACGCTCCTGTTTGCGCGAGCGCACGAACAAGCGACCGTGACTCGCCAAGTCGCGAATTCCCGTTTCGTAGGATATCCCGATACAGTTTCGCCCGGGGCCTTCATTGCAGTGCATCTAATAAGTGTTGGGTCTCGGAGATAGGGCAATAGCAATTCAAGCTGCAAGCCCTGGATTCCCGCCGTCATTCGACGCTGCCCTTCGAGCTGGACTGCCGGAGGTCCGGTGGGCCGACATGTCCGGGCTCGTCGAGCAGTTTCGCCTGGAAAAGTCCAACCATGAAATTATCGCTATACGCTATACGAAAAGCCGCCGCCGTTTCCGACGCGATTATGGAGACAGCGCTTTCAGTCGCAAAAGTGGGCATTAGCGAGCAGGCCATCGCAGCCGAGGTCCACAGACGGATGTTCGAAATCGGCGGTGAGTATGTGGGTTTCGGTCCTTTCATCCGGTCCGGCGAGCGGCTGCCCTATGAACACGAGGTTTGGACTGGTCGCGTCATTGGCAAAGGCGAGCAGCTTTTTGTGGAAATGGCAGGATGTGTCGGCCGTTACCACGCGCCGATGGGCAGGCTGGCATTCGCGGGAAAGGCGCCCGAGGGTACGCAGGAAATAGCGCAAATCTGCATTGCCGCACAGGACCGTGTTCTTGCGGCTATGCGCCCGGGCGCCACCGGCGCCGACGTCTACAACGCTTGGCAAACCGTCATCGACGAAGCCGGATTGACGCACTATCGCCGACAATCATTGCGGCTACGCCGTCGGTATCGCATTCCCTCCGACATGGACCGGTGGAATCGGCGTGGTCAGCATGCATCCCGAGAGCGATATGATCCTGGAACGCAATATGGTTTTCCACCAGTTGTCGTGGTTGCTCGGGTGTGGCCGAGGAGACTACTTCGTTCCGGACACGGTGTTGGTGGACGAAGAAGGAGGCAAACGCCTAACCACGACGTCACGCGATGTTGTCGAATTTTGATGCCACGCAGGTATACTCTTCAGTCGCTTGAAATATAGCGGCTGACTTTCTTAAGCATCCAACGCAGATATGTCGCCCTGACTTTGCCGAACGTGCCTAGGTCATTGGACGCCAGAGCATCGGAAAGGCCTTTTAATTCGCTCAGCAGTTCTCCCACGACATCATCCCAATCAAGATTCGGCATGAAGGTGTACCAGATACGAGCGACTCGGTAGTAAAGTAGGTCCGTCATTTCGCGCATCGGTTTGCTGCCAATAAGATCACAGATCAGAGCCTCAAGGTCGTTAGACAGCTGCGCGTAGCCCTCAATGTCCCGCTGGCCGCGAAGGTTCCCGGCTCGCGCGATCAGTTCATTATGGGTATCCCGGTGGGTATCCGTGACCCAGTTCGGGGACAATGATCCCATGGCCTCTGCAAGGAGAATCCGCAGATCATAGATGTCTTTGAATGTCTTCATGTCGATATCTGTGACACGCGTACCGACTCCGTTCCGGATCTCAACGAGCCCTTCATAGCTGAGCTGCTGGAGAACCCGCCGCAGTGGCGTGCGACTGACGCCGAACTCTGTCGCCAGTTGCATCTCATTGATCATCATGCCAGGTGGATAATGTAAGATACTGATCCGCTGCCGGATGCTCTCGTACATATATCGCTGGCGTTGATCGGCACTTATCTTAATCGCCTTATTCATCGTCTCAATTTAACTCCCTCTGCCTTTTGGTGCCATCACACATAATCGAATACACAGGAACGATTCCATGTGCACGCGCACCCGAACCCGGGATGTCCTCGTTGACAAAGCTGCATCATAGCTGTATATAGGTCGTGCTCTGCTAACGCAAAGACTAAAACATAGGCAAGCAGCCAGCACCATCGCAAGGACCAAATGTTCGATCGGTCAAACAGGGAGGACCAAATGACAAACTTCTCGCGAAGGAGCTTCATCAAGACGAGTTTTGCCGGCAGCGCGGCGCTTGCCGCCATGCAATTGACGGCCCCGTTTCTTGGCAAGGCTCGCGCAGCGGATTCGCTTTCCGTTGTCGAGTGGGGACCCCCTTTTATCGGCCACTCCAAGGCGCTTGCAGCCGAATGGGGCAAAGCTTCGATCGACTGGACACTGCATGCGGGCGGGGCGGCGTCGATTCTGCCAAAGATCAAGGCGGCATGGCCGAATCCACCCTACGACGTTGTCGATAATTGGAGTCCCGTCTTCCAATCGATGATCCGAGAAGATTGGGCGGAAACCGTCACCCTCCAAGACTGCCCGAACCTTGCGGATGTCCCCGAAGGACTTATCCCTAAAGACGCGACCGGCAATTGGAAGGTGGTTCCGCGCGGATCGAGCGGGATCTTTTTCACCTACGTTCCCGAAAAGTGCCCGATCGAAATCAAGTCGATCGAGGACCTGTTGAACCCGAAGCTGAAAGGCCAAATTCTCTGGCCAAACCCAACCTTGAACACAAACCTGCAGGTCGTTGCCTTGGCGATGGCCCGCGGCGGCGATCAATTCAACTTGGAGCCAGGATGGGGATTCCTAAAGGAACTCGCGAAGTCCGGCAACATCGGGCGCGTAGCGGCGACCACCTCGGACCTGATCACATCACTAGATACTGGCGAAACCTCGGTGACCTGCATCGACCAGGGCACGTTCTCGGGGATCAAGGGCGTGAAGGCCGTCCCATTGACTAAGACGAACAAGGATTTGAAAACGTTTCTGTTCGTGTCGGGGTGGGTGATCTTGAAGAGCTCCAAAAACAAGAAACTGGCATTTGACTTTGCCAACTACATGATCAGCAAGGAAGCCAGCGAACGCTATGGCAAGGATGTGGGCGAAGTCCCCGTCAACACAAAGGCGGAGCAAACGCTGGAATATCTTCACTTCTCCCCTGAGGACATTAAAGACTTTGTGGTCGTGCCGGATTGGGATCACCTTGGCAAGGAACTCGATGGTTGGAACAAGCGCTGGGAGCAGGACATCGTCCAGCTTTTGTGACGTCGTTTCCTAACTTAATAATCTTCCCATGACGCACTGGCGTCGGGCGCCAATCTGCGCCCGACGGCTTTTTGTCGATCGCAATGGGACTGGAACCTGCTGATGAAGTCTTCACGTAGCTCCGCGCTGTTGCTGCTGCCCGGATTCGCCCTATTCCTGGGCTTTCTGCTCTTCCCGCTCGTGAATGTTCTCGACGAGAGTTTTCGTCTTTACGAACCGGGCCGGATCGGCTCGGCCAAGGATGCCCCCTATACGTTGTTTAACTATGCTGAGATCCTGACGCCATCCTATCTCAGGTATTTTGCCGAAACGTTCAAATTCGGTGTTCTATCATCGCTGATCGCCCTCGTCGTCGCGTTTCCGATTGCTTACGCTGTCGCCAGGCAGCCTTCGCCCCTGATAAGGAAGCTCGCCATTGGCTTTCTCATAGGCATGATGTTCCTGAGTACATTGGTGCGCGTCAATGCTCTCCAACTGACATTCGGGCCAACCGGCTATGGTCAGCTCCTGTCGGGTCTCCTGAATGTGTCGGCGAATGGCCGTTTCTATACAGAATTGGTCGTTATTTTCGGTCTGTTGCACTATTTGATCCCGATTTCGGCTATTACATTGTTTGGAACCATACAAAACCTGAACCCTAGACTAATCGACGCATCGCAAGTACTTGGTGCGTCGCGGCTAAGGTCGCACCTTTCGATAACCCTGCCGCTCTGCATGCCCGGACTGCTGTCGGCTTTCTTGATTTGCTTTACACTGTGCCTCAGCGCTTTCGTCGTCCCGATGATTCTCGGGAAAGGCAAGGTGCTGTTTGTCTCCAACCTCATATATTCACGCTTCAGCGAGATCGCCGACTATCCAAGCGGATCCGCCGTCGCGATCACCATGCTTATCGTGGCGCTGAGTACAATCTACGGAATAACGTGGATGGTTTCCAAGCGATACGGCAACCTCAGGTAAGGCTGGTCCTGTGAAACGCTATGTCGATAATGCGGCAGATTGGCTGAGCGTCGCCAACATCGTCGTTGTATTGGTGTTCCTCATTTTTCCAATCGCCGTCGCCGTGACGATGTCGTTCGATGCCCGGGAGTATCTGGGCCGGTTTCCACCCCCGGAATACTCCCTTCGCTGGTACAAGCATTTCTTTTCTGACGACTACTATCTAACCGGATTGGCAACCAGTCTCCGGTTGGCACTCATCACAACCATCGTCTCCACAACGGCGGGCGTCAGCGCCGCTATTGCCCTCGACCGCTATGCGGGTCCGGGCAAGCAGGCCCTGGAATCGCTTTTCCTGTCGCCGCTCATCGTTCCTGCCGTCGTGATCGGTTTTGCGCTCCTGCTGTTTTTCGCCAACATCGGTGTATTCGACGGGTTCACGCGATTGCTCGGCGGGCACATCATCATCACGTTTCCCTACACGATCCGTACGACGCTTGCGGGCCTGGTTGGAATCCGGAAAACCTTGACTGAAGCTGCCATGAGCCTTGGCGCCACCGAACGTCGAGCGTTCTGGGACATCACCTTTCCGCTCGCCCGCACCGGCATTGTCGCGGGAGCGGTCTTCGCGTTCGCCTTCTCCATGGACGATGTTGCGGTGAGTTTGTTCCTCACATCGCCAGACACGTACACCCTGCCTGTCGCGATGGTGAGCATGATGCGAACGAACTTTGATCTAACGATCGCCGCAGCTGCTGTTCTGTTGATGATATTCACCTTCGCCCTGATCCTCGTCCTTGACCGAACGATCGGCCTCGACCGACTGATCGGCAAGGGCGTTTTCAGGTCATAGGAGGTTTCTGAAATGAATGTTCTTGAACTTTCGCATGTCACCAAGCGCTATGGAGCGTTCGTCGCGGTCGAAAACGTCTCATTCACCGTTGAGAAGGGACAGATTCTGTCGCTGCTCGGCCCTAGCGGATGCGGCAAGACAACGACCTTGCGGCTGATCGCCGGCTTTGAGAACGCCAACGAGGGCGCTGTAATGTTCTCCGGCGTCGACATGAAGGGTCGGCGGCCCTACGAGCGCAACGTCGGCCTTTTATTTCAGGACTATGCCCTGTTTCCGCACATGACGGTCGCCGAGAACGTCGCCTATGGATTGAAGCATCGCAACTTTGAAAAGGCAAAGATCCCGGATCGCGTCGCCGAAATGTTGTCATTGGTCAGACTGATGGGGTTTGAGGATCGGCGGCCCGGCCAATTGAGCGGCGGTCAGCAGCAACGCGTGGCGCTTGCCCGGGCATTGGCCACAAACCCCGAGGTTGTTTTGCTCGATGAACCGCTATCGGCCCTTGACGCGAAATTGCGCCAGGAACTGCGGTTCGAGCTGAAGGCAATTCTTTCTGCCGTGAACGCAACGACGATCGTCGTCACCCATGACCAAGAAGAAGCCATGAGCCTGGGCGACAGCGTCATTGTCATGAGTGCCGGAAAGATCATGCAGCAAGGGCCGCCGACGGATATCTATGCCAATCCAAAGACGCGCTTTGTCGCCGAGTTCATTGGCCGCTCAAACTGGTTCACCGGTCAGCTCACGAGGAGCGTGAAAGGCATTGCTGAACTCAAAGCCAACGGCGGTACCCGGATGTTCGTGCACATGCTCGACAGCAGCCGGAATGACGGCGTGTTTGACGTCTGTGTCAGGCCTGAACGCATTCGAATTGGTGCAGCCATTGAATCGTCGGAAGACTCGCCGGTCAACGAGATGCGCGGCACGATAAGGGACGTCGCCCACCTGGGGGCCGATCTTCATTTGGTGGTCGAAATCGCAGGCGGTCAACTGCTTACCGTGACTGAAAAGTACTATGGGCAGGCCCTTGAGCAATCCGGCCAGGAGGTTGCAATAACGTTCCTCCCGCAGGACTGCATCGTAGTCCCAAGCGGATCGTAAAGAAGCAGATAGCCTCGCAAGATAGGAAATATTGGACGGAATCGAACTTTGCGATCGCGCTTGGTTGCTGTCGATCGACACGTTGAAAACCAGATCACACTTATTGAAAACATTGCCCGCTTTCGCCGGAGCCGCGAGAATACATAAACGAGGAGTCGCATGAGCCATTATTCAGCCCTTGCCATATTGCGTCATGGCCTGACTGGCAACAGGCACTGGTCCCGTGCCTGGCGCGATCCGGCACCGAAGCCAAGCTACGACGTGGTCATTGTCGGCGGCGGCGGCCATGGCCTCGCAACAGCTTACTATCTGGCCAAGGAGCATGGCATCCGCAACGTGGCTGTGCTTGAAAAAGGTTGGCTAGGTGGCGGCAACACGGGCCGAAACACCACGATCGTACGCTCGAATTATATGATGCCCGGCAACTCGGCATTCTACGATCGGTCGATGCGGCTATGGGACAACCTCAGTCAAGACTTGAACTACAATGTAATGCTTTCACGGCGCGGCTACTATTTTGTCTTCCACTCGCCCGGTCAGGCGGAAGGCCTACGGCGCCGCGCCAATGTCATGCTAGCTAACGGCATTGAGGCCGAATTTTTCGACCGTGCGCAAATAATGAAGCGGCTGCCTTTCCTCGACTACTCACCCACGGCGCGGTTCCCGATATACGGGGCATTTCTTCAGCCTCGCGCGGGTACAGCGCGTCACGATGCGGTTGCATGGGGGTACGCACGTGGAGCAGACAAACAGGGTGTCGACATCATCCAGCAGTGCGAGGTAACCAACTACATCTGGGACAACCAAAAGATCGTTGGCGTCGAGACGACACGCGGCCCGATTCGCGCGAAAAAGGTCGCCTTGGCGGTGGCTGGTCATACCAGCCATTTGGCGGCAAAAGCCGGGCTTCGTTTGCCTATCGAAACGCATGTTCTCCAAGCTTTCGTCACAGAACCGCTGAAGCCGCTCGTAGACCATGTAATTGTCTATGGTGGGGCGCATTTCTACATCAGCCAATCCGACAAGGGCGGCTTGGTACTGGGCGGCGATCTCGATGGATTCAACTCGTATGCCCAGCGCGGGGGGCTCCCTATAGTTGAACACACGCTCCAAAGCGCCAAAGCCCTCATCCCCTCGATCTCGCGCTTACGACTGCTGCGCCAATGGGCCGGGGTGATGGACATGACTATGGATGGTTCGCCCATCATCGGCAAGATGCCGGTCGAAGGGCTCTGGTTAACCGGGGGCTGGAATTACGGCGGGTTCAAAGCGATACCGGCCTCCGGCTACTGTTTCGCATGGACGATCGCGAAGGGCGAGCCGCATCCCGACAATGCGGCATTCACCCTAGAGCGCTTCGAGCGTGGCTACCAAATCGACGAGGCGGGCGCTGGCCCGTATCCGAAAGCTCATTGAGGTTCATCATGTTGAGAATCCCTTGCCCTGTTTGCGGACTGCGGGACGAAACCGAGTTCAATTATGGCGAAGATGCAAGTGTTCGCCGCCCGAATATGGACGAGACCGATCAAAAGGTCTGGCATGACTATGTGTTCATCCGCGACAATCCGCGAGGACCGCACAAGGAATATTGGCATCACGTGAGCGGTTGCAGGCAGTGGATTGTCGTCGATCGAGATACGCTCACGCATGAGATTTTTGGTTCGGCTCTGGCTCGTGAGGTGGCAGCATGACAGCGCGGCGCCTCAAAACTGGGGGGCGGATCGATCGCTCCCGTGAGCTTACCGTTAAATTCGACGGCAAGTCTCTGCCAGCATATCCTGGCGACACTCTGGCATCCGCTTTGCTGGCCGGCGGGCAGCAGATTATTGGGCGGAGCTTCAAATACCATCGGCCGCGCGGTGTGGTCGCAGCGGGCGTTGAAGAGCCGAACGCCCTGGTGCACCTCCGCAGTGGTGATCGCCACGAACCCAATGCACAGGCAACGATGGTGGAAGCCTTCGATGGCCTCGTATCGACGCCACAGAACGCCTGGCCAAGTCTCCAATTCGACGTAGGAGCTGTCAACGGCCTGCTGTCGCGCTTTTTTGGCGCGGGCTTCTACTACAAGACTTTCATCGGCCCCTTTAGCGGGACGAAGTTCTGGATGTTCTGCGAGCATTTCATCCGCAAGGCTGCCGGCATGGGTCAGGCGCCGACTCTTCCGGACCCTGACCACTACGAGAAGATCAATGCTTTCTGCGATCTTCTAATAGTTGGTGCAGGTCCCGCTGGCATTTCGGCCGCCCTTGCAGCTGGCCGCAAGGGCGATAGTGTCTTTTTGGTGGAGCAGGACCGCGAGCTCGGCGGATCCCTTCTCAGCGAACCGGTCGGCGCACCATCGGATACATGGCTTGCTCAGGCGCGTTCTGAGCTGAGCGACCTTCCGAAGGTTCGAATTCTGACGCGAACGACGGCGTTTGGTGCCTATGACTGCGAGGTGTTCGGACTCGTGGAGCGCGTTCAGGACCACGTGCTTGCACCTGAGGAGGGAAAACCGCGGCAGCGATATTGGGTTGTGCGAGCAAAACGGGCGATTTTGGCTACCGGAGCCATCGAACGCCCAATGGTTTTTGCCGGAAATGACGTGCCCGGGGTGATGCTCACATCAGCTGTTCGCAGCTACCTCAATCGGTATGCCGTTCTTGCCGGCGAGCGCGTTGTCATCGCAACGAACAATGATAGCGCGTACACAGCTGCCATCGAACTTTCAAAGGCTGGAGCTAAAGTAACGATCTGCGACCTCCGACAGGAAGCCCCGCCGCAATTCGTCGAGAGCGCAAGAAAAGCGGGAATTGATCTGCGATCCGGTCATGCGGTCCTCAAGGTGTCTGGCGGCAAAAGCGTGAAGGCTGCGTACCTCGTTCGCATCAGCCCGGGAGGTAAAATAAAGGGCAACGCTACTCGGATTGCTTGCGATCTCGTCACCGTATCCGGCGGCTGGACTCCGGCGCTGCACCTTTGGAGCCAGCGATTTGGAAAGCCAGAATACAACGAGGAGCTGGACGCGTTTCTTTCGCCGGCGGAAAAAGGGACCTTCAGCTGCGTCGGATCGCTTATCGGCTCTCCGTCGCTCAGGGATACACTCTCACAGGGCCATAAAGCTGGTGGGGCCATCGGGAAGGAACCCGCGCTATTTGGCCACGCTGATCACTGGGGCCGCAACCTTGCGCCGCTGACAATCATTGCCAAGGCGAATGGCCGCACCCCTGGTAAGGCGTTCGTGGATTTCCAGCACGATGTCAAACTTGCAGATATCGATCAGGCCCATCTCGAGGGCTACGTCTCGGTCGAACATCTCAAGCGCTATACCACCTCTGGCATGGCAGCCGATCAAGGCAAGACTTCGAACCTCAATGCGCTCGCCCGCATGGCAGAACTTCGCGGGCTCGCCATCCCCTCCGTCGGCACGACGACCTTCCGCCCGCCCTATACTCCGGTTACGATTGGCGCCGTCGTCGGCCATGACCATGGGCTCAATTTTCGTCCGACCAAGCTTACGACCATACATAGCTGGCATCAAGACAACGGTGCGGTCATGATCGAGACAGGCGCCTGGCTGCGGCCCTGGTACTACCCGTCCAGAGGTGAAGACATCAACGACGCCTATATTCGCGAAGCCGCGCACGTGCGCGAGCATGTCGGCATCGTAGACGTTTCTACGCTGGGTAAAATCGCGGTGCAGGGACCCGCCGCCGCAGAGTTCCTCAATCGAATATACGTGAATGGCTTCAAGACACTTCCGATTGGAAAACTGCGCTACGGCATCATGCTGCGCGAGGACGGCTTCGTCTTTGACGACGGAGCCACAACACGCCTGGGCGAACATGACTATTTCATGACGACCACAACTGCGAACGCCGCGAATGTACTTGCGAGGGCTGAATACCTGCTTCAAACCGCGTGGCGCGATCTCAAGGTGCATGTCACGTCGGTCACAAATCAGTGGTCTGCGATCGCCATCGCCGGTCCGAAATCTCGGGCTCTTCTGATTGCCCTCACCGGTGCAGAACTGAGCAACGAGGCCCTCCCGAATAATCATTTTGCGGACGTCACAATTGCCGAAGTGGCTTGCCGCCTGCATCGCATGAGCTTCTCGGGTGAACTTGCCTACGAGCTTTACGTTCCGGCCAAACGTGGCCGTCAAATTTGGGAAGCTCTTATTGCGGCCGGCGCTCCATATAATCTCAAGCCCTACGGTCTCGAGGCAATGGGCGCGCTTCGTATCGAGAAGGGTCACATAACGGGCTCAGAAATCGAAGGGCGCACAACCCTGAAGGATCTGGGTCTTGAAGGCTTTGCTTCGAGCAAGAAGCCGTTCGTCGGCTCCGTATTGCGAAAACGTCCGGTGCTCGAAGATCCAGCACGACCTTCGTTGGTGGGGCTAGAAATCGTCGGAGACTCAAGCACACGGGCGGGCTCCCTTTTGTACGCGCTGAATGCTCCCACCAAGGGCCACGGGGAGGGGTGGGTTTCTTCGGTAACCTACTCTCCGGCGCTGAAAATGAACATTGCCCTCGCGCTCCTGTCACGGGGACCAGAGCGATTTGGCGAGACGATCCAAGTGGTCGATTTCGTGGGCAACCAAACGCTACAAGGGAAAGTGGTCTCCCATCATTTCTTCGACCCCGAAGGACATCGTCAAAATGGTTAGGAAATACGCGCTCCCGATAAACGGCACAACCAGCGACCACCTGGCTGTCACCATCAACGAAGTTGAATTGGGATATCTAACGCAACTTGCCGGATGGGAAGGTTTCGATAGGAAGGCAGACGATGCGCTTCGGGCAGAGGGGTTGTCGCTGCCAGGAGACTACCGCTCATCGGTCCGCCGCGGGCGGACCATAGTTTGGCGAATTGCGCCCGACCGGGCACTGATCCGGTCGGACACCCCTCTGGGCTTGGAAAGCGTAATCGATCTGGCCGTCCTCGATCTCTCGGACGCGCGTGTATGCCTGACGCTTGAAGGGCCCGGCGTCAGCGGGCTTTTCAATCGTGTAACTGCTATCGACCTTGCCGACGCAGCCTTCCCGGTTGGACATTTCGCGCAGACGGCCATTCATCATGTCAGCGTCCTTATCGACCGCCATGACCGCGACCAGTTCACAGTCCTCATCCCCACGACGTTTGCAATGTCGCTTGCCAGCTTCCTGGCTGATCATCTCACGGCTGAGGTGGCAACCAAGCCAGCAAACAGGTAAGATCGCGAAAGGAGTGACGCTTCAATGGTCCTCTATCTGTCATTCATGAAACTGGCTTCTCGCTGCCTCGTGGCAACACCTCCGCGCGAGGAAAAACCTATGGAATATAATCAACAGAAGCAGGCGCCAATGGGCGGCCCAAATACGTTCGAAACTCAAGCCGCATGGGATATCAGCGTTCCCAGGCCCAGACCGAGTCGAACTAGCATCGAACTCGAATTGTTCTGTCCGCCCTCGAAGTCCAAGCCAGCCGTATTTTGGCAGCATTATTTGCTCCCCCTCCTCCAGCGTGTCTCCATCCGGCTAGTCGGTCGTTGACGACCGAAGAGGCCCACTTGCAAGGGAAATGCTTAGCTATCCGTGCGGATGGAACACGTCGGGTTACTTTTGATCAGCTAAATCCAACCGCCAGATCCTTGGTTGGCGGGTCGGGCGGCACAAAGAAGTGTGCGTTTCGCAAAGACCTCGCCATCAGCTTGTGCACAAGATTGCGCCCGTACTTAACTTCTTGTTACCCCAAGGCGACGCCGTTTATAGGTCGGACCTAGAACCAAAAGCTCTTAGTCAGAGAGGTTAATGACGATTCAATCCAACGAATCCACGTCGTACGCCGGGACGCAGCTCCTTCAAACGACAGTGGCGGTATAACCCCATTCCTCACGGCTTTTGAGCCGATATAGGAGACTAAGATAGTCCGACCCTCACATGCAGTTTCCATCTTGTACACAAGATACCATTATACTAATGTTGTGAAAATAGAGCGAGCAGGGCTTTAGAAGGCACTGCACGCCGCGCGAATCTTCGCTGCAGTCGGTCCAGGAAAATGAATCGGCGTAGACGAGATGTGTGGGAGGTCAGAAGTTGAGCAAAGGTCTCGATCGAGATCCGCTAATCAGGTTCGACATGGTTAGCAAGACGTACGATGGAAAGAGCTTCGCCGTTCGGGATTTGTGTCTTGACATCTACGAGGGCGAGTTTCTGGCTTTGCTCGGACCCTCGGGGTCGGGAAAAAGTACAACTCTCGGGATGCTCGCCGGTTTCGAGCATCCATCCAGCGGCAGCATCACTTTGGCCGGGAGATCGCTTCAGGACATCCCGACGCATAAGCGAAAGTTTGGCATGGTGTTCCAAAACTATTCGCTCTTCCCACACATGACAGTGATGGAGAACATTATTTTCCCGCTTCGAATGCAGGGAATGTCGAGGAAGGATGCCTACAAGCTCGGGCAATCGGCGCTTGAGATGGTCGATCTGCGCGACCCGCAGATGGGCAAGAGACGACCTGATCAGCTCTCAGGTGGTCAACAGCAGCGCATCGCGCTTGCGCGCGCGCTTGTTTTCAAACCAGTTGTAATTCTCTTCGATGAACCGCTCGGCGCGCTGGACAAGAGGCTGCGCGAACAAATGCAGCTCGAGCTGCGTCAGATACATAAGCGCCTCGGCGTCACGATGATCTTTGTCACGCACGATCAGAGTGAAGCACTCACAATGGCGGACCGGATCGCAGTATTCAACGAGGGCCGGATCCAGCAAATTGCCTCACCCATGCAGCTTTATGACGAGCCAGCGACCCTCTTTGTCGCTTCATTCGTTGGCGATAATAATAAAATAAATGCCAAGGCTATCCGATCGCAAGGCGAAATCTGCCAGGTAGAGCTTAAGGATGGTTCCCGAGGCGAGGGAATTAGTCCGAGCCTCATTCAGCCGGATGCGAATGTGGTTGTGGTGGTCCGTCCGGAGTGCATCGTAGTCTCTCCAACCGACGATCTCACCAACAAATATCCTGCCCGCGTTAACGAGGTCATCGCGCTGGGTGACCAGACCAGACTTAGACTGGATGTGGCAGGAAATGAAGAGATTCTTGTCAAAATACCAAGAACGGGCGGCGCTCCAGTGTACAAAGTCGGGCAGAACCTGGTCGTTGGATGGAAGTCGCAGGACTGCAGGGTTCTTCGAGCTTAATAACGGGATCACGCCGCAACTGTTTGGCGAGCGATCACAAGGTTCGACCGACGGACCACGCATGCCTAACATACATTGGAAATGTCACTATTCACAAAGGAAAAAGGGGAAGTGTATGCGCAATATCTCAAAGAACCTATACTCGGCCCTCACTATGGTGGGATTGCTCATGGGAGCTGCGGCGGCCGCAAAAGCCGATGATCTTACCATCGCGACGTACGGCGGCTCATTCGAAGACGCTTTGCGGGCAGAGGTATACGAGCCTTTCACCAAGGACACAGGGACCAATATCCTCGCGGATGCCTTCTCGGGCGACGTCGGAAAAATCCGGGCCATGGCCAGCACCGGGACATACAATTGGCAACTTGCCGAGAGTGAATCTGTGATCGCAGCCATTGGCTGCCAGCAGGACTTCTTGGAACGGTTTGATCTCGGCCGGCTCAAGCTGACAGAGAATGATTTTGTTCCTGGAAGTCTGATTGAGTGCGGTATCCCCGACGTCATCTATTCCGTCAATTTCGCCTATGACACAAATCAGATAGTGGAACCTGGTCCAAAGTCATGGACCGACTTCTGGAATGTAGAGAAATGGCCGGGTAAACGAGGAATGCGCAAGTCTCCCAACGGGACGTTGGAATTCGCCTTGCTGGCCGACGGCGTGCCGATGGACAAGGTCTACGATGTGCTGGATACCCCGGAAGGAGTTGACCGGGCGTTCGCTAGCCTATCAAAGCTCAAGCCAGACATCGTTTGGTGGGAGACCGGCGCGCAGTCAGTACAGCTTCTCGCTGATAAAGAAGTGGCAATGACAGTTGGCTGGAACGGTCGACTGTACAGTGCCTCGCACAGTGAAGGGCAAAAACAGATCAAGACCGTGTGGAATCAATTCCGCTGGGAAACGTCAATGTGGATCATGCCGAAGGGCGCTCCGAACATTGATAGTGCCTACAAGTTTCTCCAGTACGCCACTAAGCCGGAGCTGATCGCTGGTATCACGAAACACGTCGCCTACAGCCCGGCTGTGGTGGCTGCGGAAAAGCATATCAAGCCGGAACTCAATGCCGAACTCCCGACAAGCGCCGAAAACGTGAAAAATGGGTTTCCTATGGACGTCCAGTTCTGGGTAGATCACCAGGAAGATCTGACACAGCGCTTTAATAACTGGGTTGCTCAGCAATAATTCTGCTGACTGCGAGCGGCCTACCCGCTCTAGACAGGATCGGCTTTGGACATTGCCGGAGTAATTAAATGACCATGACCGCTAAAGCCATATCCAACGATCTGAGTGGATCCGCCGCCCTTAGTTATCGCCGCGAGCTGAGAAAGAGAGAGGTGCGCCGGAGCGTACTCGTCGCGCCCCTCTTCTTGTATCTCACGCTGATATTCGTCATCCCAATTGTCTTAATGCTGACCAGGAGCATCGAAGACCCTGAGGTCTCTGGTGTGCTGCCAAGGGCCGCTAATCTACTCCAACGCTGGGATGGGACTGATCTGCCAAGCGAGGAGGTGTTCGCCGCCCTTGCTACCGACATCAAACAAGCCGTGAGCAATAGGAGTCTGGGCCAGGCGGGTAGTCGCTTGAACTATGCGGTACCCGGGTTTCAATCTCTTTTGACGAAAACCGGACAGAAGATATCAAATCTCCCGCCGGTCGATGCCGCAGAAGCACTGGGCCAGATCGATCAACGCTGGACAGATAACCGTTATTGGCTCGCGCTCCGCAACGCATCGAGCAGCTATTCGCTGTTCTACTTTAGAACTGCGCTTGGATTATCCAACACAGAATCTGCCTCGGAGGGCCGAGGTTTTTATCTCGACGTGCTCGTCCGCACGTTATGGATGACGGTGGTGGTTACATCAGCTTGTGTAACCCTTGGATACCCACTGGCTTACTTTCTTGCACATGCATCGGAGGCGTTGCGAAATAAACTAATTCTCTTTGTGCTTCTTCCATTCTGGACGTCTTTGCTAGTGCGAACAACTGCGTGGTTTGTCCTTTTACAAAAGCACGGGTTGGTGAACGACACAGGGATATTTCTGGGGCTGTGGTCCCAGCCTTTGGGCCTGATCTACAATCGGTTCGCTGTCTATGTTGCAATGATTCATGTGATGCTGCCCTTTATGGTGCTTCCGCTTTATAGCGTAATTTTGAAAATCCCGAGCACGTATATGAATGCGGCGGCTACGCTCGGAGCTGCCCCGTTTCGAGCTTTCAGGGAAGTCTACCTCCCGCTTAGCTTTCCAGGCCTTGGAGCCGGCATATTGCTTGTGTTTATTGTTACCCTCGGATTTTATATCACACCTGCTCTTCTTGGCGGGCCAGCCGACCAAATGTTGAGCTACTACATTGTCCAGAACGCTAGCAACTTCGGGAATTGGGGCCTTGCGGCGGCCCTTAGCGTGCTCCTGCTTGCCGTGGTTGCGATTGTCATTTTCTTCCTCGCCAGACTTAGAACCGGCAGCATTATGCAGGAGGCATAGCAATGACCTCGGCAATAGGTAAGCGGTTCCCTCGCCTTTCGAAGATCACGCTCTGGATTGTAAGCTCGCTGATAATGGGCTTCCTCATTATGCCGATCATTGTCATCATTCCCTTATCCTTCAATTCGGCACCCTATTTCACGTATCCGATGCCGGGAGTTTCACTGCGGTGGTACGCTGAGATTTTTGGGGACTCTTCGGCATCGCTTATGTGGCAAAGGGGCGTTCAGAATAGCTTCATTATCGGCATGTCGTCGACCATAGTGGCGACTGCTCTAGGGACTTTAGCTGCGCTGGGGCTAAGCCAAAGCAACTGGCGATTTAAAAACATCGTGTTCGCGGTCCTTGTATCACCGTTGGTAGTGCCGGCAATTGTTTCCGGGCTTGGATTATTCTATGTCTTCGCGAAGCTGAAGCTGGTTGCAACATTCTGGGGCCTAATTTTGGCTCACGCGGCCCTCGGTGCCCCGTTTGTTGTGATAACGGTTTCCGCCACCCTGAAAGGCTTCAATCAAACTCTTTTGCGGGCAGCAGAGGTCCACGGAGCATCGCCTGCGCGTGCCTTTTGGGAGGTGACTTTGCCATTGATTTCACCCGGGGTGATCTCGGGTGCGATCTTTGCCTTCGTTTGGTCGTGGGACGAAATCGTGGTGACACTATTTCTGGCTGCGCCTCCGCAGCATACGGTGCCGATACGGATGTGGAGCGGCGTAAGAGAAAGTTTCAACCCTGCGATAACTGCCGTGGCCACTCTGCTGATCGTCATGGCGATCATATTGATGCTCCTGGTCGATCAATTGAATCGACGCAATATGCGTTTCAAGAAAGCTTCGCTGTAAATCCTGCAGCAAGAGCCGTCGCGCTCGTCAGGTACGCTCCAAAATTCTACCAAAGGTAGAAATCAGAATAGCAATATCGGTCGAAACTAGACCGGAAACGGAAATGGATCAGATAGTGGACCAAGCTGGTGTTGAGCGCGAACGGCGCTTGGCGAAGGTGCAGGATGTGTGCCGCCAGCGCGGGATTGACGTCGCAATCTTTACGAGTCCCGAGACCATCTATTACCTAGCTGGCCTCGACTATGAGGGCTACTTCTGCCTGCATGCGCTCCTGGTTCCAG
>NZ_JAMYQL010000053.1:0-25432 GCF_040320865.1 Mesorhizobium sp. M0598 | reverse complement strand
TGCAGGAGAGGGGTATCCATGAAGCGTGGCCCGTGGCCGGTTTGCCGGGAACGATACATGTCGACAATGGCGCGGACTTTCGAAGTCATGCTTTCGAACGTGCTTGCCGGGACGGCAAAGCCGGTCATCGCGCGCAATAAAATAACTTTTTACGGCGTCAGAGCGCGTTTTTCCAGGTTGCCCCAACGGTCGATGCCGCGAAACACGGCACCTTCAGTGATGCCGGCGCGCTCGAGCCAGTCTTTTAGGACCAGCACCGGGCGGCCGACGAGCAGCACAAAAGCGCTTTCGAAGCGACTGCGGAGGAAAGAGCGTTGCGGACGTGGTGCGATCTCAATTCGATCGAGGTCGATGATTGATATTGCCCCGAAAGCGCGTCGGTGTCGGCCTGTGTCGTCTTGGTGCGGCCAAGCCGGATTTTTAGGCAGGGCAGCTCTTATCGATAGTGATTGCTCTCGTGCGCCAAATCAGCCAGAATCGTCCTCCAGACGGCCGCCGGCGTATCTGGACATATTTTTCACTGTCGTCGATATCATCCGGCAATTCGTCCAAATCACCCGTGAATTCGGAATGCCAGTAGAGCGTGCCTGACTGCTTGCACAGAAAGGCCTGATTTTCTCCCGTGCCCCAGAGCTGACGAATCCGAAAGCTAACTCTATGTCTTTGAAACTGACAGGCATTGTCGTTCGGTGCCTCTATGGAGTGGCGGGGAGTCAACGCATCAGAGATGGCATCATGAGCTGTCTCGAGCATGCCCCGCCGCGTGTAGCTCGGCGATGACGAAGCCGCTCGCGAAAGCCGCCGCCGGGAGCCTTGGGATCGGCCGGCACCGGCTCTTCCTCAACGAACTGCTCGACACGCAGGGACGAAATCTCGCTGCGGCGCCGGCCGCCGGAGGCGAAGGCGGTGATGAGTACGGCGCGGTCGCGCACGTCGACGAGACGGTCGCCGGCACAGGCCGCTGCTGATCAAATTCGTCGCCCATCATCTGTGGGATCCTGCAAAGCGTGAAACCGACGTTTCGCACGGTATGCCGGAAGACGTGGCCGCGGCGTTGAAATCGGCCAAACTGTTGCGCGTCGACGGCCCGCACGCGCCCAGCACCGTGCGCCGGCGGCTGTCGAGCTGGTCGACGCTGACCAAATGGCGCGGTTTGCGCGGCAAATTCAACGCGCCGGGGCTGCACAGCGCCATAAGACTGGCCGTGCGTGCCAGCGCCCGCCCCCGCGTACGAAAAAGCAAAAAGGCGGTGACCGCCGATGTTTTGGCCGCCCTGCTGACGTCGTGCGGCCGGCATTCTGGACGGCCCTTTCCCGGCCGATAGACCAATAGAGAAGCGCTCGCTGGTCGTCCGTGAAGAATGCGATTATGCGCGTCGACTCGGAAAGCGAGTGGCGTTCGTTGTTCGGTGTCAGGCTGATCGCAGCCGGAATGGCGGCCTCAGGGTGGCTGCCAGCAACAAGGCAAACAGGCCTATGGCCGACGGCTACAATCAACGATGAACCAGTGGCTTCCGACGGTCCGCAGGATGCGACCAGACCACAACTGGGACGATGTCACTCGCGTCCTGAAGCAGCGCGGCTCGAGTGGACGCCTGAACGCCTGCGGTGGGCAGTGAGGTGGCTCGTCACCGAGCACCTGGCCGAATCCACGCTGCTAAAGCGGGCGTGCCCTCAGCCTCCCGAAGATCGCCTGATGATCCTTGTGGCAGGGATTTCGCAGTCCAACCCGGACCTATCGCTACGCGACATCGCGGGCCAGCTCGAGCGCCTGCATGAGCGAACCCCACGAGGCAGCGCAAAATGGTCGGCCTCATCAGTCAAGAACCTGCTCGATCGCGCCCGCCGGCTTGGTCTCGTCGCAGAACTACCCGCGAGCTAACGGAGGACAAGGACGTTATGCCACTACAGAACAGTCCTCAGTTTACGGTCCGTGGCTGACGCTCAACATCCCCGAGCCGCTTGTACGCGGCCCAGGCATCAGCTGGAACCGCGCTGTCAGCCCGCACCAGCCAAGCCGCTCGATCGGATTCCGCAAGTGAGTTCCACCACACCATGCCGGCGGTTTCATCTGACGTCGGTTCCCGGTAGTGTTCGTTTTTCATGCCTTCGATGCTCTCATAGGACGCACTTCCCGACAAGCGCCGCAGCGACCCGCCCAAGCTCATAGAGCGGATCAAAACCCGCCCGCCTCATCATGATCGGCGCCCCGGTCTGTCGAGACTGCGGCGCAACGCATCGCTGATTTCCAGCCGGGATTCGGTGCGCACGACCTTGCCCGCCGTTTCCAAATCGACGGCAGCGGCTTCAGCTCCATTCCCGGCGGCTTTCGACGCGTCAAGCTTTGCCCGCAACAAGGCCATCACCATCGGCCAGACCGAGAACTTTCCGGCCTTTGCCCGGTCCGTCATGAAGGGCTTCCGGAATATCATTTCGGGGGCCTTTTTCTTTTGCCCGGTTTCTGACAGCGCCGGCGGTTATTTGCGCAGCTTTGATCCTTCGCTTCCAAAGCCGAAATTGTCAGCTGACAATCCGCCGAAAGCCTTTGTTTTTCAGTGTGTTGCTCCTTTCGACGCGACATTGGATTTCGCTTCAGGGCTTTCCTTGAACTCATCGAGGAGCGCAGGAAGGCGGCGCTGGAGAAAACTGGCGAAGCTCGCGTTGTCGGACACAAGGCGGATGTTGCCGCCCTTCCTCTCGACCCAGGCGACACGGTCGGAGGTTACGGGTCGGCGCTTGGCCGTCCCGTTCGCAGTACCGACCACTCGCAGCGCAAGCGTGAAACGCTGATCAGTGTCCGCGGTCTTGAAGTCCGCGGACGATACCAATTCGGTCAGCTTGGCGCGGGCGCTGGCCTGTTCCAGACCTTTAACGAGCTGGAGCCATCTGGGGCGGCCGATCTTCGGCGCTGGCCCGATCGCCATGATTAGGTCCTCACCCAGTGCCTGCGCTACCGTCAGCAGCCGCGAGACCTCGGGCTTGTCGACGCTGAGGGCGGCTGACAGCGTGTCGCGGTCGAACCGTGGCCCTCCATCTGCATGGCGAACCGTGCCCGCTCGACGAAGGTCAGATCCTCTCGCGGCCCATTCTCCTGACCTTGCAGGATGACCATCTCCTGATCGGAGAGCTTGCGGATGATCGCCGCCCAGCTCCTGCGTCACACGCCAGCGGCGGTGTCCCGCAGCGATTTGATAGCGCCCCTCTTCCGTCGGGTGCGGGCGCGCGATGATCGGGATCTGTTGGCCGTTCTCCGCGATCGCCGCCTTGAGTTCCTGAAAACGGCTGTCGCTCGTCGACGGAATCCGGTCCGAGACGATCGAGGGACTGAACAGGGCCGGATCAAGTTCCTGCGTGGTCTCGCGACTGGCAAGCTCCTCACGCAATGCCTTCGCCTGGGCGGCTTCTGCCGAGAGGCGATCGAGCCCGAGGCTCATCGCCTTGACCGCGCCTGGCGGCCGAGCCTGCGGCAACGAACCCTCAGCCGGACGTCCTGGCTTGCCGGCGGCGACTAGGCCCTGAAGGATGTCCCTGCCCCTTCCATCGGCTTTCTTCATTTGGGCACCCTCCCCCAAGCCTGCTGGATCAGCTTCTCGATGTCGCCATTCACCGCATCCATGGATTCGATGGCGCGATCGTAGGTCTGTCTGTGCATCGACTCGCGCGGGGCTTCATAGACCGTCTGCTTTGACAGACCGGCATCCGAGATCGCCGTTGATTTCACCATCATCGGCGTGAGCACGCGCTCGCCGAACAAGTTGCGCAAGAAGGCCACGATTTGGTTCTGCGGTCCATCGTTGGGCTCATGCCGCGTCACTAGATAGCGCATCCAGTCATAGTCGAGGTTGCCGCCATTATCGCGCACGACCGCCAGCAACTGCGACGTCATGGCCAGAAACTGGTTCATTGAGGCCACGTCGAGCATCTGCGGATGCACGGTGATGAGCACGGCTGACGCCGCGCATAGCGCCGACATGGTAAGGAAGCCGAGTTGCGGCGGACAATCAATCACCACTACATCGTAGTCGTCCGCCACGCTGTGCAATGCGCTGGCAACACGCATGAAAAACAGGCCGTCGCCGTCGTGCTCGCCGTTCGCAAGGACACGCGGCGTGTCGTGCTCGAACTCGTGCAGTTCGAGATTGCCCGGCACGAGATCAAGGCCGGCGAAATAGGTCTTGCGGAGGATCTCAGCAAGCGGTCGGCGCTCGTCATCGTAACGGATCGCGCCATAAAGCGTCTGATTGTCGGCGACGTCGAATTCTGGCTGATAGCCGAACAAGGCGGACATAGACGCCTGCGGATCGAGGTCGACGGCCAGGACGCGGTGACCATGAAGGGCAAGATACTGCGCGAGATGGGTCGCGGTAGTGGTCTTGCCCGAACCACCCTTGAAATTGGTGACCGCGATGACCTGAAGGTGTTCGTTGTCCTTGCGCCAAGGGACATAGGACGTCTTACCCTTCGTCAGGTGCTGGCGCAACGCGTGGACCTGCTCGAGCGTATAGCGGCGGCGTCCGGTGTGCGCCTTCTCGGGGATCGGGCCTTCTTCGATCGTCGCTAGATTCCTGATATAGCTTTCGGTGACGCCAATCAGTTTTGCGGTCTCGGCCGTGGAAAACGAACGCAGTTCTTTCTTGGCCTCCGGCGGGAACAGGCGCTCGCGCAAGACCTGAAGCTGGGAGCCCAAAGCTTGCGAGTCCTCCCAGATCGTTTCATCGAACGCCTGGGTGCTCTTCGGTCGCAAAACTGAGCCAATCTGATAATTTTGCGCAAGTTGTTCTGACTCCCTGATATTGGTCAAGAGAAATGGGATTAACGGTTTCTTAACGCCGCGACGGCGTCGACGTAGCCGGTTGTTTTTTTGTATTTTTCCGGCGATTGTCAGCTGACAATCTCGCGCGATGCCCGGGCACAGCCTGGCCGCGGACACCACCACCTAGCTAAAAAGACCCGACTCACCGTACGAGGTCACCCCGTCAGATTTGGCGGGTGACCCGTTTGCCCCCCTGCGATCTATCGCGCCGGGTTAACCAGGCAGGTGCAGATGACGTAGGCATGGACAACATTCAAGCGGAAGCAAAGCCCGCTCGGAGCGACCGGGGAGGACGGCATGAAAGGCAGCCTGTCGCAGGGCCGGGCCGGATGAATCGTAACCTGCGACGGACTCGGCGTATCGATTTGCCAAGCGCTTGAGGTCACGTTCGTCATCCGAGATCATGCTCAATCCTGACGGACGTCTCTTCGTCGAACGGCTGAGCAGGGGTAAAGATGCTGGCGCATATGGAGCAGGATGCTGTTGAGATCATCATCGGCAGCGTCGCACGCGTTGCAGGCCGACCCCGACCGGCCGATCATCTCGGGCGAGCTTCCGATCGGAGGACACCGGTTCGAAGGCTTGGTGCCTCCCGTCGTCGCGGGGGCCAGATGGGCTCGCGCGGCTCGCGTTTCATGCCCGGCTCCGTTCCAAGCGCGACGAAATGTCCGGTTCAGGCTGACCTGTTGGATGTAAGAGGGCTTTCCGCTCTCATCGAATTGAGCGTCGAGTTCTGCAGGTTGAACCCAGTTACGTGGTCGTTACGCACCGACCCTGGGGGCGGCACCTGCGTCCTCGGCGAGGTAGAGCGGGTCTCGTAGCGCATGTTGATGACGGCCGTGCCGATCTCGATACGGCTGGTTTTGCGTCGACCGCCGCCAGCAGCGGAAACGGCGAGCGAAACTGGCGACCGAAGTAATGCGCGCGAAAGCACGCACCGTCCGCGCCAGCTTCTCGGCAGCGAGGGGGCCAGATCGATGGAATGCAAAAGCGCGTGGGATGCAGATCGTGTCTGCGCCGGGGACGAGCGCATCCAGTGTCTACGACAGGAAACTGATTTTTTATGAGGGATTCCGCGTCAGCGTGAGAGGTGTAGGGGCTAACTTAGCTATTGAGCTGTTGGGGCGCCAAGACGAATTCGCGCCCGAGATGTGCAAGAGGGGCAGGGGAGGGGCTTTCTTGCCCCTACAGCCCGCTCGCCTTGGTGAGATTGACCCGGAAGCGATCTCGCCGGCGTTGATATTTGCACGTCATCTCGGCCGAGGCATGGCCGAGCTGTTTTTGCACGTATCGCTCCTCGATATCGGCCGACGAGGCAAGGCCGGCGCGCAGCGAGTGCCCTCAAAACAGCAGCGCGCGCTCGCCTTCCGGAAGATCGGCGCGAACGCCGGCGGCGAGCGCGGTCTGCTTGACCAGGCGGGCGACATGCTTGTCGGAGAGTCGCTCGACGTCGACGGTCTTGTTGTCCTTGAAGATGCGCCGGAAAAGGCCAATGCGGCCCAGCCTGATCCAGGTCTCCAGCGCCACCACTGGGCACGACAAATCGCTGAAGCCACGGCCGACTTCGACCTCGCGCCAGCCCGTCTTTCCTCGCAGCGTCACCAGCACGCCCTTGTCGGCAAAAATCTCGATCCAGCCGGCGCCGTCGCCGTGCTCGTCGCGGACGACGTCGAGCCCAACGATTTCCGAGCGGCGCAGGCCGCCGGCGAAGCCGAGCAGCAGGATGGCGCGGTCGCGGAGCCCGCGCAGATCCTGGCCGAGCGTGGCGATCATCGCCAACAGATCGTCGCCGAGTACGGCTTCCTTGTGCCGCGGTGGCTTTGCGTGTTTTCTGCGAATGCCGGCGAGGACCGTGGCGATGTGTCGGTCGGATCGGTCGAGCGAAAAACCGCGTTGGGTAAAGTTCCAGGCGAGGCCGGAGAGGCGGCGTTCAATTGTGGCGACCGACGGGGAGGCAGGCGCCGATGTAGAGGCCGATGACCTGGCTCGAAGGCGGCAGCGGATCGAACCCTTCCCGGCGGCACCAGCTGGTGAAATGCCGCCTTGGCATAGGCGGTTTGGGTGTGCTCGGAGCTGGCGGCCTTGGCGTAGGCGGTCGCGGTCTCGACGAGGGCTCCCAGGCGCGCCGACGGTGACGAGGCACCCATTTCCAACACGAGATCGATGACATCGGGCAGATCGCCATCCAGATGGTCGGCGGCCGTATCGGCGATTCTGGGTGGACTTTCCGGCGCGGACTGTATGTCTTTGTTCTGTAACATTCATCGCTCATCCCAATTCGGTGTATTCGTCCCGATTAGGTGGATTCTTAGCCTGATTTGGTGGACGAAGGCGAGGACGACGGTCATGGGACGTAACCCCGACAAGTTCGCGGTGGACGATGCCGATTGGCGGGAGGCGGTAGCGCGCGACGCCATCATCCGCCCTCTGGCGGACGCGCAGCAGCTTTGCCAGTTCCGGCGTGCGCGCATCGAGAACAGGCGTGGAGCAGTCGGACACAGGGTTGATCCGGGGATTCTTGGGCGGCTGCCATGACGGTGGCCGCGCCAAAAAGAATGACCGAGACGGTGCTGACATGTTTCATCGGGCCATGACAGCCGACGCGTACGGCCAAATTGGGGAAGGACGAAGGAGGGGGCGAAAGGAAACGGGACAACATGAGGAAGATGGCTGCCGGATGCCTGGCGACCGCCTCAAGGGTGAAGCTGCGCCCGGCTAATGCCGGTCCTTGACCCGCCCGGACGGAGAGGCGGCCGTGGGGAGGGGTCCGGAAGGGCTGAACAAGGTGGTGATCCGCGAGGGATGAACCGCGCTCCAGCGGGGTGGCTGCTCCTTGTCCCTGACTAAAGAGCTTGGAGACTAACCGACAAGCCGACAGCGTCGGAAATCGTCGGTAACCCGACAACTGCTGTCGGGTTTATCAAAGTCGCGACAGGATAGGGCCAGACCCGACGTTCTGTTGTACACCTTAAACCATTGAATGCTTTGCGGATAATTTGTCGGACGCTCTCTCGGCGTAGTTGGCACGATTGTTGAAGCTCCCAAGACGCGACGCTAGACGAAATCAGATTGGCCGCACGCTCATGCGGTCTGCCGACTGCGACTGGGCCTCTTCACCGCGAAGCGTCCCATGTAACCCACAGGATGCCGTTAACGGAATACTGCAATGGAGATGCCTACGATGCAGACTCTAATGCCGACCCTGTCCGGTCCGCGCCGGCCCTTACGTTTTGGCGACGCCAACGTAGCCGATGTTATTGCCAAAACTTTGGATAAATTTGCGTCCAACACGGCTGTGCGTACGAACGAGAGTGGCGACGTAAGCTATCGAGAGTTGGGGATGTCCGCGTCCAGCCTTATGGGGCGTTTCGAGGCCATCGGCATCCGCCCTGGTGATGCGGTTATTGTCAAACTCCCCAGATCGGTTGATTTGGTCACAGCTGTTCTCGCCACCCAAATGCTGGGCGTTGCCTTCGTGCCTGTTGATCCCTCGGATTGCGACCAGCGGTTGGACCATATAGTCCGCAACACCAACGCCAAAGCGATCATTAGTCCGGATCCAAATGGCTCGATGCGCGTTGAGTGTTTTCCGACATCCGGTGGCATCAACTCAGCGTTCTCAGACATAGCATACATCATGCATACCTCCGGGAGCACGGGGATTCCGAAAGGGGTACCCGTCTCCCAGACAGCTCTCCTGAATTTGGTCGACTGGTATATCGACATGATCGATTTCACGGAGGGGACCTCCATTTCGCAGCTTACGCGACCAGCATTCGATGTCTCAATCCCGGAGTTCTTCGTACCCTTTGCGACCGGGGGCACAATTGTCTTGCCCACTACGCAACTGCAAGCACAGATCATTCAAACAATCGACTTCCTAATTCAAAGCCACACGAACGTCCTTCAGATGGTTCCAACGCTGCTACGACGCTTCCTCGGAACTCTTGAACGTCTCCCCTATGTGGCGGAGCAGTTCACGGATCTTAAATATGTGGTTTGCAATGGTGAGTCCTTGCCGGACTCGGTTAGGCGGCGTTTTTATGCGGTTCTTCCGAACGCTATGCTGGTGAACAGCTACGGGCCAACCGAGTGCTGTGTTGCCGTTAGCTACCACTATTGCCCCCGAGGCGATGTCGACCTCCCGATGTTCATCGGCAAACCAGCACGCAACGTTGATTTCTATATTCTTGACGAAAGCAAATCCAACGTTGGCTTTGAAGTCGAGGGCGAACTCTGGGTGGGAGGCGTGCAAACGTCCCAACGCTACGTGGCGGACGAAGCACAGTCGAAACTTCGCTTCCTGCCATTCTTGACGGCCAACGGTGAACAAGTGCTGTACCGCACTGGGGATTATGTCGTGGCATCGGAGGAAAATGGATTGCGGTTTCTTGGAAGAAACGATGATCAGATCAAGTATCGAGGAACCCGACTGGAGAAAGGGGAGATTACCAGCGCCATCGATAAGACGGGCCTGTGCACAGATTCAGCGGTGGTCGTAGTGGATAAAGACGACGACAGGGGCCAAGATCTGGTCTGCATGGTGACGCCCGCGGACGCCGACGTGGGGGAAGTTCATCGGCAATTATCGGATGTGCTGCCGAATGACCGTGTTCCGAAGCTCGTTGTGCCTCTTATAGGGCTTCCTTTCACTGCCAATGGAAAGCTCGACCAGCGCGCCCTTGAGAGAATTGCCAAGGCAGCGCTCGGGGGGGACATGAACCCTGCCACACCTCAGATCGAAGATTCGGCGGGGTCACCGTTGGATCATTTGCTGGAAGCGATCCACGCAACCAAGGGCAGATGGGTATTCCCCAGCTTGACGGCTCGGGAGTGCGGCATAGATTCGCTGAACTTCCTCGATATCCAACTCAAGTTGGCCGAAGCCGGCCTCATGTTTGGCGAGGACGTCTATCGAGAGCAAGACCTATCACTCGGGGAGTGGGCAAGCCGAATTCAACCGGTGGATAGCACCAAACCTCATACGAGCACCACAGGCAAGAGCGGACAGGGTGCCGAATTTAGGGACGAGTTGGCGCAAATTATCGAATTCATTGAAAATCAGGCCCCCAGCACGGTAGTACTGCACTCATCGCTTGTAGCGTTACGGAATGTGACTGCCAAGGAGGCAACGACAATTCTTCTTGAAGGGATAGAGGGCCTTTCAGCCTCGTCCACCATCATTCTCCCAGCGTTTACTTTGAGCTATTGCACTACGCAGCGTTTTCATTGGACGGAGACCAGGTCCGAAGCAGGAGTTTTGGCAGATATCGTAATGCGAGAGCTTCCTGCTGGGCGCACCAAACATCCCGCTTATTCGATGGTCGTGACTGGCCCGAGAGCGCAGGAATTATGCGAAGCCGATTGGTGGAAATGCAGTCCGTTCGGAGACGACTCGATTTTTGGATTGATCAGCCAACTCGGAGGCTTTGTCATGGGCCTGGGTACACGGGTTGCTACCCATGTGCACCGCTGCGAATTGTTGGCGCAAGTGCCGTACATGAAGACGACCGATATCGAGGGTATCGTTGATTTCGGGACGGGGCAGCTCAACGCCTCATCATCGATCTATGTTCGCGATGTCGTGGGAAGGCCCGAGTATGGGTTTCTTGCGCGTGATGTCGCTCGCGACGATCATGAGTTGAAAGGGGTCGCGCGTGACTTCGCGCTGGGTGGAACCTACGCAAGGCTCGTCAGCGTGAAAGATATGGAGTCCATATTGGTCCGCGCCATGCGTAATGAGCCATATGGCTTCCTTAGGGAAGAAGGCATGAACGAAGCAAAACGCGCGTATCCCATAAAGGAAGTCGTATAGAGCGCTATCTAACTTGTGTATTGAGCTAATTCGGAGGCTAGTAAATGACAACGCGGATATTGGGTGTGGTCCAGCTTGACCAAAGGCGACTGGCAGACGATTTGGGCGTCTTGGCAAAGTCCAAGTTCTCGACCGAATATTCGGATTTCGCGTGCGGGCGGTGGGAATTTTGCATGCTCCGCAATCGGTCGGGGCAGCAGGAGGAGCAGAGAGTAATCGTCCACGAGACCCCAGCAGCGGCAACGCCTCTCGGCCAATCCTTGCCCTATCTCAATGAATTGCTAGAAAATCACTTTGATAGGGACTCTATACGTTATGCGCGGATCATCCGTATATCAGAAAACGCTTGTATAATTCCCCACCGTGATTACTTGGAATTAGACGGGAAGTTTATCAGAGTTCATTTAGTTCTAGACACGAACGAGAGGTGTGCCAATACAGAAGAGAATAATATATTTCACATGGGACGAGGAGAGATCTGGTTTCTCGATGCAAGCCTGCCGCACAGCGCGGGATGTTTCTCACTAACGCCGCGTTCACATCTTGTGGTCGACATCGAGGGGACTCGTTCCCTGGATGAAGTTGCGCGCAATGTCGAACAGCCACTGACAAGGAATGCGCAGGTGGATACGCGCAAGGAGTGGACTAACGAAGCGCTCGAATCTGTTCTGGGATTTTCGGAGATTATCAGCGAGGCCAATTATCGAGAGATCGTGGCGATTCTGGCAAAGCTTCACTTCTTTCACAAGGTCCACTGCGCGGATATGTATGGCTGGCTGAAGGAAATCTGCCGCCGTCGCGGCGACCCGGCGCTCATAGAAAGGGCCAACTCCCTCGAGCGATTTTATCTCATTGATCGCGCCGCTGGCGAGGTCATGACCTATTGACCGGAGTGATTGAGTTCTCCATCCTGGGCCAAGATTTCGCTTTTCCCGACGGCAAAGATGCACTTCTATTCGTCGGTGTTGCGCACTTCTCAAGAGCAAGGCCTCTAGACCCTAAAGGTTCCGATGTGATGCCGGGCTCGCGGTAGAGGGGGCGCCGAGGGGTGCCCAGGGTTCACTTGCATAGCTGCCCGGCGGGCGATGCGCATCCAACGGACGTCCCTTGGGTATCGCGCAAGAAGTTTCCGACCTGCTCCGCGCCCTTGCCCGGCTGGATAAGCATTGTGTCCCGACCAGTCGGCTGCACCTCCAGACAGCGCTGCGATGGGGGCGGATTCATGCCGTCGAGCCACTCCTCGTCCGTCAGATCGAGCACTACGTGCATTGAACATTGAACTCCGGTGGACGAAGCGTGGCCCGGTCGTAGCCTGCACAACCGTGACGCGATCCTCGAAATGCTCGCGCGATTTTCGGAGGATCTCGCCTCCCTCCATCGGGCGATCCGCTGGGGCGAAGGCGACAAGCTGTTCGACCTATTCACCCGCACGCGCGCCATCCGCCGCTCGATCTCCGATTTCGGCCGCCAGGCATTCAGGCATCAGCAGGTCGCGCAACAGCAGCAGTACAAGGCCACAGGCGTCGGTCTGGCGGTCCCCAGCCCCGCAGCGGCGCCATATTGGTCCTGATCCAAGCGGGGGAATAGGCCGGAGAATCTCACCTGCCGGCGCGAAGCTCGATTGACGCCGCTCCATCCAGCAAACGTATTCGTTCCGAACGTCTTCCAGTGCACGAACAGTCCGGGACCGCGCCAGTTGCTCAATCCCAATGGCGCTCTCAGCCCGTCATCGTGAAACAGGCCGGAAACTCCTGGCCGGTCCACAGATTTGGATCACGTCGGCCGACTTGCCCCGATCACTCGTCACGACGCAGCGATTCATCAATGAGTGGCCGTATCGTGCGGAACCGCAACTCCATAGGCGAGCTCGCCCCAGCATCGCGCTCTCGACGCGACACAGGAGTAGCACTCCTTGCAGCAGCCCGCTCTTTGACCTGCATTTGCCTTTTCATCGAGGTCTGATCTTTTAGAAATCCAGCGGTCGCGCATCGACGGGGCTGAAACCTCTGACGTTCGCCGACGCTGAGGCGATGGGCGTGCTGCGGATCGAGAAGGGACACGCCGACCGCCCCAAGTTGAACGGACATGCAACCGCGGGCAATGTCGATAAGTAAATAGTATCGCAGAAGAAGGATCCCATGGGCGCCGTGATGTCGCGAGGCGAGGGCCCTTCGGGGCGACGGGCGACGGGTGCTGGGGCTGCACCGCAGAGCCCTTGAGGTCCCACGCTCTTCGGGCTCGCTCTTCCCGGCTCGGTCGCTGGCTTGTAGGGCAGGGGGTTGCCACTGTGGACCGGACCGGAACATTGGCTGATCGACGCGGGAGGTCGCCGAGCAGAACTTCGCCGCCGAGGTCTTACGGGCCGCACGGGCCGAAAAAGTCCAGCGTGCTATAGACGCTTCCTCTTTAGGGAAAAGCGGGCCACAGAAAAAGGCTCCATATTAAGGCATGGTTGTCGTCCGAACAGGAGGTCCCCGACGATTTTGCCAGTTGTTGGGCCCTGCGTCAGGCCAAGATGACCGTGACCGAACGCATAAATGACGTGCGGGCTCGGACCAGAGCGGCCAATGACTGGCAGGCTATCTGGCGTGGCAGGCCGGTGACCGCTCCACTCCACGCCTCCCGCTTCCTTGATGGCCGGAAGATAGAGCTTGGCAAGCGTCACAAGGGCTTCCGAGCGCTTGAAGTTCGGTGCAGCTTTCAACCCGCCGAACTCGGCCGCCCCGCCGATCCGCAATCCGATCGAAAGCGGCGTCGCCACAAATTTTCGTTCTGCGAATATCACTTCGCGTTCAAGGGCGACGCCCGGCGAGGCAATTGTGGTGTTGTATCCTCGCTCGCTCTCGAGAAGCACGTGGTCCCCCAGCTGCCTGGCAAGTTGTGCCGACCACGCGCCTGCTGCGATGACGATCTTTTCTGCCCAAAGCGTCTTTCCGCTGGCTAACGTGACCGCCGCCCCATCCGTTTTAGGAGTCAAACGGTCAACCTGACCTCTGAAGATTTCCGCGCCGTTTGCGGCAAGCCAATTGCGCAAAACATCCACAACCCTCTTCGGATCCGAAACATGGGACCATTGAGGCATGAACACCCCATTTTTCACTATCGGACCAAGCGCCGGTTCCATATCCCTGACCTGCGATGCCGACAACTCTTGGGCCTCAACGCCGAACGCACGCTTTGCAACCCACTCTGGCTTGTCGCGTCTGAGACCGCTCTCGCTCTCGTAGACCGTCAGCGCCCCCTTACGAAACAGGTCGTTCGCAAGGCCGACTCTGTTGAAGAGCGGCACGAGATCGTCATAGACGCGGCTGTTGATTTCCGCGAGCACGCCAGAAATCCGTCGCACTTCGGATGCTGAGCCCACTTTTGCGAATCGCCAAAGCCACGGGAACAAATGAGGCGTATGTCTGACCCGGACCGCTAGTGGGCCAAGCGGATCCAGAGCCCAAAAGGGCGCTTTCTTCCACAATCCCGGGACAGACAGGGGGATCAATTCGGTTACGGCGATGCCGCCCGCGTTGCCGAATGACGCTTTGTCGCCCTCAGGGTCTCGGTCGATGATTGTGACAGCCGCTCCGCTCAGTAGCGCCTCGTAGGCAACACTCAGTCCGACAATGCCGGCGCCGACGACAATGACACTCATCCCAGCCATCTAATTTTCTCTCTTCTGGATACCAGATACGCATATTGGCAACTGTATCCAATCTACAACGACTTGACAATTCTGGATCCAAGTGGCATGGATCATATGCCTCGTTGGCCGGCTAGCGAACTTTCTGGGAGGAATGGCTTGGACGCCGAAAGAATTCACCGCGATGCGGTCGTAATCGATGCTGTGGCCCCGCTTCTTGAGCAGAAGAAATATGTGGACTCCTACAAAGCTGGCGGCGTTACTTGCGCGGCCCCGACTGTCAACGTAGGCGAAGGTTCTCCTGCCGCGGCGTTAAAGGAGATCGGCAATTGGCTGCACTATATACGCTCCAGAAAAGACCTCAGGTTGGTGGAAAAGGCATCTGATATTGAGGCTGCGAAGCGCGATGGTCAGATCGGAATCCTGTTCCATTTTCAGGGCACAGGAGCGTTCGAGACAGAGCTTAATCTGGTCGAGGCCTTTCAAGCGCTGGGCTTGCGCATGGTGCAACTGACCTACAACAGGAAAGACTACGTTGGGGACGGATGCGAAGAAGAGATCGACGGCGGACTTAGCAGGTTTGGTAAGGCTCTTGTTCGGAGGCTGAACGAGAACAGAGTTATCGTCGACTGTACCCATACCGGCTATAAGACGACAATGGATGCCTTGTCGCTGACAACGAGACCTGCGGTCTTCTCTCATTCGAATTCTGCGGCCGAGTTTCCCAGCAAGAGAAACATCCAGGACGACCAAGCGAAGGCAGCAGCGGCCACAGGGGGGCTTGTCGGCATCACCGCTGTCCCGCAGTTCGTTGTGCCTGCCAACGGCGCCGCGGCGCGCCCGTCGCTTGACGACCTGATAGCGCATATCGATCATTTCGTCGCGCTCATAGGCATCGACCATGTCGGCCTGGGACTCGATTACTGGTGGGGAACTCTTCCGTTCTCCGACCTCGACACAGTGATCAGCCAGTGGGAGCAGGCCGTCAGTGGGGGGGCTTGGAACCCGGACGCCTACCCACGACCACCCCATTACAATCCGCCGGAGATTGAAACGCCCGAAATGTTCCTAGGAATGACGGAGGGGCTCATTCGCCGCGGGTACAAGGAAGCCGACGTACGCAAGATACTGGGATTAAACTGGCTGCGTGTCTTCCGAGAAGTCTGGGGAGAGTGATGGAAGACCTACGCACGCCTGGACCTAAACTTCTTGCGGTGCCTAAACGGCAGATGACTCCTCCCATCCTTTCAGTTTCTCATTTGGTCACCTCCTTCCGAGTGGGAGGGCGCTGGAATCCCGTTGTGAATGACGTGTCCTTTGAGATCGGCTCGAAAGAGACTGTCGCCGTCGTCGGCGAATCCGGATCCGGCAAGAGCGTGACTGCGCTCTCGATCATGCGGCTCAACCCCGAGCGCTCGAGCGAGGTCAAAGGTTCAATCAAGCTCGAGGGCAAGGAACTTCTCACTCTGGCGGATGCCGAGATGCGCCGTGTCCGGGGCAACGAAATTGCCATGATCTTCCAAGAACCGATGACTTCACTGAATCCGGTGTTGACCATCGGCTTTCAGATCGCCGAAGCGCTGATCCTACATCGGGGCCTATCACGGTCCGAGGCTGAGGCGGAGACCATTCGGCTCCTGGATAAGGTACGGATCCCAGCCGCGAAGGCGCGATTGCACGAATATCCAGACCGCTTCTCCGGCGGCATGCGTCAACGCGTGATGATCGCGATGGCACTAGCCTGTCAACCGAAACTGCTGATCGCTGACGAGCCGACGACGGCGCTTGACGTGACGATTCAGGCGCAGATCCTGGAGCTGATCAAGGAGTTGCAGGAGGAGGAGGAGGGCATGTCAGTTCTCTTCATCACGCACGATATGGGCGTCGTCGCCGAGATCGCCGACCGAACGGTGGTCATGTATAACGGCCAAGTGGTCGAGGCCGCGCCCACCGAGGACATATTCAACAGCCCCGAACACCCCTATACGCGATCGCTGCTTTCGGCCGTTCCAAAACTTGGGTCGATGAAAGGTCGTAGGAGGCCGATGCGCTTCCCGGTTGTCGACCGTGTGACTGGCCAATCCGACGTGCCGGCCGAGGTGCCGGACACCATCAAGGAGGCGGAGCGCCCGGTGCTTGAGGTTGCCGGCTTGTCGAAGCGCTTTGAAATCCGTTCGGGTTTGTTTTCTTCGGTTAAGGGGCGGGTCTACGCGGTTGAGAATGTATCTTTCAGCGTCAAGAGCGGCGAAACCCTGGCGCTGGTCGGCGAGTCAGGCTGTGGTAAGTCGACGACCGGCCGCACAGTGATGCGATTGACCGAGCCCCTCACGGGCTCGATTTTGCTCGACGGGGTCGACCTTCTTAATCTTAACCCACACGAATTGCGCAAGCAGCGCAATCGCATGCAGATGATCTTCCAGGATCCGTTCGCATCGCTCAATCTGCGCATGAATGTCGGCACCGCGATCGCCGAGCCGCTGCTAATCAACAATCTCGCCAGCCGTTCGGAAGCACGCGAAAAGGTCGCCGACCTGCTGCAGCGGGTTGGTCTTTCGCCCGATATGGTCAACCGGTTTCCGCACGAGTTCTCGGGTGGCCAGCGTCAGCGCATCTGCATTGCGCGTGCGCTTGCGCTTGAGCCGCGGCTCATTGTGGCAGACGAGGCGGTCTCGGCGCTCGATGTTTCAGTGAAGGCACAAGTCGTCAACCTGATGCTGGATCTGCAGGCACGAATGGGGCTCGCCTATCTCTTTATCTCCCATGACATGGCGGTGGTCGAGCGCGTCAGCCACCGCGTCGCTGTCATGTATCTAGGAGAGATCGTCGAGATCGGCCCGCGCGAAGCGATTTTCCAGAATCCGCAGCATCCTTATACCAAGCGGCTCCTCGCCGCAGTGCCGATCGCCGATCCGGCACGGCGCCTGAAGAAACGTCCGCTTACCAATGACGAGGTTAAGAGCCCAGTACGGCCTGCAGACTATGTTCCGCCCGTGCGCCAGTATCGCGAGGTCTCGCCCGGCCACACCGTCATGATCTGGGACCCGGAATGGGACAAAAAGGAAGCGCCGGCCGTCGCTGCCTGACGTTGTTGTGAACGGCCAGAAAAGGGGAAATAAAAATGAAGCTAAGCGCTAACGGTAGCAAGAGCGTGGCTAAGAGAATAATGCTCTCGTCGTTATTTGCCGGGGTCATTTTCGCCAGCACGGCAGTGGCAGATACGCTTCGCGTAATTGCTGACGGAGATCTCAAAACCGTAGACCCCATAGTGACGACGTCGGGCACGACCTTGGTCCATGCCTATCTGATCTACGACAAATTGTTCGAGTTCGACAAAGACGGCATCGCCCGTCCCCAGTTGGCTGATAAAGTCGATACCAGCGCCGACAAAAAGAGCTACACGATCGCGCTTCGGAAAGGTCTGAAATTCTCCGACGGAGGCCCAATTACGACGGACGACGTTCTCCAGTCCCTGAAGCGTTGGGCCTCCCGTGACCAGACTGGGCAGCTATTGGCTGCCAGGCTGAAGGAGATGACGAAAGTCGATGATCTGACATTTCGCATTGAGCTGACCCAGCCGTTCGACGTCCCGGCGGCGCTTGCCGGGATCACGGGGAACCCTGCTTTCATCATGCCCAAGCGGGTTGCTTCCTTGCCGCCAACAGACCAGCTCACCGATACCACCGGATCTGGGCCCTATGAGTTCGATATTTCCTCATGGAAGCCAGGGCAAACGCGCATCTATACCAAAAATCCCAATTACATCCTGAGGACCGATCCACCGAGCTTCTTTGCCGGCAAGAAAGAGGCAACGTTTGACAAAATTGAAATGACTTACGTACCAGATGCCAACACCGCAATGGCGGAGATGCTCACTGGGCAGCAAGATATTTGGGCAGCTCCTCCGCTGGATAACGCACTGGCTTTGCGGGACAATCCCGACCTCGTTGTGGCGAAAGGTTTTTTAAACCAGGGAGTCGTTGTGATTAATCACGTAGTGCCTCCGTTCGATAACAATAAGGCACGTGAGGCGCTTACCTATCTGATTGATCAAACCGAGATCAGTCGCGCGGCGGTGGGTGACCAAGAATTCTGGCAGACCTGCTATGCTTATTTGACTTGCAAGGGGACGTATGGAGACGAGTCCACTTATAAGGGTCATCGCGGGGCAGCCGATCTAGACAAGGCGAAAGAACTTCTCAAGGAAGCCGGCTACGACGGGAAGCCGATCGTGATCCTCGACCCGACAGATTGGTCTGAAGCCCACGCTAGGGCACTGTATTTGGGGCAGCAACTGAGAAAAGTCGGCGCTGAGGTCGACCTTCAGGCAATGGACTGGTCGACGCTGACGTCGCGCCGTACCTCCAAGGCGCCAGCTTCGGAAGGCGGCTGGAATCTCTTCCCCAACATCATGGAAGGCCAGCCAGCCTCCTCTCCGCTTACACATCTCATGCTAGCCTCTAACTGTGACAAGGCTTGGTTCGGTTGGCCCTGCGACAAGAAAATCGAGGACTTGCGAGCAGCATTCATTAGCGCAGCGGACCAGAATGAGAAGAAGAAGATCGCCAGTGAACTCCAGGCCCGTGCATCCGTCTATCTACCATTCATCGTGACAGGAGAGAATACGGGGGCTGTCGTCTATAGAGCGGAGCTCGAAGGATTCAACCCCGAAACGGCTGAAATGTATTTCTGGAATATCCGGCGAAAGAGCAAGTAGCGCGCCAGTCTGTGACGGTGAGGTTATTATGATCAGGTATCTCGTCACCAGAATGCTTTCCATCATACCCGTGATGGGAGTCGTAACCGCCGTAGTTTTCGGGCTGACTTATTTGAGCCCTGGGGACGCGGCGGTTGTGCTGGCGGGCGACTATGCGTCGCCCGCTCAGATCGCTGCTATCCGAGAGCGGCTTCACCTAGATGCTCCAATTGTACCCCAGTACTTTCATTGGCTGTGGAACGTCCTGCGGGGTGACCTCGGAAATTCGATCTTTTCTGAACAACCGGTATTGAGTCTCATCCTCTCGCGAGTTGAACCGACAATCATTTTGGCTATCGCCGCAACGCTGGTCTCGGTTGTGATTGCTGTGCCATTGGGACTGCTGGCTGCGCGGAAAAGGGGCGGCATCGCCGATCAACTGGTATCGTTCTTCGGTATTGCCGGAACGGCAATACCCGCCTTTCTGATTGGGTATCTGCTGATATTTACGTTTGGGGTGTACTTTGGATCGATGCCCATTTCGGGGTTCCCTGGGCTCGAAGGCGGAGCATCGGAAGTTTTGAGGCATGTGCTTCTGCCGGCAACCATGTTGGGATTTGCGCAGACCGCGCTGATCACTCGCATCACAAGGGCGAGTGCGATCGAGGTCCTTAACCAGGACTTCATTCGGGTCGCGCGGGCAAAAGGCCTCGATGAGTTCACAATCATCATGCGGCACTGCCTTCGGCTCATCGCCGTGCCTCTCGTCACCATAGTTGGAATGTCGTTTGCCTATATGCTTGGTGGCGTGGTGATAACCGAGACAGTGTTTGCCATCCCCGGAGTTGGACGCCTCTTGGTCGATGCCATCCAACACAAGGATGTCCCGCTGATCCAAGGAGTCTTGTTAATTAGTTCGTTTGTATACGTTGTGATAAATTTACTGGTTGATCTTTCATACTTGTTCATCGACCCGAGAATTAAATATACATAGGGAGTGATGCAATGACGATTTCTCTGTCGTGGCGACAAAAAAAGCGCATGCCAACCCCTCTGCTGGCGGCCTCAATTTTCATGGTCGTGGTTGTATTCGTGTCATTTTTAGCGCCGGTCCTAACTAGCGTTAACCCCTTGTCCATGACCGCGGATGCAAGGCTCAAGCCACCTAGCTACAGTCATTTACTGGGGACCGATATGTTCGGGCGAGATATTCTGGCGCGTGTGCTTTATGGCGGGCAGATTTCGCTCGTGATCGGTTTGGCTACAGCGGCTCTAGCGACAACGATCGGAACGATACTGGGCCTCGTCGCGGGAGCCGGGCAGCTCTCGGACAAGATCTTGATGAGGATCATGGACGGCATGATGGCTATACCTGGGATCCTGCTTGCAATTGCCTTGGCGACCATCTTTGGTGGCGGGGTCTTGACTGTGATCGTAGCTTTGGCGATCCCGGAAGTGCCGGGTGTCGCGCGCCTGGCTCGGAGCTTAACGCTTACACTCCGGGAGCAAGTGTTCGTCGAGGCAGCTCGGTCCTACGGCGCTGGGCCGCTGCGCATTCTGTTCAAGTACATCCTGCCGAACGCGTTGGCGCCGATCGCAGTGCAGGCTACGTATATCTGCGGCGTGGCGATCCTTTACGAGGCTTACCTCAGCTTTGTGGGTGTTGGCGTTCCACCCGAGCACCCGAGTTGGGGCAACATAGTTGCCGAGGGGCGGTCCTTCGCCTTGATTGCCCCACATATGATTCTCTATCCAAGCGTGCTTATTGCGGTAGTCGTGCTCGCAATCAATTTGATAGGCGATGGGGCACGGGACATGCTCGACCCGCGATTCGCCTTGCCTGATTGAGCTTCTCGGGAGGGACGCCAAGTTATGCTTCGTGCATGATTTGATTCATCCGAGTAAGCAAAGCGCCTTGGGGAGCATGTTGCAACCGGGCGCTTCTTTGAGTTCGTGAAGAGCGATTATACCGCAGCGTCGCTCACTCGGCGCTTCTTGAGCGCTTCCAGAAGGTTCTCACCGGCCCGGATGATGTGCCTCCGCATAAACTCGACGACTTGAGGGTCGCGTTCTTTGCACATGCTCAGAATTTGGCGATGTTCGCGCTCTGCTTCTTCGAAGCCCGAAGTCAAAAGTAGCTGAATCCTGATGTATCGATCAATCTGGACATTGATGCCTTGGAGAATGGCGAGGGTCTGAATGCGTCCCGCGGGCCGATAGAGACTGCGGTGAAACTCCCAGTTCAAAGCGCCTACCCTGGCAATGTCCCGCTTGTGATATGCCTCTTCGAGTCGCTTGAGAATTTGAGCGGAGTGAGCCAAGTCTTCGTCCGAGAGATGCTCTAGCGAGCGGCTCAGAATATCGCATTCCAGCGTTGCCCGAAGTTCGAACAATTCCATGATCTGTTCGGATGGCAGTGTTGAAACAATCGCACCCTTGTGAATCTTGGAAACAATCAACCCGGCTGCTTCCAATTGGCGAAATGCCTCGCGCACAGGCATTCGGCTGCACTCGTATTCAGCTGCGATCGCTTCTTGTATGAGGGGGTCCCCCTCTTTGAACTCGCCACTGAGAATGCGTTCCCGCAAAGACTCCGACAGCGCCTCTGGTAGGCTCTGCCTCTGAAGACGGTATTTCGAGCGCTGCTTCTTCTGTTCTAGCATCTTGTCCATCGATTTTTGGATCCCAAAACCCAAATTTGAAAAGCAGGCTTTTCGCTGAATGCGAATGGCCTGATGGGAAGGTAACCCAAAAAACAGTGACCTCAAAGAGTAGACATGTCATTTGTCATCGTGTAGATTGGATCCAGTTGGATCGCATATGGATGGAGAACTATGGCAAAATGGGCCGGTATATTCCCCGCAGTGACGACAAAGCTCACAAGGGATGGCGAGGTTGACCTGCGGGCGACGAACGACGGCCTTGACCGTCTGGTTAAGGCAGGCGTTTCCGGTGTCATTGTGCTCCCGATGCTCGGCGAAAACGCTTCGATGTCGCTGAAGGATCGTGAGGACATCATCCGCAGTGCTGTCGAAGTGGTAGCTGGTCGTGTTCCGGTTCTCTCCGGGCTTGCAGAAATCACACTCGACAATGCGAAGGCCAACGCCAAGCTCTACGAATCCTTCGGCGCCCAGGGCCTAATGGTATTCCCGAGTCTCGGCTATAAGACCGACGATCGTGAAACGGTAGAGTGGTACAAGGGGGTCGCTAGCGCCTCGTCGCTGCCGATCATGATCTACAACAACCCCATCGCCTACGGCGTCGACTGCAGAGTCAACGTCCTCAAGCAACTCGTCGACACTGCGGAAATCGTCTGCGTTAAGGAAGAAACCGGCGACATTCGTCGCGTCACCGACATGTATGTCGAACTCGGCGACCGCTTCAGCATCTTCTGCGGCGTCGACGATCTGATTGTCGAAAGTTGCGCGCTGGGCGTCACCGGCTGGGTGTCGGGCATGACCAACGTTTGGCCATCCGAATGCGTCGAACTCTTCAACCTCTGCGCCCAAAACAAATACGAGGAAGCGCGCGCGCTTTACCACATCCTGACGCCTTCCTTCCATCTCGACACCCACGTCAAGCTGGTTCAGTACATCAAGCTTGCCGAAAACCTCGTCTACGGCGCCCCGGAATGGACGCGTGCACCACGCTTGCCGCTCGTCGGCGAAGAGCGTGAGTTCGTCATATCGACGATTCAGCTAGCAATCGAAACTTTGTCCAAGCGGGTGAAGAAGGCCGCCTGATTTGGATTGGCAGGCAACTGGTGCGCCGCAATGACCGATCGAGCATAGCACAAGGGTTGTTCGCTTCGGGTCGGGGGTGTCTGTAATCGATTACCAGCAGCCTAGCGCCGCAGAAGATACTGTTCCCGGACGTTGCCGAGTAAGCCTCCATTCGTGATTAAGCGAGGGCAAGCCTCGTTCGGCATGCCGTTACCGCGACAACAGTTAGAGGATCATGACGTCCGCTCGTGGCCACTCGTTCGGAAGACAGCAATTGGAAGTTCAAAGGTCCAGATATGGTTCAGTCAATGCCGACAACCTTCGCCAGCTCAAAATTGAGCCGCCCCCGCGTAGCTATCGCTGGTTTTCAACACGAAACCAATACGTTTGCTCCGTTCGGTGCCCCCTTTGATGACTTCGTTCGGGGCGGGGGCTGGCCCCCTCTAACTACCGGTGCGGCCATTCTCGATCTCTTTCCTCCGATTGAAATTCCCATCGGTGGATTCATCGGCGCCGCAAAGGATAGATATGAGTTGGTTCCTCTGCTCTGGGCGGCTGCGGAGCCGACCAGTTTCGTGTCAGATGACGCCTTTGAGCGTATTGCAGGAATGATCTGTGATGGCATCGCCCGCGCAGGTGTTCTCGACGCGATCTATCTAGACCTGCATGGCGCGATGGTCGTCGAATCTTATCAGGACGGTGAAGGGGAGTTGCTGAGGCGCGTGCGAGAAATCGTCGGGCAAGATATTCCAATTGTGATCAGTTTGGATTTTCATGCCAATGTAACCGATGCCATGGTCGAGCTATCCGATGGCATTACTATTTTCCGCACTTACCCTCACATAGACATGGCTGATACTGGCAGGCGCGCCTTCAATTTACTGGAGCAGCGCATTAGCCACGGGAGGCCCTTCATCAAAGCGTTCCGGAAGACGCCATTCCTGATCCCGCTGCCTGCCCAGTGTACTGATCTAGAGCCATGTCTATCGCTCTATGCTGGGCTGCCGGAACGGGTCAGAGGAGCGGTTCTAAACGTAGACGTCGCGCTGGGCTTTCCGTTGGCTGATATTCGCGAGTGCGGGCCAGCAGTTGTCGCTTATGGGGTCGATGAGGCGGCAGTCGCAAAGGCGGCAGACATGCAACTAAACGATATACTGGAGGCTGAAGAAAGATTTCATATGTCGCTTCTGGATGTAAAGGAAGCTGTCGAACGTGCTGCTCTCAACGGGCGCAAAGGTTCATTGATTGTCCTTGCCGATGTGCAGGACAACCCAGGCTGTGGAGGAACGTCGGATACCGTTGGGCTTCTAAAGGGTATGGTAGAGGGCGGCCTTCGAAATAGCGTGCTTGGCTTGCTTTGGGATCCCGAAACGGCTGAAGCAGCCCACACCGCCGGTCCGGGCGCCGAACTCAATGTTCGACTTGGCGGGCGCTATGACTACGATTCCGAACCATATTTCGCCAAGGTTCGTGTGGAAGCACTTTCCGATAGGGTGTTCACGGCTAATGGGCCATGCCTAGGCGGTGTGCAAGTAGATCTTGGGCGCATGGCACGCTTGCTCATCCTTGACCCTGGATCAAGCGTACAGGTCGTCGTAGCAAGTGTCCGCTTTCAGTGTCTCGATCAGGATCTGTTCAGGGCGGTTGGGATAGAGCCGAGCGAGCAGTCGGTTGTGGCAGTCAAAAGCGCAGTTCACTTCCGTGCCGACTTTGCACCAATCGCCGACGAGATTCTTACGGTGGAATCCCCTGGAGCGCATTGGTGCCGAAATGACACTCTCGACTATAAGAACCTGCGCCACGGGGTACGTAGGATGCCGATCTCGATGGCCAGTCAGCGGTGTGAGTTTCATGTTGCCGAGAGGCTAGAGTAACAACTTTAGACCCGGGTTCGCAAAATCAGTCTATTCCACAGCAACCGGCCAAACAGCGCTGTGGTCAGGCTGCAGCGTCGATCTCGGCCCCTGCGGGGCGCTATTCGAAAGCCCATGCAAACCTACACTCGGGGGCGCTTCTCGCCCCTGCTCCTACAGCGCGAGCGCCCGAAGCTGCCCATAAAGGGAGAGGTGCCGAGCCCGGCCAAATCCACCAATCCATCAATCCACCTGGTGACCTGCCACGGGTAATTTCCTCCATCTGAGATTAGAGTCCGGCCTCGATTGAAGGACGGACTGATGAAGAGAAAGCGGTTTACGGAAGAGCAGATCATCGCGGTTCTGCGTGAGCACGAAGCGGGGGCGAAGGCGGGCGACCTGGCGCGCAAGCATGGGATCTCCGAGGCGACGCTGTATAACTGGAAGGCGAAGTATGGCGGGATGGACGTCTCCGATGCCAAACGGCTGAAGGCCTTGGAAGACGAGAACGCGAAGCTGAAGAAGCTGCTCGCCGACCAGATGCTCGAAGCCTCGGCACTGCGCGAGCTTCTGTCAAAAAAATGGTAGGGCCCGCCGCCAAGCGGGAAGCCGTCGCGCATCTGCAGGCCACGATGGGCCTGTCGGAGCGTCGGGCCTGTTCCTTCGTCGACGCCGATCGTAAGATGATCCGCTACCAGTCTCGCCGAGCGCCAGAGGCGGAGCTGCGTGGTCGGCTCCGCGACCTGGCCAACGAGCGCCGGCGCTTCGGCTATCGGCGGCTGTTCATTCTGCTCAGGCGCGAAGGCGAGGCATCGGGTATCAACCGCATCTACCGGCTATACCGCGAAGAAGGACTGGCCGTGCGCAAGCGACGCTCCAGGCGCCGAGCGGTAGGAACGCGGGCAC
>NZ_JAMYQL010000052.1:0-26191 GCF_040320865.1 Mesorhizobium sp. M0598 | reverse complement strand
GCGCCGACCGCGAAGAGAAGCGAGTGACCCGCGGGGCGACATGGTCCGGAAAAAAGACAGGAAACGCTTGACCTCACCGACCCCAATCAGAGAAGCCTGCTAGATACAGCAAGCGTCGGATGTAGCGATGCCCCATCTTCGAGATCCGGCCGACCCTTAGCTGGGCTATCTGCCCTTCGTGCCAGATGCCTATAAAAGCCTGAACCTTGTTCTACGGCGTCGGCGCGGCGCGGCCATTGACTGTCGCGAGCGGAAGCCGGCTCAGCTTCTTGTCGGTTTGCATGTCGAAGCCAACGCAACGCTGTCCCACGAATACTCCGAAGTAGGTCCATGTCCATTTCCCTGGAAAATGCTCGGCAACCGACAAAGACCGTTCGGTTTGTCGCCTTCGCGACGCAGTCGTGGTTCGAGGCAAAATCGGTGTAGCCGGCTCCTTTAAGCCATTAAAAAACACTCAAAAGGTTATGGGGAAGCTGGCACAATTTTTGAAACCTCCTCGTCGCAGGCGGAAGGAACTGCCATGCCGTTCATCTTGTGGGGCGAGCGTGGACCTTGGACCGCCCTTACCAGTCGCTTCTCAACTAATCAACATACGGTTAGGCATATGCATCATGTAGTCGATAGGTCCGGTCGCCGGTGCTCCCCGGTAAGGGCCGAATTAAGTGGCGAAAAGGTGACTACCTGTGTTGCGTCACTTGATCCCGCTATCGGGGCGCATGAGCGGGTTGATGGAGCGGAGCTTGGCGGGTGCTGCCTAGAAAGCTCATGCAGGCGCACACGTTTTGCTAAACCGCACGCCCCCTGTTCGCAGCGAGCTTCGACACCTTCCGGTGCATCTGGTCGTCGAGTGTGCCACTGGAGGTTGGCCTACTCGGCTCCTGGACGCGCCGTGAATGATCTGAGCGAGCTCGACGCTTTTGAGGCCGGAGGAACGCTTGTCTCGATCGCTGTACGGATACCTTCGTCAAAGGACCGATACCAGCAGTGGGCTTATGGACAAAGACGATTTGAGCTCCGGCAACTGTGTCCTAGAAACAAAAGCCAAAGATCAAATTGCCGGGTGAGAATCAGACCCTCAGCGGGGGGCCGTGTCCGAGCTTTGCGTAGCGGCCTCTCAGTACCAGCTGCTCCTAAGTGTCTAGCAAATGCGGAAGGTTGGGGACAAAAGACGATAGGTTCGCCTGGAGGGTTGTAGATGGCCGGTGACAGACAGGGCCGATCCGACCGTCAATCGGAGCGGGTGACATTCCGAAAGCCGACGTACAATCATGCAGCCGATGTGTGGGCTCTCATCGCGCTCTGCCCGCAACTAGCCCGCAACTCGCTCTACTGCGAACTCCTGCTTTGCACTCATTTCGCAGACACTTGCGCAGTCGCGGAGCGTGCTGGGGAAGTGGTTGGCTGGCTGTCGGCGTATCGACCGCCCAGCGAGCCCTCTACGCTCTTCGTGTGGCAGATTGCTGTGCATCCTGCGGTGCGCAACACAGGGGTGGGCAAGGGACTAATCGTCTCAGTCTTCGACAGGCCATGTTGCAAGAGCGTGACGCACATCAAGGCGTCTGTCGCGCCCACCAACAAGGCTTCCAATTCGCTCTTTGCTACTCTGGCTCGGGACCTGGGCGCGCCAATCCGGCAGGCTCTCTGGTTCGACCGTGACGCCGATTTTAACGGACAGTATGAGAGCGAGAACATGATAGCGATCGGCCCCATCAAACTGCGCTCGATTTAGGCCTTGCAGGCACAGGGTCTTGTCAGGCCAAAATAGGAAGCATCGATTGGCCAAATTGAACTCGATCTCGGCGAAATTCGCGACCCTCTACCATCTTGAGATGGGGTAACGGGCCGCCAAGCAAGCCGCTCGCTGCGCTACGGTGCTGTGAGTGGCGCGCTCCGCTCGCGGTCTGCTTGGCGCAGCGGCGGCCGTCCCTCACAATGATGGTGTGAACGGCGTCATGGCCGAAGCCAGCGCCAAACATCAAGGATAGACCACCGTGGATTATTATGCGGGGATTGAAGATGCGCCGTGATGGCGCGGGAGGTGAACATGGAATAGCCACCTCTCAAGCTTGCTGATTTTCGACCGGCGGCTGCAATGCCGCCCTCCCGCAGGAGCAGCGGGCGGAAGGGGGCCGAAAAGCTCGACCGGGCGTCGCCGGTTGGGTGTCATAAGCAGATCGGCCTGAACTGTACCGGGTGCGGATCATCGACCGCAGGCCGGGCTACCACAATGTTTATGGCTAGATAACGAAGTGAGCGCCGGAAGCCTCGGATTCAACCCGTAACGCCTCCAAATTGTGCGATGACATGGGAGGCAAGAAGCGATCAGACGCGGTGGGGTTCGTCTATCCCCACTGCGGGGCGCGTCGAACACGTCCGAGACGGGGAGGCTCTCATGGCCCTGTCTTCCGCATCGCCCGGGGTAAAGCTCGCCGCCTACGGGCATCAAGGTTGGAAATCGGAACACGGGAACTCGGATCGTCTGCCCAGTACGGAACTGGGCTCGCCGCGACGGCCGGAGATGGACGACGCCGAGGGCGGAGCTTCCGTAATAAGGAGCGCGGGAAAGCCGCGCGCAGGGCGAAGGGAAGCAGGAAGACCGTAGACCTGCATGACGGAGGAGTGATCTGTGGACATGGATCCCCGGGCCGACGAGGCTTGGGTACTCGGCGTTCAGCGCAAACTCTACCACTGGAGCAAGGCAAATCCCGACACTGGTGGCTGGCCATCCGAACCTGAAGATGGCGACCGCGGCGCTGCTTTCTGTGCATGCCGTGCTACTGCGCGAGTTCCTTTCGAGAGGCAGGTTCGCGCGCTGGTGCGCCGGGACGCCGGGGCCAGGCGGTTGATGTCGACGCCAGGGGTCGGTCCGATCGTCGCGCTCACCTATCGCCGGGACGATGGATCAGGTCAGACCGCAACTTCGGACGTCGGCTTGCGACCACGCGGCTTGAGATTGGCTCGGCCTCATCCTCTTCAACCCCATCAGGTGGTGGCCGGCGCGCCGACCCCGTACAGAACGCAAAAGAAGGATTGACTTGTCGAGGCCCGTTACAGAAGTCCGAAGTTGCGGCATATACACGTCTCGCAAGGCCCATCCATCGGCACAGGCCCGGACGGCCCGGTGGCCTGGAGGACGCATAGCCGTTCCAAACGAAGAGATTGCGTACGGCAGAAACGACGGCGACGAAATGCTGAAGGGACCGCGTCTTGTCGCGCCACAGTCCTTTGACGCCATCGGCGGCAAAGCGACCCTGCCAGCACCATACGCAGGTCTTGGACTTGCCGGTTTGCCGCATGAGCTCGACGGTCCCCACGCCGTCGCTGCTCAACAGAATGATCTCGGCGCGCCAAACCTGCTTCGGCCGTGCATTGCGATCCCGGTCAGCGCACTCAGGCGCTGGCGATCCATTGACGAGACGGTGTGGATATTCTTGTGCGCATGCGGCAGACTCGCACGCGCGCAGCCAGAAGGGAATTCCAGCAGGACTCTTAATTCTAGCCAGGAACCGTTGCAAGGGGCTCAGAGTCCGTTTTGAAATTCAAGGATGAGCGTTTCGGCGGATGAGGTTTGCGCCCATTGCGACGAGGATCATTGCGTGAGAGACGTCGATGCGCTGCTCGTAGTCGCGCACGAGGCGGCGCCATCTCGTCATCCAGCCGAAGGTCCGCTCGACGACCCAGCGTCGGGGCAAGACTTCGAAGCCCTTCTGGTCATCGGATCGGCGGATGACCTCGACCACGAAGTCCAGATAGGCGGCCTTGTCCATGAGCATTAGCCGATCATAGGCGCCGTCGGCGAACAGATGCTTCACCCAGGGCCAGCGCTGGCGGATACCATCCAAGATCGCCTGAGCGCCGGCGCTGTCGGAGATATCGGCCGGCGTCAAGTTGACCATCAACAGCCGCCCATCCGTATCGACTGCGATATGGCGCTTGCGTCCGACGATCTTCTTGCCGGCGTCGTAACCCCTTGTTCTTGCTTGCGGAGCCTTGACCGACTGGCTATCGATCACCGCCGCCGACGGGCTCGCCTCGCACCCGGCCCGCTCACGATCCAGCATCAGCGCCACGTCGTGGATGGTCTGGAACAAAAATCGCCGCGCCAGCTCTCGAAACCAGCCATAGACCGTCTGCCAGGGTCCAAAGTGGATCGGCAGCATCCGCCAGCCGCAACCCGAACGGACCAGGTAGCGCACCGCATTGATCACCTCGCGAAAATCAACCTCGCGCGGACGGCCACGCCGCCCAGGCTTGGGCATCAGCGGCGCGAACTGCTCCCACTCCTCATCCGTCAAATCAGACGGATAGCGCTTGGTCTTCTTGGCGATCTGGGCCATCCGGCTGCGGCTCTGCTTTGTCCACATCCACAGCTTCAATCATAACCCAGCCTCAGACGAAACCCCAGCAAGCCGATTTTCAAAACGGCCTCTCACAGGTAATCGTCGATGGAATTCCGAACTTGCTCTCCTCCAACATAGCGCGACCTCGCTTAAGAATGATTCAGATTAAATCTTCTCCTACCTATCCACAATTTGGAACAAACATACGGCGTATCTTCGCTCAGTATCCGTCCAATGGTGTACCGGGTTCAAGCCATGCTTCATGAATATCCCATTAAATGTATGTAGATTGACTTTGCGCATGATCTCCGTCCTAATCATCTCTCCTTTTTCTAGGCAAAGTGAGAATTCGAGTTTCTCGAGATTGACGGATTGAGCCTGCATGGCCTCCAGGTGAGACTCAATTCGGCAGAGAGATTTATTGTGAAATGCTACGTGTCGAAACTGGAAGACATTAAAATTTCCATCGAAGCGCCAATTTAAATGCTGGAGAACGCACAGATTAGTCAGTATAGCACTTTGATTATTATAGGCTGCTTCCAAGATAGCCGAATCTTTATCCAAGTCTATACCGACTAAAAAATAGTCGCCGAGAGCGAATAACGTGCGTACAGAGTGAAGCAGATCGTGCAATTCATCATCGTACATGTTTCCCACTGAGGCGCCGAGGCAAACTAAAAGCTTTGGGCCCATGACCGTGGCAGCCTGTTTCAATCCGGTTTGGTAGACCCCAATGATGCCCGTAAAGTTCAAATCAGGTGTCATTGAAAGGAGGTTTTCGGCCGCCTTCTCCAGAATTGAACGGTTGACGTCGATAGCGGCGTAAGAAGTTGGGCCGTGGTTCTCCACGTAGGCGTTAATCAACAGCCTCGTTTTTTGCGCGTTTCCAGACCCCAACTCGACGAGAGAGGCAGGGCCTGTCATATCGGCAATCGGCTTGGCGTACTGCGCCAGTATCTCCCGCTCGGCCCTGAATAGGTAGTAAGAATCCTCTTTACAGAGCCGCTCAAACAGCGCTGATCCAGTGTCATCATAGTAGTACATGCAGCCTATCGAACGCGGGGACCCCGATAAAGACTGTATCAACAAGTCGCCACAAAAGATTTCCGTTTCGGGAAGATCGGCACCGATAATGGTACACCTTTGGCGATCGTCTAGTTTGCGCTTGCTTGGAAGTCGTCGGGGCATGTCGATACATTCCTAAATGAAATACTGCCTGAGGGCATGGCTGAATGTACCCATCAGCCGCGACTTGAGAGTTTCAAGAGTTATGCCAACTGCGGACGCCAGGCCGCGCTTAGGCAGTTCCTCCCGTTAGATCAATGAGTTAAGCCGAAGTGTATAAAAACGGGGCGGCGCCACTTCGGTGTCGCGACCTCGACAAACTCGACAAAAGGTGAGGCCAGTGTTTCCGAGATCGCGCGGTCGGCCGGAATCCATGTGAGCCAACTTTTCGACCTTTTCGGCGCAATTGGCGCGCCTGATCAGACGACCGACGCGATCGTGCGGAAGGCCCATAGCGCGACGCAAGGCTCGCCTTCAGGCTGATCGATGAGACTGTCCAGGTTACGGTGGAGTGTCCGGACGGCATGGCAGGTTCATCACAGGACGCTTTTCGCACCTGCATGCCAAATGCGACACCCGCGATCTGTAACGCCGGGAAGGACGCGCCCATTGAATGCGCCGATTCCAAAGCTCGTCGATCGACATTGCGACATTGTTCTCGTCGGCGACAGCGCGGCATGGTTCTCCGCGGCTTGGCGTCGACGCTGGGCGTGACGCTCAAAATGATGATCATGCACGGTCAGGCCTGCGCCGTGGCCTGGAGCCGGCGCTGATGGTCGTCGACTTCGGTTCCTTTTGAAGAAAACCCGGAGCAGGCTTTCCGCAATGCCTGATAAAGCCCTTCCAGTTCGCCCGCGCCGGCATCATCGCACTCGCACCCAAACACAACCTATGCGAGTCAGTAAATCGACTCGCCGGCACTATTGTCTCAGAGGAAATGAATCTAGTTTCAAAGGTTCAGCCGATAGCCGGGCACAGCTGCGGCCATCATGGCCTTTTGACATAAACGCGTCGCCCGATTGAGATTATCTTGACGGTAGCGTAGTGCGCCACCCATGCCAGTCGAGATGATCATGGGCAAATATCGAGACCATCGCGAGCCACGCCGGCATGGCAATGAAGATGACCCCGTTTCCTTTTTGGAACGGACCTCCGAGCCAAGCTACTTTCAGCGCCTGGCGACCGTGACCGCAGTGTCGACGCCGGCTATCGCGGCCACAACGCGCCGCAAAACCATAAGTTCAGGGTCTTCACCGCTGGTCAGAAGCGCCGCGTGACACCGGCCATCAAGCGCCAGATGCGGCGGCGATCGGCCGTCGAGCCGGTGATCGGCCACATCAAGAACGAACACAGAATGGGCCGCAATTACCTCGCTCACACCCAAGGCGATGCGATCAACGCCATGGCCGCAGCCGGCTTAACTTCTCCCTCCTGCTCAGGTGGCTGAAGCAATTTTTGTGGCTCTTGATCGCCGCGTTCCTGAACCGGCCGAAGCAGCTTGCCGCTTAGCGGTCAAGATTGTTCACGGTCGACGAAGACGTGCTCGATGAAGGCGCGTATCTTTGAGCGGCGACCGTTTGCACGCGCCATCGCTTCGCTCATCGGCCGACCCTTCGGCTCTTGTGATGGATGTCGGAGCGATAGCCGTTCTTCTCCAGGCATGCCTCGTTCTTCTTCGAGCGGTAGGCTGTGTCGGCCAGACCGCGGAGCCGGCGTTGTTCTTGTCCAGCACGGAACGAAGCTGCGCCCCATCATAGCCGAGGCGCTGGTGATGTTCCAGCGGCGGATGAAGCCGTGCCGGCGATCGATTGCAGCATGGTTCTTGTAGTCGAAGGCAGGAACGGCGATGTCGCGCTGCTTGGTCTTTCCTTCCTCGTGGGCCTTGGCCTTGGAGAACTTCACCGTCCAGCGCGCGTCGGGGTCTTTCTGGGCTTGTCCTTCCACTCCTCCGGCACCTTGCCTGCCTTGATGTCGGCCTTCTCGGCGTCGCTGTTGCGCTGCTTCGGCGCCGCACGATGTTGGCGTCGACGATCTGCCCGCCCATCGCGAGGGTAGCCGGCCTTGCTCAGTGCTTGTCGAAACGGGCGAAGAGGTTCTCCACCGCGCGGGCCTGCGTGAGCCGCTCGCGAAACAGCCAGGTCGTCTTGGCGTCCGGCACCTTGTCGCCGAGCCCCAGCCCGAGGAAACGAATGAAGGACAGCCGGTCTGGATCTGGAACTCGGCTGGTCGCCGGACAGGCTGTAGAGCGCCTGCAGGACCATGATCTTGAACATCAGCACGCCATCGTAGGGCGGCCGACCGCCCTTGGCACCATCGGAGCGCTTCAGCGCCTTGGCCAAGGCTTGCGGAAAACCTCCCACGGCACGACTGCGTTCAGCTTCTCTAGCGGATCGCCGGCCTAGCTCAGCCGGACACAGCCTTCGTCAATGTCTCAGAACCCAGCCTGTCCACCCATTCATCGCCTCCGAGCAAATCAGCAGGGGAAGTGAATCAAAATACGCTCCGCATTGCGAGATTTTTCGAGGCTCCAGCTGTCGAGGATCGTGTCGGCATAAATGCCGCCACGGCCTGGCGCGTAATGGAAAACAACGCCAGGCGGGTCATTGCCGTCCCACGGCTGGTCGTCGCGTAGACCGCCCACAGATAGCCGGTCTTGGGGGCGCCCGCGCCCCGGACCGCCGTCGTCTCGTCCATGAATAGCTTGCCGGACGGCACGACCGGCGTCAGATGAAAGGAGGCTCGCCCGAGCCAGTCGCCCAGGACCGAGCGGTCAAGCGTCACACCGCTGCGCATGAAGGCCTGCCATTGCCGTAGAGCGGCATGTGGTCGGCATATCTGGCGGTCATGATGTAGGCGATCAGCGCCTCGGCAGGCCGCCCTCGATCAGCCGTGGTTCGGCCCTGCCCTGGACAACGCAGCTGCGCGCCTTCGGGCAGGCGTACTGCGGTCGGATCGTACCAGGACCGAAGCTGCGCCGGCACAATGTCGAGACGCTCCGAAACGTCCTCGCCATCAGCCGCGCGGGGCATGTCCGGCTGTTCGGCTTGATCACCGTCTCCACCCGCGGCAGATCCTTCGGCAGTGACGGGCTTGCGCCGTCGCCTCTCGGCCTGCGGCGCGGCGACTTCGTTCGGCTGGTGCTCTGCTCGTGGGCCTCCTCGACCTCACCAAGGCAACGCCGCGACTTTTCCTATTCGCCCAGTGCCGGAAATGGGGTAATCGAGCAATCGATTAAGTCGACGGCACGTTGAAGTATTGCCTCGGTCTGACTAAGGCTGGGTGAAGTGGCGATGACATATCCGATCCAATCTCGGTAGTCGCCTTTCCTGACGATCGGCGTCTTGGGTTCAATATACCACTTGACCTCGGAGACACCTGATACAGCAGCCGCCTGATTGTCGCCACGGATCCAATCGAGGGTGCCATCGCGATCAGGAACTAGGAACCGCGCGGCCGCAGTGTGCGAACGCCTTCTGCGCAAATTCGATTCGTCGCCAATGACGAGCTTGATGTGCTCGGTGATTTGATCGATACCGTACGCCAGCTGAATCAGTTGAGGACCGGGCGCGCCACCAAGACGCGGATTGACTTCGATGACGATTGGGCCGTGCTTCGTCCACCGAAATTCAATGTTCGTTGGTCCCCAGTTAAGGCCGAGAGCTCGCAAGCAGCTCAACGAAACATCGGCGATACGCTTATGCTCATCTTTAGTCAGCTGGGCCGGTAGGGTGAATTCACGAAAGACGAAATGCGGTTGGGGGCCGAACTCACCGGCATAAATCCCGATGACCTCATCTCCCATTATTTCGGCGCAATAGTAGGGGCCTTGTGCGAATTCTTCGACGAGTATCCGCGGCGGAGATTCCGATATGCGCTGCCCCCCCAACAGACGGGTCGCATGTTCGGCCAACTCATCGGCGGTGCGGCACAATCGGACACCGACGCTGCCGCTGCCTTCTGCTGGCTTAAGAATCACGGGCAGGCCGATCTGCGCGGCAGCGCTTTCTACCTCCCTCGCATTCGCTGCCACGCGATAAGCAGGTACTGGAACGCCGGCTTCCGTGAGGAGCTGACGTTGAGAGAATTTGTCGCAGCATCGTTCAATCGATGGGGGGTTCGGTCCCGGTAGTTCGAAATGCCGGCAAAGCTTGCCAGCCGTCACACAGGCCGACTCGTCTTCGCCCGAAAAGCCAGTAATGCCAGCAATGTCATAGGTTGCATGCAACCGGGAACATTCGCGGATCAGCGAATCGAGATTGTCTGTATCGATACGGATTACCTCACGTCTTTCCGCAGCAAGATAATCATATCGCGCCGGATCAGCCGACAGGGTAATGGGATGTAGACCAAGACGCTGGGCGGCTTTCACGTATAACAGACCAATACCGTTATGGCCTTCAACCAGGATGAGCGCTCTTTGTGCCATTGGGTTTGACTCCGACGTTGTGTGTTGTGCGGCGTCCGAGCGTAAATCGGCATCAATTGTTTCTAGCTGCCTGCCTCAGACTTTGCGGCTGAACTTAGCATTGTGAGCGTTTTGGGCCGTGAAGGTTCTGTAAATTGGTTTGAAGGATCTGTTGCGACGTCTTGCTTAGCGGCGGTGTGGTATGGAGCGTCTCGACGAATTTCGGAGGGTTGCGACGCCAAGGGGGCTCGTTCGACCTGTAAAAGTTAACTTGATCTGGGTGCGCCGCGAAACCGGCAAGCAGTAGAACGGTGCAAGTCGTTACGATGAAGGGATGGTGATCTCTCCGACCCGGAGACCTTTCTGCAATTGGCCTAACGCTGCCTCGAGGCGAGGGCTGTTATGGGGCGTGCTCGGGCGAGGGGTTCCCATTGAGGTCTATCAGCGCTTTCCTCAATCGCCTCGAAGCACTTGCGCAACCTTGCCGCCGTCAATATCCGGTTCTACATTCACGACTTGCTCGGCGGAGCTCCGGAACGGGACGACGGCGGCCGACAGGCGCTACATTAAGCAGTGTCGCGCTTCTCTATTCGGCGTGTTGAGGTCAAGCGCTACCGAGCTTTTCAGTGTCTCCGGCATTTTGACGTCTTTCGCGGGGTCTTGCTTCTCTTCGGGATCGACACTTGGGCTCTCCCACCATGGGGTCAGAAGAATGAAGCGGAACAATCTACACATCGTCCTGGTCGGCGACCGGTACTAGCGCGACAACGAACTCGCCTCATCCATCGTCCTGCGAAGGACGTCCGTCCGCCGGCGGCGGAACTCTCTGACTCCCTCGTTTCCGGCCTTTTGGCTCAGATGGCTGACGCCATGGTTTGCCGCGTCCAGCGGAACTCTGTGCCGTCCAGCCACATGCGATGCATGATGACGCCCAGGCGACGTGCGAGCGCGACAATTGCTTTGCACGTCCCGCGCCGCTTGGCGACGTTCATTGCCCAGGCCTTGAGCCACGACCATTTCGTCACGCGAGTGATCAGCGTTTGGGCAGCCTCATAAAGCAACGTCCGCATCATGCCGTCCCCACACAGGGATATGCATCCAACGCGCTTGCTTTCCCCGGACTCGTTGAGCTTCGGCGTCAGTCCCAGGATGGGCCCCACCGCCTTGGAGTTTCTGAACCGCTGCGGAATGTCGATTGTTGCGGCGTAGGCGAGCGCCACCACGGGGCCCACACCCGGAACCGTCATCAAGCGCCGCCTAATAACCACAGGAGCGCGCGCGAGCGGGCTCAAGATTTCTGTGCCACTGTGGTCATGCAGCAAAACGAATTTAGCTACATACAGCTTGTGTTTTCAGGTGGTCAAGCTTATAGTCGGCGCATTGACGCGATCCGTGCGCAACGTGGATGGAAGATGGGAACTTCGCGGAAAGTCCGGATGGCTCACGCTGCGACAGGAGAAAAGGTTCCGGCAATGTCTCCGAGAATGGGCGCCAGAGTTCGACAACAGCTGAGCGTAAGCGAAAGAGATTGGGCTTCGTCCTGATTTCAACCGTCACGCGTTGTTCCTCTAGCGGCTCATCGTGCCTGCCGTCGTGATCGGTTTTGCGCTCCTGCTGTTTTTCGCCATCGGAATATCCAAGGGGTCACACGCTTGCTCGGCGGACACAAAATAAATCGAAACGAGTTTCCGTTTTAAGGCACCAAAACGCCCCACCCCAAGACTCTCGCGGCGCCAGTTTTGTGGTTCAAACCAGTTGCCGGATTTTAGTATTCTCTCTTCGGTCATTATTAGTGCAGTCGAGCGCTCGATTTGGAGTTACGGATGAAAGGGCCCGCAACAGTAGCATTACAGCATCTCAGAAGGTCTGACCTTCTCCAAACACGCGCGTTTGTGAATGGCGCTTGGCTTTCAAAGGTGGAAAGACTCGCCGTAGCGGATCCTGCGACGGGCGAAGAGCTGGCACAGGTAGCAGCCTGCGATGTGTCCGACGTGGACAACGCCGTTTATTTCGCGAAAGCTGCATTTCAGCAGTGGCGCAATGTCTTTCCTTCGGAACGGGGCACATGTTTGCGCAGATGGGCTGCGGGAATGCGCGGCAATCTTAACGACTTGGCGGTCATCATGACAGCCGAGCAAGGCAAGCCGATCGCAGAGGCCCGCGGCGAGATTTCATACGCGGCTAGCTTTCTCGACTGGTTCGCGGGGGAGGGGGAGCGGGCCTATGGCGAAACAATTCCGAGTCATCTGCCTGGCTCGAGTATTTCAGTTCAGATGCAGCCGATTGGCGTGACCGTTGCAGTAACGCCGTGGAACTTCCCTGCGGCAATGATTACCCGCAAGGCGGGTGCGGCTCTTGCTGCGGGCTGCCCGATGATCGTCAAGCCCGCACCGGAGACACCGCTGTCCGCGCTAGCCTTGGCGCGTTTAGCCGAAGAGGCTGGCATCCCGGCCGGCGTTTTCCAGGTGATCACAGGCAAAGCAGCCCCGCTGGCCAAGCGATTGTTGGAACACACCGAGGTGCGAGCGTTCTCCTTTACGGGCTCGACTGAAGTCGGGCGGATCCTTCTTGAACAGTCCGCGGCGACAATCAAGAAAGCCTCCATGGAACTCGGAGGTCATGCGCCGTTCCTTCTTTTCGAAGATGCTCCGTTGGATTCAGCCGTCGCCGGCTGCATCGGCGCGAAATTCGCCACGTCGGGCCAGGATTGCCTCGCCGCAAACCGCATCTACGTTCAGCGAAGCATCTATGAGCGGTTCGTGCAACAATTTGCTGCCGCAACCACAAAGCTCAAGGTGGGCCATGGGCTCGAAGAGGAAACCGACATTGGCCCGATGACCCGTCCATCTGTCGCCGAGAAGTGCCGCCTGCAGATCGCGCAGGCAATCTCAGCCGGCGCACGCATCGTCTGCGGAGCTCAGGACAGTCCGCTAGGTGGCAATTTCGTCACGCCCACGGTACTCGCCGACGTCACCGACGACATGCTGATTGCGAGGGAAGAAACTTTCGGCCCTGTGGCGGCTATCCTGCCGTTCGAACATGAGGCGGAAGTGCTCGCCCGGGCCAACAACTCGGAAATGGGCCTTGCTGCTTACGTCTACACCAGAGATCTGAACCGCGCCATGCGGCTGACCGACCGGCTAGAATACGGCATGGTCGCCGTCAACACACCTAAGTTTACCGGTGCCCCCATACCCTTCGGCGGCTGGAAACAGTCCGGCCTCGGCCGCGAGGGCTCAAGACATGGCCTCGCCGAATTCCTTGAACCCAAATACGTCTGCATTGGCAATATCGCTGCCTGAGAGGAATAAACGATGACCATCATCATCAGAGAGATCAGCGACAAGGACAGAAACTCGGTCCTGCATCCCTTCACGCAGCTCAAGGACTTCGCCACAGGCAAGCTCAGCGATCTCACCATTATCGAGACAGGCAAGGGTATTCGCATCCAGGCCGCGCACGGCAACCAGCTGATCGACGGCTTTGCCGGCCTCTATTGCGTGAATGTAGGCTATGGTCGTACCGAAGTTGCCGAGGCGATTTCACGCCAGGCCTTTCGTCTGGCGTACTACCATTCCTATGCGGCCCATACGACAGACGAACTTGCAATTCTCTCTGATCGCCTCGTGAAAACGGCGCCGGGCAAGATGAGTAAGGTCTTCAACGGCATGTCCGGCTCGGATGCCAACGAGACCCAGGCCAAGCTCGTCTGGCGCTACAACAATCTGCGTGGCAGGCCGAACAAGAAAAAGATCTCGCGTGAGCGCGGCTATCACGGTTGCAGCGTTGTGTCTGGCTCGATGACCGGCATGAGCTTCTACCATGACCATATGGACCTGCCGCTGCCGCAGATCGTTCACGCCGGCGTCACTACTGGGGCGCAAACCCGGGCGAAACCGAGCGCGAATTCTCAGCGCGGCGTGCCGAAGGTGAGAACCATAGGCCGCTGCAAAAATCGTAACGGAGATGCTCTCTCAGGCCGCCGCTGATGTGGAACTGTGCAACCATACCCTGAGGGTGAGTTCCCCATGGGTCTCAACAGGCCCGCAAACGACGCCCGACCGTAAGGAAGTGCAAACCCAAGGATGACAACTATCGCCTGCTAAGAGATGGCGCTGGAATGAGGTCTCGGTGTCGATAAGAGCGCCGTCGAAGCACATATCGCCCTCCCAAGGCGCACCGGCCCGGCACGGAGCTCAGTCTCCTGCCGGGCCTCCTTTCCTCAATGGCTGCGCTTTGGTCTACCCGTCTGGGCTCCGATATGTGGGGCGAGAAGCCGTGGGCAAACTCACTACAGTTTAGCTATGCAAGACGTTTTTCATCGATTTGTAGAGCAGATCGCAGACAGCGCTGACGCGACGGACCTGCGCAACGCTCTGGGCGAGATTGCCTCCTCGCTCGATTTGCCGTCTTTTGCCTATCTTTTCCCTTCGCTTGGCAAGGGCCGCAAGGTGCGCCTGATTTCCACCTACCCTCAATCCTGGACATCTCACTACCTTCACAGCCGGTATGAAAAGATTGACCCGGTTATTCATCAGGCGCGTGGTGGTCAGGAACCATTCAACTGGGATGCGCACGGTGCTGATTTCGAACTGTCGACGCAGCAGCGACAATTGATGGATGACGCGACGCAATTTGGCATTCACTGCGGCTTCACGATCCCGATCCATGACAGCACCGGTTCGTTTGCAGCACTGACCTTCGCCTCGGATGAAAGGCGACCACTGTTCTTCCGCCTGATTGACCGATATGACCGCGTGCTGCAGCTCATCGCGGTCTTCTTCCATCTTCATGCCTGTCGCAAGCTGGCCGACGGCAGGACCGTCGCTGGCGTTACCCTATCGCGAAGGGAAATGGAGTGTCTGAAGTGGGCGGCTCGCGGAAAGACGGCGTGGGAAATCGGCCGCATCTTGGGAATCAGTCGGCACACCGCAGCCTATCATCGGGATAACGCCAGGAATAAGCTTGGCGTGAAGACGGCTATTCAGGCAGCAGTTCGGCTTGCACTGTCTCGGCCATCTCTCTTCACCTGATCTCCGAAACCTGGGCACATACACAGGTTGTATCAACTCCGGCCTTTGCCTTCAATCGCAGGTGTTATCGATGCGAGGGAGAAGGCCATCATGATGCAGTTGATCACGCCGGATTGTTACGCTGAGTTCAGCGACGAGCTCGAGCAGATGCATCGCTTGCGGTATCGCGTCTTCAGGGATCGACTTGATTGGGACGTTTCGTTCAGCGGCGGCTTTGAGGTCGATCCGTTCGACGCGCTTCGTCCCCACTACCTATTGCTGCGTGCGCCCGACGGACGCATCGACGGCTGCCTGCGCCTGTTGCCGACTACAGGACCGACGATGCTGCGCGATAGCTTCTTCGCTCTCCTTGCCGACCGTCCAGCGCCGGAAGATCCGCGTGTTTGGGAAAGCAGCCGTTTTGCACTTGATCTGCCGCCTTCCGCGCCGAAACAGGCGGGCATCGCAATTGGCACCTACGAGCTGTTTGCCGGAATGGTCGAGTTTGGTTTGTCACGCGGTCTGCGAAGCATCGTCACCGTAACCGATCTGCGAATAGAGCGGATCTTGCGTCGCGCCGGCTGGCCACTCGAACGGTTGTCCGATCCGCAAACAATTGGCAACACACGTGCCGTTGCCGGATATCTCGACGTCTCGACAGAGAGCTTGGAAGCCCTCCGTCGCAATGGCGGGCTCAAGGGCCCGGTGCTGTGGACACCGGTCATGAAGATCGCCTGAGCCTGGAATCCAACGCTTTCTGGAAATGATGCAATGGACGAAACAAGACCTGGCCCTGCCTGGCCGGACAGGCAAGATGATGGTGACTATGGCTATGTCGAGCAGCTCACCAGCCGAGGCTGGGCCTGGGAATTCCTCAGGCGCAATCCGGACTTCCAGAAGGATCTGGCGAACGCGCTACGCGGTGCCGAACGCACGAACGCCCGGTCCGTGGACGTTATCAGCCTGCCTTCGAACACTGTTGATCTCTCGCGGTGGGGCCTTCTGTTTTGCAAGCTCAAAAGGAACTGATGCGAGCGTCTTTTGGTGCCCCTGCCAATGTCCGCATGTTTTGCTCCTTGTTGCCGAACATGCGGCGGCGCCGCGCGGGATGGATGTGCTCGATTTCGCCGCGCGCTCCTGCCGCATCTCTATACTCGTCACGCTGGAAGGGCAGCAGCACGTCTTAGTCGAGGATCGTGGCAGGAGCTTGCAACTGGCTGTTTCCGGCGTCAGCATCCTCGAACCTGTGCGATTGGCATCCTGCGTCCTCTGGTCGCCAGAGGGACTGAAGCAACGCCTGAACGCGCTGGAATGTCTGAACAGCCTCTGTTGAACCGGCAGGCTGCAACCAGGATTCTTTCCGAGCGAGCCCCGTTGCTCGCGGTTGCGCCGAGTCTTGCGTGCGCTCGACGGCTCCATCGCTGGCGCATCCCACCGCGAAATCGGCCTTGCTCTCTTCGGCAGAGCCCGCGTCGAGCAGGACTGGGCCCACCCCGGTGACCATCTTCGCGACAGCGTCCGCCGTGCAGTCAGACGCGGGCGCTCGCTTATGAACGGTGGTTATAAGCGTTTTCTTCTATAACGACTGTCACCATCAGGCCTTTTGGCCAGAGAACAGCTCTTTGTACCCCGCCACCACCAGCCAGTGGGCGCGCGCGAGATGGCTGCGAACCGCCCTTTGGGCGCGCGCTGGCTCTTGCACTGGATCGATGCCCAATATCGCCTGCGCCATCTCTTCTTCGCTCGCATTGTCGGCGCATGCGTCTATGAGCTTCAAATATGTCGTGAAGTGTTCATCGTCGTAAGCGGTCAGGCTTTCCGCCCATGGGACCTCGTCGGCAACAGCAGGTTGGAACAATCTGTCTACCATTTCATGTCTCGCCTAAGACCTATTCCGCGCCCGCGCACGGTACAATATCCTAAAATGGGATAATCCGAAACTGGGATTAGTCGGTGAGCCGGTTCCTTCTTGGCCGGTTCGTCTGATGCCGAAATCCCTTCGATCAGCTCGCCAGCGCCGGCTGCTAAAACGGCTGATTGCGGCGCGCAAAACCAAAGGGGTCACCCAGACCCAGCTTGCTGATATGCTGGGCCGCCCACAATCCTTCGTGGCCAAGTACGAGGGTGGTGAACGTCGGCTGGACGTAATTGAGTTTCTCGACCTTACCGAGGCTCTCGATATCGATTCTTGCGAGCTTCTGGCACAAATGCGTCGCTCTCGTGACCTGTAGATCGCGTTGCGCTTGGTTTGGGTGCCAAACTTCACGATTTACCTCCTTGAGTTCACGGCTCAGCGGGATTTGCCTCGCTAAAGTGATGCCGTGCAGCCGCTCCCCTTTGTTGTCTCTGATTTTTGTAGAGAATCCTCCGTGGTGAAATCCTCGACAATAGGGTGGCTTCTCGTGCATGGAAATCCGAGAGGTCTTTGCCCGCAATCTGCGTAGGCATGGCCAAAAAAGAAATTGTCGTAAGAAGCGCTGGCCCATGAGGCTGGCGTCGACCGAGCATATGTCAGCGCACTTGAGCGCTCGGTCTATGGCGCCAGCATTGATACGGCGGCAAAACTCGCCAGAGTGCTCGGAATCGAGCCGGCCGATTTACTCGACCCTCATTCTGAATAAATCTGGAAGCAGCGACGAAACCGCGGTTGATGAGACTCGACCAGAAGGTTTTCCACGCATTTCATGCTGCTGACAGGAGCACCCGCGCGCCTGGCGACGCGCACCAGGTGCTCGTGAACCGAGCCCGCTTTTCTTCGGTAAGCTCAGGCGGTCTCGGCCATTCGGCTTCGCCCCTTGGCGTGGGCAGCCCTTCGGGCTGTGACGGCCGCCGCCCTTGCGGGCGGCGCGGTTTGTCTGCTGGCCTTACCCGGTGCGGGATGGGCGGCACTCCCTTCTAGGCCCACCGCGGCGGCCCGCAACCCTACGCTTGCGCTCGGGGTCCTCCACCTCCGTTCCGGTCCTTCGGATGCCGCCCGCCTTTGACGGCGGGCCTTTCCGGTCGCGTTTCGCCGCCCACCCCACTCACGGGGGTAGGCACGCGAGATTGGGATCGAGCGCTGCCTCCACCGCCCCATGGGATCTTCCGGGGAAAGGCGCGGCGAAGCGGAGGATAAGACGATGCGTGCAAACAGCAAGCGTTCCGCCAGCACAGAGGCTGGCGCAGGCAAGGGCGGGCGCCCGGGCGCCAGCCTTCATCAGGAGATCACCGACCGCATCATTGCCGAACTGGAGCGCGGCACCGTGCCATGGGTCAAGCCATGTGGCAGGGCAAAGGCAGGCCTTGGCCTGCCGAGGAATGCATCCTCTGGGCGCCAGCCACCGCTCCTGCAGCAAAAGAACAGCAGCTGTCGCAGCAGGCTGAACAAGGCATCTTGTCGGCGTCGAGGGAGGCCCTGCTCGCCTTACGCAGGCGCATAGCTCTGACATGACGTCCGGGAGACTGATGCCGGGCAGTCCATCAACAATACCCAACAACCATCCTGATTCGAAGCGCATCTAAGCACGTCCATTTCAGGCGTTAGTCGAGGCCGCATTGACCAGGGGTACCTTCTTGGTCCGCTGGAGGAGGGCGGCCGCCCGTCGACAACGGCTTCTTCAAGTGTCGCCCGTGCAGGGACGACCGTAAAAAAGGGCGCACGAGGCGCCCTCATTTCGATCGGCTATCAGCAGCCGCCTTCAACTTTCGTTGTTAGAAGCGGTAGGTGACACCTGCGCCTATCAACCAGGGATCGAGCTCCGCCTTTCCCGCCAGCTTCGCGCCGTCGACCGTGACGTCGAAGTCTGGCTTGAGGAAAAGCTTCTTCACGTCGAAGTTGACGCCCCAGTGCTGATCCACCATGTAGTCGAATCCGACCTGCAGCGCGGTGCCGAACGTATTCTTAACCTTGAGAGCATCGGCACTGCCGGCACCCTGGTTATAGAAGATCGTGTAGTTCACGCCGGCGCCTACATATGGCTTGAATGCGCCTAAATCGGTAAAATGATACTGCAATGTGAGCGTGGGCGGCAGCAGCCAAACCTTGCCGATATTGCCCAGCCCGCCGATCGTACCTTGGCCCCCGATGTTAGCATAGGTGGTGCCGAGTATGAGCTCGGCGGCGATGTTGTCCGTGAAGAAATAGGAGATATCGAGTTCCGGCGTCACGGTGTCCGAATACGAAAGATCGGAGCCGGGCACTGCATTGACGTAGCCCGAATCCTCAGTGACGACCCCCAACGCACGCAGGCGGATCTGCCAAGGGCTTGGCGCTTCCGTGACCGAGGCTCCCGCCTGCGGGACGCTCGCCGCTTGCGCAAGGTCCGCCGCGACGGCCTGCTGTCCCATCACAATGAGGACAACGGCCGCTGTTACTCCCCGCGCCGCGCGCATTTGGTTTCTCGCCATGATATTCTCTCCTTGCTCTTCAGAAATGTGGACTGAATTACGAAAATCTTGCTCGAATTGCTTGATATTGGCGGAGCGCTCATGCCCAGTTTGCTTCGCGGCTGCGACCGCAGGTTCGGCGCGCATGATCATGGGATGATTTCTCCTCTTTCCGTGCCGCAGCGCGTTTTGCGGACTACGCTGCAGGTGTCGTGCCAAATGAGAAAATCATTTCATAACAATGCGATCACCCTGATGGCGCTGTGTCTCATGTCCGACATCGTCGAAGATCCGACAACGAACGCAGCCGTGACCGCCTGATAGAACCTCCTGTGCCACTCGGTGGGCACTGCGGAATAAGCAGTGAAGCTCACCGGGAAACTGGCCGAGTTTCGGATCGACATCGGCGACGGGGCGATCGACGACCACTACGTCGCCGGTGTCGGGCGCGGCACAGCCTGAAGACTCCGCGGCGGCGATCATCGAATAGCTGCGTTTACGATGGCTCGATCTTGGCCCACCGGTGGGCGCGCAAAAGGCTGCTTTGCGGCCTCATCCCTCCGCCTGGATTGAGTCGCAGGGACCGAATGGCGCACGTGCTTTTTGGAACCGGCAGAGTGGCCATAACGCAATTGTCTTCCGACTATCTTTACAGAGATTCGACAATCCAGTTGGTGAAGGTCCCATATCGCGCAAAGCATTGATGCGCTTAGGTCTGGGCATGCACCCATCCGCAACCATCTCATCAAGAGCATCGATCCGACACCAACATAGAGAATTGCTTCCCCCTGAGAGAGCCTCGCGGCGGACATGAGATTGCGTCACTCTTCATGATCGCGGCCTCCGAGGATGTCGGGATCGAGCCAATGCAACGGCACGATAGGGCGAAGAATCTGGCAGCTCTTGCAACTGCCGACCTCGATGGGAGAGGCACATCGCAATCTGTCCGGCAGAGACACACGGTTCTGTACTGTCCGTTCATGAAGACGTCGTGCTGGTCTCCATAAGAGTAGTATTCTGGTGCAGAAAGTGCCCGATTAGCTATTCGGAAAAAGGCGACATCGACGTGCAAATCGAGCGCCGCCGTGAGGCGTTCCCCCTCAATGTCGGATTTCTGACAGGATCGCAAATCCGCCAACCCATTGTTTCATAAAACTTTCCTTCTCTGGCACGGCCCATGCATGGAGTTCTGCGAACGCATCAGCGAGACGTCCTCCATGATCATGCGCACCGAAAACGCCGGCATGACCCGTCGATTGTCACCGCGCTGGAATGCTCGGGTCTACATTCGACGACCCGAACGCGCTGGACAATTCTCGCAAACCCGGTCCGGACCGGGGCTCGAAAACGTCCGCGAGGGCCCCAATGGTTATGGCCGATATTCGCCGAGAACAAGCCACCTGGTGGGAAGACTCTATAGGAGGAAAGCAAGTGGAGTTATCTTGCGTTGGGGTCGGTGCCGGGCCGTCTAATTTGAGCCTTGCGTGTCAGATGCACGAGCAAGTTGGGCAAGGGGCACTGTTCCTGGATCGGCAGATCGACTTCCGCTGGCATCCGGGCATCGCGTTCGATTCCTCGGAGCTCCAGGTCAGCCACTTCAAGGATCTGGTCACGCTGGTGAATCCGCGATCAGCCTACACTTTCGTAAACTTCCTGCACGAGAACGGGCGTCTGTATCACTTCCTGAACGCACAGTTCGAAGCCGTGCTCAGAGTTGAGTTCGAGCAATACCTGAACTGGGCCTTCCACAGGAACCCACTTGTGCGTCGCGGCGAGACGGTGCGCGAAATCCGCTTTGACGGCGAGTTTCGGGTGCGGACGGATAAGGCGGTTCTCGGCGCCAGAGACGTCGTGGTCAGCATTGGCAAGCAGGCGCGAATCCCGCCTCAGTTTCAGGGCTGGACTGGACGCAACCTTTTCCACTCATCTGTTTTACTGCACATCCATCCTGAGGTGCGGAGAAAGCATGTCTGCGTGGTTGGCGGAGGCCAGTCGGGAGCCGAGGTGATGTTGCACCTTGTCGGCCTGCCGAAAGAACGGCGGCCTGCCTCGATCACCTGGGTCTCGCAGCGCGAAAACTATTTGCCTCTCGACAACAGCCCGTTCACAAACGAGTTGTTCATGCCCTGCTTTTCGGATCGTTTCGCGACGATGAGCGAGTCGCAGCGTAAGCTGCTCCTGCGGCGTTTCGTGCTTGCCTCGGACGGCATTTCGGAAAGCACGTTGCGCGCAATCTATCAGGCGCTGTACCGCCACGCATTTTTCGAACCAAACCGATGCGAGATCACACTGCGGCCGGGCTGCACCGTCTCGCACTGCATCAACGCCGGCGCGGGTCACAGGCTGACCCTGCAGCACGGCATGGACGAGGTCGAAGAAGTCACGGCTGACATCGTCATCCTGGCCACCGGTTACGAGAACGCGGTGCCAGACTTCTTGGAACCCATCGCGCACCGGCTGGAGCAGATCGACAATGAATTAGCTATTCGCGAGGATTTTTCGGTGAGCTGGGACGGACCGCGTGGCAGACGCATCTTCGTACAAAACGCGAGCCTCGGGCAGCGCGGCCTGGCCGATCCGAACCTAAGCCTACTGGCCTGGCGCGCGCGCCGCATCCTCGATAGCCTTCTTGGGCGCGCGCCATGCGCGAACCCCGAGCATCCTGGCTTCATCAGCCATACCTCGATCGAGAGCTGGCCCGACCCCGCAGCCGAAGAAATGGGCAGCGGGATATGACTCGTAGACTTCTGATCATCGGCGGTAGCATCCTGGGAATGAGGTCCGCCTCCGCTGCGGCGAAGGCCGGAGGCTTCTCCGAAATCATCGTGACCGAACAAGCCCTTGGACCAAGCGGCGCATCGCATTATTCTGGGGGCGTGCATTTCCCCTACGGTCGTCAAGACCGCACCAGGTCGCTCACTCGAAAGAGCGCGGTGGCCTTGGCGGCCATGGCTGGGTCGGCGGTCAGCGGATGGCGCCGGCCTTTAGCGATGCGTGTCGTGGCTGGACCGGGTGAAGCGATTGATCCGGCCCAGTTTACGGAACCCCTGCACCCGGCTGAGCCTGACATAGGCAGTCTCGCGCCGAGCTTCTGCGGACAATATACGCCGGAGCGGAACGCGCCTAGCATCGCCGTCCCACATGACGTGAGTCCGTCTCCGTGGACCCGCAACTTGACCAGCGCCCGACTGCCCTAATTGGGATGTCCGACCAACGAGTCTTTCCAACAGGAGGCCTTTCGCATGTTGACTGATGCACAAAGAGAAAAGTGGCAGAAAGACGGATACGTCAGGCTCGAAAGGTTCTTCGCTCCAGCGGCTCAGGAAGACATCTCTACTTTTGTCGAAGACATGTCACGCTGGGATGTCAGCGATGATAAATGGCTCATGTGGTTCGAGAAGACGACGGCCAATCGAAAGATCATCTCCAAGATCGAGAATTTTCTCGACTTCCATGATCCATTGCGTCGTTTGCTCTTAGAAGATCAGCGCATAAAGTCAGCGGTCGAGGATTTGCTTGGCGAAGATTCGCGCAGGCTCAAGGAGTTGCTGATTTTCCACTACCCCGACAGCGGCGGCTATCTCCCGCATCAGGACATTTATCACATTCCACACAAACTCCCCGACCGGATGGTCCATGCGGTGGTTGCCATAGGCATCGACGACTCCGACCCGGAAAACGGCGGGCTTTTCTTCAGCCCCGGCAACCACAAGAAGGGGGTATTTCCCATGGATGCCGGTGGGGTGATCGATCCTCAAGTCGCCGAAATGTTCTCCTGGGAACCTGTAGTATGGAAGGCTGGCGACATCTTCATCTTCGACGATTACGCACCGCACTACTCACGACCGAACAAAAGCAATCGTTCGCGGCGGACACTCTACTTGGTGTTCCAGCGTGCTTCAACCGGTGGACCGACCCGCGCTGAATATAACGTGCTTAAGCGCGCCCTTAACCCGCCCGAGGGCAAAGTGGCCGATCTCGACAAACTCAAGCCCCCAAATGGCATTTTCTATCGCGATTGAGCTCACGCAGCCAGGCGGAGGCATGCACACGAAACTGATCGAACGCTCAAAAATGCGCGGAGAGTATGACGTTCTGATTTGCGGGCTCGCGGAGCATCGACCGCAGCCCGTTACGACGCTTCGGCACGTGGATTGTGGAGGTGGTCGCATGGCGGTCTTCTATGACGCCTACAGCCCGACTGGCGCCCCCCCTCGTCGCCCGCCTGGCGGCCCAGAGCTGCATTATCCTGGCCGGGGCCGCCAACGGGTCGGGCTACCGTTTCTCTCCACAAATTGCACGGAAGGCTGTTGCGTTGGCAGTCGAAGATCCCACTGCTTCAACAGGGTAGGTTCGTCATGCGCAAATACAGGTTTTCTCGAACGGAGCTGTCGCGGGCGTTCGGTATCGACATGGCCACGCTTGGAACGGGAAGCGCTGGCACGGGGTTTTCATTCGGAAAGGTTGGACCCGGCGTCACATCCGAGCCCCATCGGCACGACGAAATCGAGGCCTTCGTAGTCCTCTCAGGATCGGGCAAGGTCGCGACCGACCGTGGGGAAATCTCGGTCGAGGCGGGCGATGTCGTTCTGTTCCACCCTTTTGAAGCGCATGTGCTGCGCAACGACGGAAACGAAGACCTAGATTTCGTCGATGTCTACTGGCGCGACAACAAGGCCGCCCTCGATGCCGCTGCAAAGACCACGGCTCCACGCGGGCCGATCTTCGTCTTCTCCACGCCGCCAACGCCAAATGGCGATCTGCATCTGGGGCATCTTTCTGGCCCCTATTTCGGCGCCGACGTCTATACTCGTTTCCTGCGCATGAAAGGAGTCGAAGCATATCACCTCACTGGAAGCGATGACAACCAGAGCTACGTCACGACACGCGCCGATGCCGATCAATCGACGCCTGCGAACGTGGCGCGCTACTACGCCGACGAGATTCGCGCCACGCTTGCACTTCTCGATTGTGACGTCCACAGCTTCCAACCCACAATGGGCGATGACGGTTACGGCGAGTTTCAAGCCGCGTGTTTCCGCACCCTTCTGAGCAGCACGGCGGTAGATCTGCGCCAGAGCCCCGCGCTTTTCGATGCTGTGACAGGCCACTATCTTTACGAGCCGGATGTTAGCGGCCTCTGCCCCGATTGCGGCGGCTCCGCCGGTGGCAACATCTGCGAGGAATGCGGCGCCCCAAACCTTTGCCACGACTTGGGTGCAGCCCGGTCACGGCAGTCTGCCGAGGCGCCGCTGGTCGGCTCCGTCCGCCGCCCGGAACTTGCCTTGGACCGATGCTACGACAATATCGACCGGCATCTAAGGGCGTCGGGCGTCCCGCTACGGATCTTGGATATCTTCGCGCGCCTACGCCGACGCGGCAAGTTTTCAGTGCCCATTACCCACCCCTCGGACTGGGGCCTGCCGGCCGAAGGGTTCCCGGGGCAAGTGATCTGGGTCTGGCCGGAAATGGCCTTCGGTTTTCTTTACAACATCCAGGCGCTCGGCCGCTTGCTGGGTCGCGACTGGAAGGCGGAGATGCCCGGCAACGACTGGCAGATTGTCCATTTCTTCGGCTTCGACAACTCGTTCTACCACGCGCTACTCTACCCCGCTCTTTACGCCGAGGTCTTCTCCCACTGGACGCCACGCATCCACTATCACGTCAACGAGTTCTACCTGCTCGACGGCAAGAAGTTCTCAACCAGCTGCCGCCATGCGGTTTGGGGCAAGGAGGTTCTGAGCCCAGAGACAGTCGACGTCGTGCGCCTCCATTTGGGCCTGACACGCCCGGAAGGTGAGCGGACGGATTTCACGCTGGACGCGCTGCGCCGCACCGAGAACGAGGTGTTCCAAGGGATTTGGCTGAACTGGCTTGATGCGTTGAACCAGGAAATCAAGCAGGATTTTGCCGGCCGTGTACCCGATTCAGGCGACTGGAACCCGGTCGACCGCGCCTTCTTTGCTCGCATAGAGATCTATCGCGCCGCGATGGAGCGCACCTATTCGGACGAAGGCTTCTCGGTCCGGCGCGCGGCCGCTCAGGTCTGCGATTTCGTGCGCGATTGCGTGATCTACCGTCGGGCGCAAGACTATGCGGCGGCGCGACGTTTCTATCCCGCCCGCAATCGGACTTCGCTAGCCCTTCAGACGACGGCCGCTGCGATCCTGGCACCGACACTCGCTCCGCTGATGCCCCGATTCGCCAGAACGCTGGCGCGAGGCATCGATGGCGTCTCAACCGAAACATGGCCCCGGTCCGTCCAGCGCCTTGCGCCCGGGATGCGCTTTGATCTCGGACCCGTGTTGGTGTTCTACGCCAAATCCGGCAATCCTCATCTCGATGAGGAGGAAGCACTATGAGCCCAAAGGTGCACCAGTGAGCTATCCCAATCTCGACCAGATCTGCGCGGCAATCAAAGCCGATGATGCCAAATATCTTTACTCGCTGTCACTGGCGACCCGAAGCCGCTATCAGACGGGTAGAGACCAGATTGGCGGACCTGAACCAACGCATCGTCGACACCCTGGCCCGCGCCTTTCGAGGACCGCTCGGCCGATTGCTTCCCAGTCCTTGCTGTTTCGTGCCGCAAATGCCGTGTGGGCTCGACTGCGCTGACCAACCTCTTCGGCATCGCGGGATTTCCGTCCTCCAGCCGGTCAAGACTGTCATGCGGTTCGAGGCGCTTGGTCAACCTGGCGCGCCCTGGATCGTGCGCCGATCACCGGAAATGTCGAATGCGAATGCCTGCCTGATGGTATCTTCGATTCTGTCCGAGCCTGTACTGGCGCGGCAGTCGGCCGAAGAACAAACTGAGCTACTGACAATCGGAAGGTAGCAGGTGCAAAATTCTGAGTTGTGTGCGTCAAGTTCTGCAAAAATGGCGTGGCAGTAGCTGTGACGTCGGCGTGTCCGCCCCCCCCGCCCCCCCGTTATAGGGTCGGCGGGGCCCCCCCCGGGGGGAGCCGGCGAATGGAATGAGGACATCGCGGTTGTGTTGGAGG
>NZ_JAMYQL010000051.1:0-26442 GCF_040320865.1 Mesorhizobium sp. M0598 | reverse complement strand
GACAACGAATTCTGCAACGAGACTGATGAAATGAACTTGGCTATAGCCAGCGCAGTGTTGTGAGACAGACTGCATTTGAGGTTCGCTTGCTTCCGTGTTGGACTGAGAGCCGATATCGAAGGCAACGCTTGGCCTCGTCGTGACAACGAATTTAATCAATCAGCGGATTGTATCGGTTACTTGATTGACCCGCAGCGAAGCGGCTCGTCATTATTTTCCGGGACGCTCCGGATCGTCGCCGAAGCCAAGCAGCGAGGCATGGCGTATATACTTATGTTCGCCACGAAGGTGCTTGATCACAGCTTCACGCCTGGCCCAACCCACTGCGTCGCCGGTCGCTTCTTGATGCCGCCCGGAGCGGGCCGGCATGTTCCTTGACCCGCTTTCACAGCCGTTCCTTCATGTCGCGGCCCAGACTGATGAACGCCGAACCGACATACTTCCCGGTGCCTGGCTCGGCCAGTAAGGCGAATGCCGCCTTGCCCGGCTCACGCTCGACGCCCAGCAGTTCGTATTCCTGGACCGTGAAGCTCTTCGTCTTCAGCCAATTCGATGTCGGGCCACTTCGATACGGGCTGTCGGCGCGCTTGGAGACAATCCCTTCTAGCCCCGCATTGTCGGCGAGATAGAAGATGGCTTTGGGGTCGCCAGGTATCGCCTCGCTGAACTGGATCCTGCTGTTCGACTTAATGATGCCGAAAAGAAGCTCCCGGCGCGCCTTGCATCCGATGTCGCGCAGATCGTGGCCGTCGAGATGCATGATATCGAAGGCGCCGAGGATCGTGGCGTACGGATCGCTGTGGACGGCTTTCTGCAGTGCGTCGAAATCGGGCAGGCCATTCGCGCCGGTGACGACCGCCTCGCCCTCGAAGATCGCGTTCTACGTCGAGAATCCGGGCCGCGTCGATGATGCCTGCGTATTTCCTGGTCCAGTCCGCTCCGCTGCTGCTGAATGCGCGAATATCGTCAGGGCTCTTTATGATGATCTGGGTTCGGTAGCCGTCGAGCTTGATCTCGTGAATCCAGTGTTCGCCCTCGGGCGGCTTTGCGACCAGCTTGGGCTCCATAGGCGGTATGAACTCGAGGCGGCCGGCGCCGGTACTTACAATTTTACGCACCCAGTCAATACTCGGTACAAAGCTTATATTAGCTAGAGTGAACAGAACGTGATTCGGAACGGCTACAGTAAGGCGCGTGTGCCCAGCACAGCGCTTGGCCTGGCTCACGTTGTGCCGACCCGCAATTTATCTCACCACGATCTTCTTTAATGATCTTTCCTCTCAATCGAACCCAAAGAAGCGCCGAGTGCTGATCAGATCGATTTGAGGTACTCGATCAGATCACTCTTTTCCTGATCGGTCAGATCAAGGCCGAAATGGCCGTCATCGTGCTCCTTCTGCGCAAGACGTCGATCGGTTCCACTCCTCCTGCCAGGGATCGATCAAGTTTAAGGACCCGACGTCTCCTCCCGGCTCGAGGTCTATTTCAATAAAACCGTAGGTCACCGTCCTGCTTCCTTGATCCCTTGCCTTCCCTTACAATCCCTTCCGGACACAGAGGAGTTTCGCCATGAGCGAAGACGCCGTCAACATGTCGATCCGCAAGTTCCTGAAGGAAGTCGGCGTCACCTCCCAGCGCAAGATCGAGGAGACGGTGCGCGAAGGGCAAATCGGCGGCAAGAAGCTGAAGGTCCGCATGACGCTGACGGCGGAAGGCACCGGCCTCAACCACGTGGTGGACGGCGAGATCGAACTTCCATAAGCCGGGCGAAGCGACCTAGCGAAACGTCCGACGCGGCCGAAAGCCGTCGAGACGGATCAGCGGTTGGAATGGCGTTTGGCCGGGTCGATGTAGTACCGCTCACCCCACGCTCTTGCGATTCTGAGGGAACGCGAAAGACCGACCCTAAGCGGAAGCGCTCCGGGTCAATTCACGGCCATGACCCGTTCCAGAAGTTGGGGTGCGAGCGTACTGTGGCGCAAGTCGGCCCCAATGCCGACTTTCCCGCACCCAATATTCCTATGAAGGATGATCTTGCTTTGAGGGCAACCACCGTCCACAACACAAAGGCTTCAACGGTTTTTATTCGGCCTATCGGACTTCTGCCGGGCCACAACCGGACAGCCGTTCAGTCCGGCAACCCCGCGAACCGCATGTGTCCGATCCAGCGCTCGAGGGCCCCGGCGGCGAGGTAGTTCTTCTCCCACTGCCTGCGTTGTTTGCTGATGGAGTCGCCGGGCGAGTCTTTGAGGAAAACCGCAAGTGCTTCCTTTGCTTCCCGCTTGTTTCCCAGACAAGCGTGGATCCCCGCAAGCATTCGGTGTGCGCCGCTCGGGATTCTGGACATTTTCCGCATCGCCGTCAGCGCAGCCCCGCAATCGTTCTTTTCGTAGAGCGCCCAGCCCATCTGCCAGTGGAACCAGTCAGGGTAAAAAGGATCGATGCCCTTGGCCTGCTCGATCCGATCGATCGCTTCGTCCGTGCGGCCAACATTCAGCAGCACGCCTGCACTCATGACGAGGATATTCGAGTCGCTGGGGTTCAGGGCGATCGCCTGATCGTACCGGGCAAGGGCCTGCTCCATCTCGCCGGCTTCGGTGTGGATGCTGGCGCGGATGTTATGCGCCTCGGAATCGTCGGGAGCGAGTAGAATAGCCTTATCGGCGTATTCGGCGGCCCGCTTCAACGCCTCGTCGGGGTTATTTTCCTGCTTGTGCCAGAATACCGCGTCATGGCGATAGGACCAGGCCATCCCGATATAGCCGAACTGGGCGTTCGGATCCGCTTCGATCGCCTTGAGGCTGAACTGCCTTAGCAGATCGTTCCCCGCGGCAGAGAAATTGATCTCGGCCCTTCCCATCAGCTCGGCCCTTCCCATCAGGTAATAGCGCAGCGCGCTGACCTGCGCGGCGTCACTCCTTGGCAGCGGGCGCTGGATTCTCTGCCCGACCCGATCCGCAAGCGTGCGGATGATTTCCTCCTGGATGACGAAAAAATTGCCAATCTCCCGGTTGTAGGTGTTGGCCCAGACATGCGATCCGTCATGCGCATTCAGCAACTGGGCGGTCACTTTCAGCCGATCTCCGACCTTCTGCTGGCTGCCTTCGAGCAGGTAGTCGACGCCGAGTTCATCTCCGATCTTCCTGGTGTCGACCGGCTGGTCGCGGTACCTGAAGCTCGAGTTTCGGGCGATGACGGCATAAGTCTTGCTCCGCGAAAGCTCGGTGATGATCCCCTCGGCGACGGCATCGCTGAGATATCCCTTATCCGCGCCGGTACTGAAGTCGTCGAAGGGAAGGATCGCAATCCTCGGCATGTCGCTCGAAGGAACTGGAGCGGCTCGCCATATTTCCGCGCCGTAGTATGCGCCGATCGCTGCCGCAGCGAGAACGATTGCAGCAAGAATGAAGCCGCGCTGCGAGAATCGTGTCTTGGCACGTTTCGTGCCGGCTGCGGCGTTTGCGTCCGCCGCGTCCGACGGATTGGCATTCAGCCGGTAGCCTCTCTTGGGGAGGGTTTCCACGATGACGTGCGCGTCGTCCCCCAAGGCGCGGCGGATATCGGCAATGCATTGAGTGAGGCTGTCGTCGGTCACGAAGGTATCGGGCCAAACCGCTTGCATCAGCGCATCCTTGGACACGATTTCGCCCGGTCGCGCCGCGAGCACGGAGAGCACCTCGGCGGACTGGCTGCGAAGACTGATCGCTTTGCCTTCGACGGTTCGGAATTCTTTGCTTTTCGTCAGGAAGACAAAACCGCGAAACTTGACCGTTTCAGCAGATTTCAGGTCAATTTCAGGGGCCGTTCGGGACATTTCACCCACCTGGCGCGCCTCCTAACTCTAGCCCATTCGGCCGTCGCTTCCAAGCGATCCCAGCAGCACTGGATGGGACGGAGGACGACATGAATCGCACCAAGCTCATCATCGAGCTCGCTCTTCTTTTGGCAGTGCAAACGGCTGCAAAAGCGGATTCCCGCATCGCGAAACTCTGCGGCCCTGACCATGTCAGGGAGATTAGGGGATAGCGATGGAACAGTTTCTTTTAATTACCCTTCTGTTAAATTTTGACGGCACCGTAGTAGCCGGCAATCATGAAAATGGCTTTCCTCCCAAGGTGTTGGTTTCAGAGGCCGAATGCAAATATCTGAAACACCAATATGAATTTATCTGGCCTCCTGTTGGTCTTAAATATCTGTCAACCGCTTACATCTGTGAGAGGAAATAAACGACTATCGCTTCTGGTTACAATGCTCAGACGAGTCCCAACCCCGGCGGTTACTGTCGCCCGCCTCAGGGAGCAAGTCAGCGAAGGCGGCCCTCGCATCATCCTGAGCACTAGCGACGAGTTCAATCTCTACACCTGAACCCGCCGCGACCCCGATATGGACACGTCGAAGGCGCTGTTGCTGACGCGCGAACGCACCGTGAAATACCTCTTTGTGCCAGTCATTCGGCGTGACACACGCGAACCGTCCCAAACCGCCGCCCAAACGCAATCCGGGACTTGTTGCATCGAGAGCAGGACTCACCATGCGCGGCTACCAATGTCGGCTTCGCGCCAACTCCGCCATTGGGCCGCCTACGCCGAACGGCAGTTCATGGCGCGTTGTGCCGGTTCGGGACCGCGTGGACCTGGGACAGGATCGTCAATCAACCTTGGGTCTGTTACATAAGAGTGCAGTGTGGAACTCAACGGCTCATTGGTTTTGCGGTTCAGCTCGTGGAAAAGGTCCGTCGGCGTTCCATGAATGCGGGTTTCCGCATCGCCTACCTCGATTTGGTCGATGACCGCCGGACAGGCGAAGCGGAACCGTATCTCGCCGAGAGCACATCCGCGCGCATGATTTCGACGAACGCGGTGATCTTTTCATCCGCACTGAGAAACCTTGCATTTGACGGATGCAGTGGTGCTACGCTTGCTGAGCCCCGGGGCGTCTCTAAGCGGCAATCCTTCGTCGTGAGCCGATGCTATTGTGCAAGTTTCGCAGCACTGCGGGTGGCGATATCGCCCAAGACAGCATGAAGAAGCGTTCCAACTTCCTGTTCGGCGACCCCGGGTGCAATTCCTGATTCGGACAGTTGAACGAGAATTGCCTTAGCGGTGTTGCGCCAGAAGGCGTTCGCGTCCTCCCCGTTCTTGGATTCTAGGACCCGGGCGATCCCTTCGACCAACTTCCGCCGCCGATGCAGCGGAAACGCGCTTATGTTTGAATCACACATCGATCACCTCACCCCTTCAGTCGCGCGAATAAGCATTGGCGGGTGAGAAAATTTGGTTAACAGCGCTTTTGGACAATGGTCAGCAATGGAATAAAGCGTCCGCCTCGGTGGACGGTACCTCGAACAGCCACTGGACGCGGCGGCATGGGCGAGTTCGAGTTCCTGTTCAAGAAGTCCATCGGCTATGATGGACCGCGGGTGATCGCGCAGGAAGCGATGCGGTACAGCCGGTCAGGCCATCTTAGGGCAGGCAGGCTCTTGGACTTGATCAGAACCAGGTGAACCGCCATACTCCGACCTGGCGGCCAATTCAGGTGGCCTTTTCCATGGACGAGGCCGATCCGGCCGAATCGACGTCCATTTATTTCATTTGCTGGGATCGCCAGGTCGGGAGGAAATCTCCCGATTGTGTTAGGCATCCCTGTTGTTCTTGGAGGTGTCTATGAAGGATTCGCGCATTCCCGGGACAGTCTTGGCAGCTATGTCGGAGGGGATCCATATCATTTGCGCTTATCGTGAGTACCTTGGGTATTCGATCGAGGACTTGGCGGTGGCGTGCGGGCTAGCCGCTGAGGAAATCCAAAACATCGAGTCGGGTCTAAGGTACAACAAGGGCTATCGGGATCGGATCGCGCGATCGCTGTCCCTATTCTGTGGAAATACTTGAGGCGGAGTCGGACATATTGGACGCCGCGTGACCAGTGGGGTAATCTGCAAGTGAGTTGAATATCCACTACCTTGTGATGTGTAGTTTGCGACTGATAGTCGAAGCGTTGAACTGAACCATGCGCTTCCGACCGGATGGACGGAATGTTGGAGGGTGCCGCCGAAATCGTTGGTTGCCTCCCTGACCGGCGCCCAATCACCTTTGCCTATCTTGCCTCCGCTTGCCTTCGTCTTTGAATGACAAGTCAGTGTTTCGTGCAACTTGCCGAGTGTGCCGTCCTTGCGAAAACGAATCCCCTGGACGACGAAGGTGACATGCCCGTCGCTGGGGTAGAGCGAAATCCCGATGACCGAAAGCCGCAACAGCCCGCCGCGGCTCTGCGACGCAACGATGTCTCCGGGCCTGATTCCGAGGATCGATCGGGCCAAATCAGATCGCTCGGCCTCGAGCTCCTTCTCCCAGCGTTCCAGTTCATCCTCAACATACCGCCAAGCCTCCCGCGCGGTCTGAAAGGGCCTCTTTTCCCCAAACCAGATCCGGTCCGCCACAGCCAGGATCTCGCCAGGAACTTCCCGCTCCATCTCCTAGGCGGCACGGCTCATCATCTCATGGACCCGCTCGGCTTCCAGAAGTGCGCGAAGGCGCTTGTGATATGGTTTGACTGTTGCAGCGGAAATCGCCGCCGGCAGAGCGGCCTCTCGGACAGGCATGAAATCAATCGGCATGACGGCGCGCAGGCCTATAGGACCTGTAGCGAACCGCACCGGCGGATCTTCCTCGCGCCAAGGCTTGCGGCTCCATTCGACCCAGATCTCGCTTGCCGAAACGCACAGCCAGCTGTCCAGAAACAGCTGCGACTCCGGCCCATGGAGATGATGCGCCGACCACGCATGATCGGCTGCAATCAACGGCATGACCACATGCTGGAGCTTTTGGTCCCGCACCATTCTGGCAAGCATCGCGATCCGCTCCTGCAGTTGCGCTGTCAGACGCACGAAAATGACAGGCCCGTTCGCAACGTAGGAGTGCCGCGTACCTTCGGTTTCGAACAGCAGCAGCTGCGCTCGCGCCAATGGTAGCAGCCGTTCCACGAGCCTCGCCGCACTGCTCTGGACGGAGGTTCCCCAGCGTGTGGCTATCCTACCTTCCAGGACCAGTCCTGGGCGCGACCCTGGATGAGGAGAAGGATCTGAGCCGCGAGGTCCGCGTCGAGGTCTGGCAGCCTGCTTCCCCGAGGTTGTGCCGCGCGGACATCGATACCGCGGCCGGACAGATCGGTCAGGGCCGCCAAATAGAACTCCCGTTGCAGTTTCGAGAGAGATTCCGCTGCTCGTTCGCGCGCAGCCTCCAGGCGTCTGGTTTCAAGCTCCTCTCGGAAAGCGGCCAGCGGTGGGCGGCGCAATGTCTGCCCAGCCTGTACGCGGGCTCAATAGCCGCGCGGAGGCTTCGGCACCTGCAGGCGCGCGAACAGTTTCTGATCGCCACGTCTGATAGGCCAAGATCCTTGGCGATCTCGCGGGTCGGTTTCACTGGTGCGACGCCGCGTAATCTGGCGGAAATCGGCATACTTGACCTTGAGCGTCACCGCGCGCCCAGAGATTTCGTTGTGTTCGCAATACCGCCACACCTTTTCTATGAGCGGACGCAACCCTTCGCGTGCCTCTGCTATCGTGAACAGATCCCGCGCAAACGTATCCTCCGCTCCTACGGACTTGCGCACGCGATCAGGCTGCACCGGTCGCTCGTCGATGCCACGCGCTATCCAGTAATAATACGGTCCGGCCTTGCCGAAATGTCCCTGCAGGAACGGCAATGTCTGCGCCCGCAGATCGGCGCCGGTGCGGATTCCGAGCCGTTCCATCTTCGAATTGGTGGCAGGACCGATGCCGTGGAATTTCTTCACCGGCAGCACTTCGACGAAGCTCGGCCGCATCTTCGGCGTGATAACGAATAGCCCATCAGGCTTGCCCTGATCGGAGGCCATCTTGGCGAGGAACTTGTTGTAGCTGACACCGGCTGAGGCGGTGAGGCCGGTCTTCGTCTTGATCTTCGCCCGGATCGCCTCGGCGATCTCGGTTGCCGTGGCCATCCACTGCATGTTTTCCGTCACGTCGAGATAGGCCTCGTCCAGCGAAAGCGGTTCGATCAGCGGCGTGTGCTCGGCGAAGATCTCCCGGATTTGCTGCGAGACCGCTTATAGACGTCGGCCACAGCGATCGGCCGACGATGTTTGCCTCAGGTGCGGCGGACTTCTTTTGCTTACGCCATCTGAAGAAGTTCGATGGTTACGTCTGGGGAAGCCGCTCCAGATTGCCCAATCGTTTTCCTGTTGAGCTGCATACCGATTGCCTATCCGGCACCGGGCGGAGATGCTTCAATAGCCAGGACCTCCAAGCACTCAATCTCTTGCATCACCTTTCCAGCGATGCCTTGCAAATCGCCGTACATCCCGACGGTCGATTCGATTACGACTTGTATTTGAGCCTCCCGCTTGGCCCACAGGCGTGTTGAGGCCTTGCGTTCCTTGGCCAGGTCCTCCTGCATATCAGAGAACTTTTCGACGATGGCCTCGACGCGATGGCGGAACCGCGGACCGGTCAGATAGCCATAGACCTGCTCCATTTTGGTAGCTTGGCCGTCCTGGGCGAGGCGGGAGTTCGCCAGCTCGATAAGGGATTGCCGGAGCATGATTGCGATCGGCATCGCGCATTTGGGATGGGCGACATAGACGCCGTCCAGAAGATCGAAGGTTTCCACACCGGGAGGCAGAGCTTCGGAGATCATAAGCGCGATATCCGCTTTCGCCGCCCGTTGATCCGCCCTGAGCTTCCCCAGCCAACCCTGGCTCCAGTTCTTGGTGCGTTTCGATTCCCATAAAATGGCGCCGCATGGCTGGCCGGCCGGTCCGACCACGCGGTGCAGGACATCTCCGCCGAACTCACCCTTGGCAACCGGTTCAATGATGTCCATCGGGAACCGGCTGGCAATGAGGGCTTCCAGCTCGAGCTCCAGCACTTCACCCTGAAGCTGCTGGGAACCCTGTTCCGCACGACGCTTCAGCTCCTCAATCTGACGCTGCATGCCGGCGATCTGTTCTTCTTTCTCCGCAACCTTCATTTTAAGGCCGTCTTCGGCTTCCGACCTCGCCTTGACTCGAACGGCGTCCAGTCCTTCCTGGATCTTCCTTTCGATGATCAGCGCCATCTCGCGCTTTTCGTCGTCAAGCGCACGCTGCTTTTTCAGGAATTCCGCCTGTTGCTGCTGGGCCTCGGTGAGCTTTTCGTCACGCGCCTTCAACGTCGCCTCCAGCTCAGCCAGCTTTTTATCCTTATCCTCCAGGTCTACCGACAGCAGCAGTTTTGCCTTGCGGGCCTCCTCGATCGCGATTCCGGCACGCTCAAGCTTGATTTGCTCAGCCACCTGGTTGCCGATGTCCTCTTTGGCGGCGGCGATCTCGGCCTGCTGGCGCTTAAGCTCCTCTTCTCTGGCAGCCATCGATGCCTTGTTCTGCGCCAGGCGCATTTCGTATTCTTCACGCGTGGCGGCAATCAAAGGGGCGGCGAGCGACTCATTGAGCTTGATTTCCGTCTTGCAGCTTGGGCAGCTGATGGTCGGTTCATTGAGAATCCTGTCCCCCTGCAGCATGGTATTGGTGGGCTGGATGGTCATCTGCGCGCTGCTCCCTGAGGAATCTATTTTAGGACACCCCAGACTATATCTCGCCAAGCGTTTTCGGAAAAGAACAAAGAGTGAACTGATGGGTTATCCCCGCCGCAAAGCTAGGGGAGGCGCGCTTCTTTCACTTGTTTTGCGGAACGATCGCCTGCGCGAGCGGCAGCAATCTCAGCCTCGACTCGATTGCCACGGAGGTCGATTACCTCGACGTGTATTTTCGAAATGTCGAAACCGCGCGCAAATGCCGAATTCCGTCTTTTTCGCCTGGACGTGGCTGAAAGCTCGCTGGGCTGATTCTTTCATTGCACCGACAATCCGCCAGCTATTTCAGCTTCCCGTTTCCGTTCGAAACTGAAATCTCTATCCGCGCTGATTGAGACCGTGATGTCGTCTCAAATTCACGCCTTTGACCCTATTCGGACTCCCGGTGTCCGCAGCACAATGCGCGCTATCAGCGGAAAACTTGACATAAGGCCACTTCGCGGCGGGCCGTGCGGGATGAAGATGAGAACTTTGTCTACTCTATAGCCCTCTAACGCCGCTATGAATCTGCGCGATAGTGGCCGCCAATGCGCGAGCCCGCGGGCGTCCCACCGGGCAGATCGTTGGCGGCAGTGACGACTAGGCTGCGTCTGGTGCCCAGGTTGCCATTCACGAATCGACCGATAATTGCAAACAATCGGAGCATCGTCTGCGCCCTTGGGGGAAGGTATCATATTTTCGGTGCAGTCTTGTCGCGGAATTGCTCCGCCACCCAGTCGATGAACACTCGCAGCCGCGGCGACAGCTGGTGCTTGTGCGAATAAAGCGCGTGAACTGGCAAGGGCGTCGGTGGGAAGTTGGCTAAGACTTCGATAAGCGCGCCGCTCGCCAGCTCCGAGACTACACGATAGCGCGGCACCTGAATGAGCCCAAGGCCAAGACCGGCGGCGGCAACGTTCGTCTCCGGGCCGGTCACCGTCATCATGGCAGGCAGCGTGATGCGGTTCACTTTTCCTTTCACAAGGAAAGCGAGAGGGACGACCTCGGTCGTGTCGGGCGCAAGCAGCCCGATCATTTCATGGCCATTAAGGTCGTCGGGTGTGTTCGGCGTGCCCAGCCGCTTAAGATAGTCCGGACTGGCAAAGGTGCCCCGCTCCAGAATAGCCAGCCGCCGCCTGATTAGCGCGCTGTCGGCCAGCTCGCCCGCTCTCAGGATGCAGTCGAACCCTTCCCGGATCAGGTCCACGGGCTGATGCGCCTCGCTGAAATGCAGGCGGATGTCGGGGTACATTTCGCGAAAGCGCGGCAGACCGGGCAACAGGAAGTGCCGCGCTTGCGTGCCATGCACGTCCACGCGGATGAGGCCTGACGGCTTAGCGCCGACGAAAGCGCCCTCGGCATCCTCCAGGTCAGCGATAAGGCTGACGCATCGTTGGTAATAGGCCTCGCCATCCAGTGTGGGGCTGACCTGACGGGTGGTCCGCTGCAACAGCCGCACACCGAGCCGCGCCTCCAGCCCTTGCACGGCGTCTGTCACGGATGAACGCGGCAGACTGAGGTCATCGGCAGCTTTGGTAAAGCTCCTGCGTTCGACGATGCGAGTGAAGACGCGCATGGCGTCGAAACGATCCATAATACGACCTGTCGGATAGTGATGCCGGATAATGCATGATTATCTGCATAAGCGAAAGGTGCATCTGTCTGTCATCAGGAGCCACAACGACACCCACAGAAGGAGACAGACGATGACCAATCAGACACAGAAGGTTGCCATCGTGACCGGCGCCTCGGGCGGCATCGGCGCGGCCGTCGCCGAACGCCTCGGCAAGGACGGCTTCACCGTGGTGGTGAACTATGCCGGCAACGCCGCCTCGGCGGATGCGGTGGTCGCCAGGATCGAAGCGGCGGGCGGCGGGCGGGCGGTTACTGCGCAGGCCGATATTTCAGACGCACAAGCCGTACGCCGCATGTTCGATTCCGCCGAGACCGCTTTCGGCGGCGTTGACGTGCTGATCAACAATGCCGGCATCATGAATCTGGCGACGATCGCTGAGAGTGATGATGCGCTGTTCGATCGCCAGATCGCGATCAACCTGAAGGGCACGTTCAACACGCTGCGCGAAGCGGCCAAGCGCCTGCGCGACGGTGGTCGGATCGTCAACTTCTCCTCAAGTGTCGTGGGGCTGCTGCAGCCTACCTATGGCGTCTATGCCGGCACCAAGGCCGCGGTCGAAGCCATGACTCCCATTCTCGCGAGGGAATTGCGGGGCCGGAACATCACCGTCAACGCGATCGCCCCCGGACCGACCGCCACGAAGCTCTTCCTCGACGGCAAACCGCAGGAGCTGATCGACCGCCTCGCGAAGCTGGCGCCGCTTGAACGTCTCGGCCAGCCCGAAGACATCGCCAACGCCGTCGCCTTCCTGGCGGGGCCAGACGGCTCCTGGATCAACGGCCAGATATTGCGCGCCAATGGCGGGATCATTTGATCTCAGCCGACCGCCAAAGACCACAACACAGCCATAAGTTCATCCAAATCCAGAAGAAGGACCATCACCATGTCCAAGCAAGTCATCCTCGTCACCGGCGCCTCGTCGGGCTTCGGCCTCATGGCCGCACGCGCCCTGGCCGAAGCCGGCCACACGGTCTATGCCTCCATGCGCGAGACCGAAGGCCGCAACGCTCCTCGCGTCGCCGAAGTCGCCGCCTGGTCGAAGGAGCATGGCCTCGACCTGCGCACCATCGAGTTGGACGTCCAGTCCGACACCTCGGCGGAGACCGGTATCGCTCATGTTCTGAAGGACATAGGCCGGCTCGACGTCATCCTCCACAATGCCGGGCATATGGTATTCGGCCCTGCCGAGGCCTTCACCCCGGACCAGTTCATCCAGCAGTACGACGTCAACGTGCTGGGCGCGCAGCGGGTTAATCGCGCCGCGCTGCCGCACATGCGCGGCCAGGGCAAGGGTCTGCTGGTCTGGGTCGGCTCGTCCTCGACGCGCGGCGGCACGCCGCCCTTCCTGGCGCCCTACTTCGCCGCCAAGGCGGCCATGGACGCCCTGGCGGTGTCCTATTCGACTGAACTGGCCCTGTGGGGCATCGAGACGACGATCATGGTGCCAGGCGCCTTCACCAAGGGCACCAACCACTTCGCTCACTCCGGTTCGCCGTCCGATACGGTCCGAGTCGCAGAGTATGAATCCGGCCCCTACGCCGGGATCGCCGACAAAGCGCTGAAGGGCCTAGCGGGCCTGGAACCCGCCGACGCCGATCCGGCACAAGTGGCCCGCGAGATCGTTCGCGTCGTCGGCGCGCCCTTCGGCAAGCGTCCGTTCCGGGTCCACGTCGATCCGTCGCAAGACGGGGCCGAGATCGTCAATGGCGTCGCCGACCGCATGCGCCGTGAGATGTACCGCAACATCGGCCTGGAAGTCCTGCTCACGCCCCGCGTCTCCTGACGCAGAATGCCCCGCCGACGGACCGCGCAGATACGACTTATCTGCGTCTCAAGTATCGGCGCCGTAGGCCCTGAGGTCACGTTGTTCCAGCCGGGCGACGAGGTATTCTATGCCGGCTCAATTGCTCGGACGGGCGCCAATGCCGAGTTCCATCTCGTCGATGAGCGCATCGTCGGCAAGAAGCCCAAATCGCTGGACTGGGCCGAGGCGGCAGCACTGCCGCTGACGTCGCTCACTGCCTGGGAAGCCTTCTTCGACCGCCTCGACGTGCACAGGGCTGTGCCAGGTGCGGCGCCCGCGATCCTCATCGTTGGGGGAGCGCGCGGCGTCGGTTCAATCGCCATTCAGATCGCACGCCAGTGCACCGATCTCACCGTGATCGCCACGGCATCGCGCTCCGACACGCAGGCATGGTCAAAACGCTCGGCGCCCATCACGTCATTGATCATTCCAAACCGCTTGCCGCTGAATTCGCCGCACTTGGTATCGGTGCGCCAGCCTTTGTCTTTTCGACGACGCACACCGAAAAGCATGTCAGCGAGATTGCCGAGCTGATCGCGCCGCAGGGTCGGTTTGGCCTCATCGACGACCCGAAGACGTTCGACATCATGCTGTTCAAGCCTAAGGCGGTGTCGATCCACCATGAGCTGATGTTCACGCGTTCGATTTACGGCACGCAGGATCTGGCCGAGCAGGGCGAAATTCTGAACAAAGCGCGCGTCCGGCACGACCTGGACCGAACTCATTCGATGAGGCGTACGAAAGCCGCGCAGATCTACACGAAGACGGGAAACATTCGCGCGGTGCAACTGCTCCTGGGCCATACGAAGCTTGAGAGCACGGTCCGCTATCTCGGCATCGAAGGGGACGACGCTTTGGCGATCTCTGAACAGATCGACCTGTGAGAACCTGCGACAACGGACAGAGCGACGCGGGCTGAAGCGTCGCTTTGTGACCCTGAGTTGCCCTTCACATTTCGCTGCCTGATAGCCGACATTCGCGGCAACCGGCACTGATGGCTCTTTGCGGACAGCAACACGACTACAACCCCTGAACATTAAAGGGGCACAGATATACGGTAGAAAGATCATATCATGAACAGCGGCCCGATTCCGAGCTCCAGTCCCGCGCGAAATCGAGGGTCGGAGAAGGGTGGATAGTGTTGAAGAAGTCGGCGATGAAGCCGTGGATCCACTCGCACCGAAGCGTCTTGATTAAGGTCGACGCGACCTCCTCGCCTTAAGTGGCTCGGACGTTTGTTCCGAGGGTGCAAATCTTGGCCAATTTCCTGAGGTTCTGGGCGATGGCTGCAAGGTGGAACTCATCGCGGGCACCACAGGGGCCGCGCAATCGCAATCGATCGAGCTTCAGGATGCGCTTGAGGTGCGCGAACAGCATCTCCACCTTCTTCCGCTGATAGCGTGAGGTCTGGTAGGCGTCTGTCTTTGCGATGTCGCGGGCCATGTCGCGCGCGCCCTCATAGATCGAGCGCAGCACCTTGCGCGCCGGCTCCTTCGGGCAACAGCTGGGCTTCAGGGCACAGGCGTCGCAATCCAGCTTGCTGGCGCGATAGCGCATCATGCCATTCTCGTCGACGAGAGGGTGTGGCATCCGATAGGTCTTCTGGCGCTGCCTGAGCGTCTTCCCGCCAGGACAGATGTATGTATCGGCCTTATGGTCGTAGGTGAAGTCGTCGCGCGAGAAGGTGCCATCCTTGCGCCTAGACTTGTCGAAGACCGGGATATGCGGCTCGATCCCACGCTCATGCACCAACCAGTTCAGCATTTCGGCCGAGCCGTAGCCGGTGTCGGCAATCAGCCGCTCCGGCCAGAGGCCGAGCTCGTCGTGCGCCCGCTCGATCATAGTCTTGGCGGCCGTCACCTCGGCTTGGCGCACCGCGGTCGAGGGCTCCACGTCCACGATGATGGCGTGCTCCACGTCGATCAAATAGTTCGTGCAATAGGCGTAGACGGCTGGGCCACCCCAAGCGGCAGTCCAGCGCGCGGCGGGATCAACAGGGGAGACGAACTTGGGCTCCACCGGCGTGGCGGCCCCGAAGGCGGCGTCATCCAGAGTGGCGAGATACTCAGCCACGGCCCGCTTGGCTTTGGGATTGAGGTCCTCGGCCGTTTCGATCCCGCGCTGACGATGGGCGTCGGCGACGATCATGCTGGCATCGACCGCAAAGCCTTCGCCGCCGACGAGCCCTTCAGCTATGCAGCGCCGGACGACGGTCTCGAACAGTTCGCGCAGCAGGTCGGCATCGCGGAAGCGGCCGTGGCGGGTCTTGGAGAAGGTTGAGTGGTCAGGCACATCACCCTCGAGGCCAAGCCGGCAGAACCACCGATAGGCCAGGTTCAGATGTACCTCCTCGCACAGCCGGCGCTCCGAGCGGATGCCGAAGCAATAGCCGACGATCAGCATGCGGATCAGCAGCTCAGGGTCGATCGAGGGACGGCCGATCGGGCTGTAGAAGGGCGCCAGATGCTGGCGGATGGCGGACAGGTCGACGAAGTGGTCGATCGCTCTGAGCAGGTGATCCGCCGGCACATGCCGCTCCAGGCTGAAGCCGTAGAACAGCTCCTCCTGCATCACACTTTGCTCGCCCATCATCGACTCAATCTCCTCTTACGACGAAGATTGAATCAGTGCTTCAGGACTGCTGCAACCCGGACTTTTTCAACACTATCGGTGGGAAGTTGCCGTTCGGCTACAGAAGGAGCACGTGGTGCCATCAGCTGACAAGCCCACGCTGATGTGGTGGGCACCATGGCCCAGTCGACTCGAACCGCTCAGTCAAGCTTAGGCCGAGCGCTGTGACGATCGGCAACCAGCGAGTAATTTCGTCTTCGACGGCGATCCCTACTGGACGAGTTCGCCTTCCATCACGAAACGGCGCTCGGTGGGACCGGTTGGCAGCAAACGAAAGCTTCCGGCGCCTTTGAGCTTCTCCAGCTTGCCGGTGCCGCCAACGACCTGCCACACTCCATTGTCCAGGAGCCTCGGCTTACCATCAGGCCCGGGGACGAACACCGCCTGGATAACCCATTTTATGTAGGCCTTGTTGCCATCCGTCGTAGCGAATTCCAGATAGCCGCGCGGTTCGCCGCCAACGCCTGGCACGACGTCGTGAGCGCCATATTCCTGAACGGTCGCGCCGGCGAGTGGACCCTGACCTTCGGACTTGCCTTCCCGTCGGACCAGCAAGAAGAAGTGCTTGCTCGCATCGGCGAAATCGAGCCGGATGGCTTCCTTCTGCGCGACAAGCGCCTCAAACTTCACCGGCTCGGCCTGAACGGGAGACGCGATAATTAACAAAGGCGTCGCAACCGCAGTGATCGTGCTAAACCTCCTCATTGTGTTCTCCTTTGATTCGTCTCGAAAGCTCGGTGAACATGTCGAGAGCACGCAAGGACGTGCGTACCACGCGCGTTGTTTGGATGCGTCGAATGTAGATGTCACTGCCGCTCTCCCGCGAAGGCCTCTCCGGGCCTCTAGCTTCAAGAACAGAGCTGCAAAGACTACACGATGTCATGTCATTGAGAAAGCGGTATCAAGGCCTGCGCACGCCGATGCTTTGCATAGGCACGCAACGTCTTAGCCGGGTCAGATTGCGTCATGCTACCCTCGCAACTGAACGACCGCAAAGCGGGCCGCCGAATAGACCTCCCGTTGCGGCTTCGAAAACGATTCCGCTGCTCTTTGGCGCGCAGCCTCCCGGCGTCTGGTTTCAAGCTCCTCTCGGAAAGCAGCCAGCGGTGGGCGGCGCAACATCTGCCCAGCCTTTACGCGGGCCCAGTAGCCGCGCGGAGGCTTCGGCACCTGCAGGCGCGCGCACAGTTTCCGATCGCCACATCTGACAGGCCAAGATCCTTGCCGATCTCGCGGGTCGGTTTCTCCCAAACCAGCGCAAACAATTCCTCTCGGGAGAGTTCTCGTCGTGCCATGCTACCTCCATCCGGCAACGGCGCGCGACGGCCGGCGACGCGCGCACTGGCCAATTGCCCGGAGCGGCACGCCTGTGGTCAGGCGTTCGGATCACGGGGATGAAGAGGGCGCCTCACAACGAGCTGGGTGACAAGCCTATGGCTTCGAGTCGTAGAGCTGCTCGCTCCAGCAGAGTGCGCCAAACGCGCGCACAGGCATGAGCTTCGACCAGCTGGCCGCGTCGAAAGCCGACGTTCCAAGTGATAAACCAGAAAGGCGCTGAAAGTGGCCGGCGACTGTTGGGAACTGGTGGGCTTTGGATGACGCCGGCCAAGCGCACACAGGTCCGCCGCAAAGACAAGTAGGGAAGGTGATTCCGCGTATGGTGTTCTCGCTGAAGCCAGCCGTTGATGAAAATGGGACTTCCTCACCAATAGTCACGGCTTGTCCGTGCAGCAAGCGATATCGCCTGACCGTTCGGATCGCTTAATCTCCGACACGACGTTCCTCTTGCGTCAAAGCAAAGATATTGACGGCCCCTGGCAATTATCCCGCTACTGGAACTAGCCAACGCGTCGGGGCGACAATGTCATCAGATCTGAAACCGGGTGCCAGAACGACTTGGCGATCAGCCTGCCATGCCGCAATGCGGCCGGGGGCCGCCGACGGGTACGATCTCATAGCCGACGGCGATCAATTGGAGTTTCATCTCGTCAAAATGCCGCTTTGAGCCGCTGACGATCGATTCAGGCGCGTAGTTCCAGCCGTTACGGGCGGCATTGGCCAGGATGTCGGCATAGAAGCGCATGCTGGCGATTTTCACGTCCGACTCTAGCAGCTGCCTGCATCCGCTTGCGAACGACGGCGGCGGTGCGGCGGACAAGCCCAGGATCGCGGATACCAACACAATCGAAACAGCGCGCATGAGATTCTCCCTCGGTCCATTGCAACCCATTTTGCTGTAAGGGAGCTTGCATCGCGTGCGCCTGCGTTGGGATCGGGCAGATGCTGTATTCGGGCTCCTGCATTTGTAGTATTTTGCCTCGGCAACAGCTGAAACCGTGCCGATCGGGTCTGCCATGGGCCGCATCGCGACATCTTCGCCGGGTCACGGCGCGCTGTCCGATCGGGAGCGCGCGGTGGCGGAAAAATTCGCCGCCGGACTGACTTATCGCGAGATCGGCGAGGCGCTGTTCATCGCCCCGTCGACCGTGCGGACCCATCTCGCCTCGATCTACGACAAGCTCGGCGTGCGCAACAAAGTCGCGCTTGCCTCGCATATCAATAGAGCTATCAGCGCTGGGACGGATGGGCTGTCACCTTGGCCAGACGGCTCTCCCGTGCTCGCCATATTCCCCATCGAATGCCTGAATTCGGAAGAGCGCTGGCGCCGCTTTGCCGACGGCCTGTCGTCGGACATCACTATCGACCTGGCGCGCTACGCGGATCTGCCAGTTATCGCCTTCCACACCATGAAATCTCTGGGCAGCAAGCCCGCCGACTTCCCCGCCGACGGCAAGGCGCTTGGCGCCACCTATATCGTGTCGGGCCAGCTGCGCGCCGACGAGCGGCGGGTTCGGTTATCGATAGAGCTCGCCGACGCGGGCAACGGCGTCAGCCTGTGGAGCGAACGCTACAACCGTCAAGTCGAGGATATTTTTACGCTGCAGGACAGTCTGACCGAAAGCGTCATCAATGTGATCGCCGGCAGCTACGGAGCGCTTGCCACGGTCGGCCGTAACGCGATTCGCCCGCAAACCGCCGGCCAGTCTGCGGGCCTACGATTGTTATCTGCTTGGTGTTGAACAGCAGGACACATTCAGCCGCGCCGGCACTGCCGAAGCGATACGCCTGTTTTCACGCGCGCTGGAGCTTGACCCCACGTTGGTCAGGGCCTGGACTGCGCTTGCCTATGCCTATTCGATCGAGGGCGCCAACGGCTTCGGCGACGATGCGCAGGGCTCGATCGAGAACTGGCGGACGGCGGTTGAAAACGCGGTTCTGCTCGATCCGATGGACAGCGTTGCCTGCAATTGCCTTGGCGATCTTAGGGGATGTCTCGGCGACCTCGCAGGAGCGGACCGCGCGTATCGCCGCGCCTTCGAATATGGCTCCAACCATGCCGATACGCTGGCGCTGCTGGCCGGCAGCAAGGCGCTGGTCGCTGGCGATCCAGCCGAGGCGATGCCGCTCATCGAGCGCGCCATGCGCCTCAATCCGCTGGCCCCACCTTGGTATTTCGGCATGCTGGGCCGCATCCTGTTCACGGCCGGCAAGCACAGGGAAGCCATCGCGGCGCTGCGCAGAAGTACGCTGGATTCTCCGAATGTGCTGTTGTTTTTGGCGCTAGCGCATACGGCCGTGGGCGAGGCCGGCGAGGCGGCCAGGATCGAAGCCCGCTTGAAAGCTGAATTCCCGGACTTTTCGGTCGAACGCTTCATCACGGGCTATCCCGTGACCAACCCCGACGCGGTGCACGCCATTCGCCACGCCGCCCAACTGGCAAGGCGCGACTGAGGCCTTCTGAAGCGCCGACGCGTTCGTTAACCAATGATCAGTGAGCGAACGGCAAACGAACCGCCAGCTGGGATCGCTCGCCTAACCGCACCAAACATCAAATCGACTGTCTTGCCAGCGGGATGGCAAGTCACAAAAGTACGCAACGGACGCAAATGCCATGGGCAGCCGCGACGCGGACTTTTCAACAGTATCGGTGGAACGTTGCCATTCGTCTCGTCGATGGGAACGAGCAAGTAGCGCCATAAGCCGCCGTTCCCGACGGTTCTCCAAACCTGCCGTTCGCGCTATGTCTGAACGCACCAACCGACCACGTGCGCCAGTTCCGGACCTTCCTGGCGCTTCTCCAGAGCCGCCGTTCGCGCAACGGCTTGAGTCAACCCTAAGCTGACCTTCTGGGACTCTCCGGATCAGGGTCATATCTGGCGAGAGGCTATCCATCATATAGTCTGGCATGTTCAGGATTGAGGCTCTCCCAGAGGATGGCAGGAGCCGTCGAGCGCGCTTTTTAATCGAGCGGAGACCGGCGAAAAGCCTGCACTTGAGGGCATCGCGATAAAAGTACGTCAAACAACGCCAATGGAGAATAAGCGGTGACTTTGGTGGGCGCTCGTTTTGAACCCTGCCTCGGGTCGCTTGCAGTCAACTGTGTCAACCACCGGAACGAGCAAGGAGCGCCAGGAGCGGCGGTCAGAACTGGTGGCATTGAAGGACCGAAAGGCGGGCCGAAAGCGGACGGTCCGGTTCTGGAACGAACTAGCCAGAAAGGTGCCATTCCGCTGGTGAGCCCATCTTGGCCGCAACGACGTTGCTTGCCGCTGCCCGAGGGACTAAGCCGCTCGCGCGGCAATGGCGCTTGTAACAGGCGGACGCTCGTTCGCCCTTGGCCGAATTCGCGCCCCTGACCCATTCCAGACATTCGTCGGATCCTAGACCGAACATCTAGGTTGGAACTCAAGGGGCCACCGAGCCGAAACACCAGACTAGGAAGCCAATTGACCACAATACCTGCCTGATATGCTGCCCCGGTTGCGCGCTCCAGAACGGTCACTCGTCGAGCCAGTATTGGCCGGAACAGCCGAACTGGCGCGAGGCGACAGATTGGCGCTTGGCGACAAATGCCATTGCGAAGAGACTCCGGGGGTGTTGTTCGCTTTCACACCAGGCACCATCGTGTAACCCTGATCGACCAGTTGCAATTTCAGCTCCTTGATATGCCGTTTGAAGCCGTTCTCGATTTGGCTCCGAGGCTAGCGCCATCCGTTCCTGCACGTTCGGATGAGAATGTCTGAATACAATTCGGCACTAACGGCTCTCATGGCATCTTCGGAAATCAGCATGCCACCAGATTGCGTGCCTTCGGACAAGCATGGTCCAGCCGACAAAGGCAGCACCAGCATTGCGGCAAAGATAGATGACTTTGTCATGGATTCCTCCTGTTCCAGAATGGATCGGGGTTCTGCAACCCGACGAAACCCTGTCGACAGGAAAGCCTAGAATTGCTGGCGGTCGCATGGAATCGTGCAAATGCAGTGTTTTCGAGATCGCATCTGTAGTATTTTGCCGTGCCGGGTTGGCCACAACTCGTAGCGGATCGGAGACTTGAGGCGATGCTTCGCGCCGTAAGCAATCCTCTGACCAGTCTGTCGGACCGGGAGCGGGTGGTCGCTGCAAAATTCGCCGAGGGGATGACCTACCGTGAAATCGGCGAGACGCTCTTCATAGCGCCGACTACCGTTCGGACCCATCTGTCGGCCATCTATCGGAAACTCGATATTCGCAGCAAATTGGCGCTTGCAACCTTGCTTGCCGACCAACGCGAGCAAGACACGGGCCAGGCACCTTCCTGTGGCCTTTCGGTAGAGGGATCTGGGCCAACAGTCGTTGCGGTTCTCCCTTTCGACAATCTGAGCGCGGAGGAACCATGGAACCGCTTGGCCGATGGCTTGTCGGCGGACATCATGGTCGACCTCGCTCGCTACCCCGACCTTGCGGTCATCGCCCGCCAGACCATGCTCTCGTACAAGGGACGGCGCGATGACGTGCGATCCATCGGGCGGGAACTGAATGCGGATTATCTACTTGAGGGGACCTTGCAGGCGGCAGCGCAGCAGCTGCGGATCTGCGTCCAACTCGTCGACCCGCGCACTGGAGTCGATTTGTGGACGGCCCGCTATGATCGATCAGCGGAAGACCTGTTTGCGATGCAGGACATAGTCACCGAAAACGTCGTCAATGTCCTTGCTAGCTGTTGCGGCAAGCTCGCAAAACTTCGACGCGATGTTGTCCGGCGAAAACAACCCGCCAGCCTATGTGCCTATGACTACTATCTGCTCGGCGTCGAGCAGCACAATTTGTACACGCACGCTTCGAATGCGGAAGCGGTGCGGCTTCTGACGCGTGCCATCGAGCTCGACCCTGGTCTTGCCAGAGCCTGGACAGTCTTGGGTCTGGCGCATGCCGTCGCCGCCATCAATGCGTTTACCACTGACCCTTCCGCCGCAAAGGAGCGCTGGAAACTGTGCCTCGAACGAGCTTTGGCGCTCGACGCGGGTGATACCCAAGCGCGCATATGTCTAGCCGAGCTTCGAGCATTGCAGGGCGATCTCGATGCCACAGCAAGAGAACACGAACTTGCCTTGGCGGCCGCCCCGCACGATGCCGATACCCTCGCCTTGCTTGCCGGAGGAAAGGCGTTCGTGACAGGCGACCCGCTGGAAGGATATGAACTGGCGAAGCGCGCGATCCGTCTCAATCCACATGTTTCCTGGTACTATAGCATGCTGGGCCGATCGAGCTTCGTTGTAGGTCTCCACAGGGAGTGCCTGACCGCGTTCAGCCAAGCACCGCCGGACTCGCCCGCAACGTTGCTGTTCCAGGCCATGGCGCATGCCGTGCTCAGCGAAACACCTCAGGCAATGAAGATTGCCAACCGGTTGGCGAGAGAATTTCCAGACATTTCGGCCGAAGGGTTTATCGGCTCCTATCCAGTCATCAATCCTCCCGCTGTTGCCGCGATCCGGGAGGGCGCCCGCCGCGCGGGGCTGGCCTAGCTTCAATTGAGATACAATAGCGGAGCCCTCGGTGCGACCAAACAAATCTTAGCGACAATGGTGATTGCCTATGGTGTCGTAGACGATGTCGGCTACGCGCAGGCGCAAAATCCGCTCACCATCATCGCACCAGTCTCCGGTCAGACTGTTGATGGGACGCTTTCCTTTTCCGGGACCGCTTCCGTCAACAGCATTACACGGCGCGGAACTATTAGCGGACAGACCAATACCGCGGTCGAATGTCGAGGGACGGCTACCGTCAATCTTACGTTCTCGCATGGAGAAGGAACGATCGTTTGCGGGCAACTCTCGTCCCGGTTCGTGTTCTCGCTGACTAGCAGACAACCCCCAGCTGGCTCAGGAACGGGAACCCTTTCCGACGGGCGCAAGGTGATGTTGAGAATAGGACAATGACCACAAATCGACAGCCCTTTTGTCGAGAATTGGCGAGCTGAAACATTGATGTACGTGGGCTCGGTTATTACTCTTGCCAAAGCCGATGTAAGCCGAGCCGGTCGATGGCCTCGCATGCGGAAAACGGAACCCTGCGAGGCAGGTCGTAGCGGATCAACGGGTGGGCAACGCTTTCTGACGGCGCACGTTGCTTTCAGCCGTCGGCCCAGTGGCCGAGCGGCGTTGACTGCGGACCATCGCACGGATGGATTGGCAAGACTAGAACGGGTGCCGAGGAACGACCCGCTACGCGGGATGGGCGCGTGGGGTGAGGTAGAGATCACGAACCGGACGCCGCACTCGCATTGAGGGTGGTTCGGCAGCGGCAGAGCATTACGGGCTTCTTCAACAAGGAGCCTGACCATGCCCTATCCTGTTCTGATGCACCTATCAGTCCACTTCGTCAGCGGCTGATCGACCACATGAACATGCGGCGTTTCTCACGGGAGACGCAGCGCAACTATCTCCGCGACATCGGACGCCTGGCGACGTTCCTCGGGCGTTCACCAGACACAGCGACCACCGACGACCTGCGCCGGTTCCAGATCGAACGATCGAACAGCAGGACGACGGTGTTCCCGTGCCGACGATGAACAGCATCGTGTCGGCGCTGCGCTTCTTCTTCACGCACACGGTCGATCGTCCCGATCTGGTGCGCAAGCTCGTTCGTCTGGCGCACCCGCGCAAGCTGCCGGTGGTACTGAGCCGCGACGAGGTTGCCCGGCTGCTCAACGCCACCACCTGCCTCAAGCACCAGGCCGCGCTGTCGGTCGCTTATGGCGCGGGCCTGCGCGTGGCGGAGGTGTCGACGCTGAAGGTCGCCGACGTCGATAGCGAGCGCATGCTGCTACGTGTCGAGCGCGGCAAGGGCGGGCGATACCGGAACGCCATACTGTCGCAAGACCTGCTCTTGTTGCTGCGCCAGTGGTGGAAGGTCGGACGCCAGCAGGGGGTGATGCACCGCGAGGGCTGGCTGTTTCCGGGGCAGCATGCGATGAAGCCCATCAGCACCCGCCAGCTCTATCGCGTGGTCGTCGAGGCAGCGCAGGCCGCCGACATCGCCAAGCGGGTCGGGCCGCACACGCTGCGCCACAGCTTTGCCACCCACCTGCTCGAAGACGGCACCGACATCCGGGTGATCCAAATCCTGCTCGGGCACGCCAAGCTCGACAATACCGCCTTCTACACCAAAGTCGCGACCCGCACGGTGCGCACGGTCACGAGCCCGCTCGACAAGCTCGGCCTGTTCAAGGAGGCAGAGATCTCGCCCGACAGCTGAGCGTGCACTCCTCTGTCGAGGCCGCCGACATTTTCCGTGCTGCTGGGCCAGCCTACCGGGCCGCCCATGCAGGGCACCTGAGCCTGCAGCAACTCAAGGTCATGTCGGCGATCGAGCATTATCGCACCGCCGTACTGGGCGGTCATGTCGAAGCCTGCGAGGACTGCGGGCATTGGCGCATCGCCTACAACAGCTGCCGCAACCGGCATTGTCCGAAGTGCCAAGGTGCGGCCGCACGTACATGGCTTGCCGAGCGCGAAGCCGACCTGCTGCCGGTCGGCTACTTCCATGTCGTGTTCACGCTGCCGGCAGAGGTCGCCGATATTGCCTTCCAGAATAAAGCGCTGGTCTACGACCTGCTGTTCCGTGCGGCATCGGAGACGATGCTGACGATCGCGACCGATCCGAAGCATCTGGCACGCGCATCGGCATCACCGCCGTCCTCCACACATGGGGCTCCGCGATGACCCACCATCCGCAGTGCACATGATCGTGCCGGGCGGCGGCATCGCGCTCGACGGGAAGCGCTGGGTATCGTCGCGCCCGGCCTTCCTCCTTCCGGTGCGCGTGCTCAGCAAGCTCTTCCGCCGCCTGTTCCTTACCCGGCTGATCGCGCTTCACGACGCGGGCCGGCTCGCCTTCGTCGGATCGATGGCCCATGTAGCCGACCGACGCGCCTTTCTGCGTCATCTCAATCCTGTTCGCAGTAAGCGATGGGTGGTCTACGCCAAGGCGCCGTTCACAGGGCCGGAGGCGGTCCTCGCCTACCTGTCGCGCTACACGCACCGGGTCGCGATCTCGAACAGCCGCCTCATCCGCCTCGACGAGAGCGGCGTCACCTTCCGCTACAAAGACTATCGCCGCGACGGCGTCGACCGGCAGCAGGTCATGACGCTCGCTACCGACGAGTTCATCCGCCGCTTCGTGCTCCACGTGTTGCCAAAGGGTTTCCACCGCATCCGGCACTACGGCCTGCTTGCCGGCTCTGCTCGCAAGGCCAGCCTCGCGCTTGCTCGTGAACTCCTGAACGTCGCCGCACCGTCCGACGATGACACCACGGACGAACCGGACAACTTCCGCCCGCCATGCCCCTGCTGTGGCGGCCGCATGATCGTGATCGAGGTGTTCGAACGACGGAGGCAGCCGCGCGGACCGCCACACGGTTCCTCGTCGACCGGGAGCAGTACGCCATGACCCGGCATGGAATGGTTCAGCCTTCAGCTGCAGGCACTCAGCCTCCGGCAACGGATCGACGCACGTCTATGGTGATTATCGACGCCGACAGAGCCGCGCCCAGCCGCCCACCGTCCCGACAACACCGCGCGAGGGCGCAACGAAGCGGTCTGTCCGCATTCACCCCAGCGCTTCCCGACGGCGGTCACGCCATCGCCGACATCTGCCGAAATCCGAAATCCCCATAGCCATCGTCTGCGGCCCGCGGGTTCCTTCCTCGGGGACTTTCGTACGCCTGCCGGCGCCCGAAACTCTTATATGGGGATGGTCAACTACAAACGGCATCACGTCGACATTGTCATGTACCTCCGCGGCAATCCGTAGATCCATTCGATGGGTCCGTTAGCGTGACGCGGTTCGCGAACGAACCCAGTCCACCTTATATTCGGTCAGGGCGCATGCACCTGTTCCATGATCCCGCTTGCGGCGGATTCGGAACCCAAGAGACGAAACCATTCTTCAACGGCGGCTGTTTGAGGCCATGAGTTTCGTCGGTTCGTCTACCGAGGATCTGCCAGGCCCTGGTCGGTCCTGGAGATTATTAGAACGATTAGCGTCTACGCTGATGGTTTCGTCAGGAGAGCTCCTTCTATAACGACTCCGGCGTTCACGTATTTCCACAGCGCAACAAGCAGTTTCCGAGCGAGGGCGATGATCGCCGTCTTCTTGTACCGGCCACCATTCTGGATGACTCGCGCCCTGAACCACTGGCTGAGTGCGGAATTGGGTTGATGGCGAACCCAGAGCCACGCAACCTGGACAAGCGTCGACCGGAGCCTTGGATTGCCGGACTTCGAGACTCCCTGCTCGCAATTAATCTGCCCACTTTGCCAGGGCGTTGGCACCAAACCAGCGTAGGCGGCAACCTGTCGTATCAAACTTGCGCGATAATCCCTCAGACCACAGGACGGCCGCGAACTCCGGACCTATTCCCTTGAGGCTGAGCAGCAGGGCCGGTGTTGGCTCATCTGCCGCGA
>NZ_JAMYQL010000050.1:0-27661 GCF_040320865.1 Mesorhizobium sp. M0598 | reverse complement strand
CGCCGCCAGGCTGAGCGCAAGGAACGGCAGCAGGATCGCCTCGACGAGATAGCTCGACGCATAGGCGGGGATCAGGCCGTAGGCCACGGCAATCAGGGCGGCCAGCAGAGCTAACCTCTGCCAGTCGATGGGAAGCCTTGCGGGATCGAGCGCTTGCACGGCCATCGGTCAGACCCTTTCGACAGTCTTCTGGCCAAACAGGCCGGAGGGGCGCACCAGCAGGACGACCAGCGCCAGCGCATAGGCGAACCAGCCTTCGATGCCTCCACCGACAAAGGGTCCGAGGTAGACCTCGGCGAGCTTCTCGCTGGCGCCGATGATGAGGCCGCCGACGATGGCGCCGAGGATAGAATCGAAGCCGCCAAGCACCAGCACCGGCAGCGCCTTCAGCACGATCAGCGACAGCGAGAACTGGACGCCGAGGCGCGCGCCCCACAAGAGCCCCGCGACCAGTGCCACGAACCCCGCGGCCGTCCACACCGTTCCCCAGATCCGGGGCAGCCGCAGCCCGACGGCGAGCGCCGCGAACTGGTCGTCTGCGACGGCGCGAAACGCTAGGCCGACGCGGGTCCAATAGAAGAATGCGCTCAAGCCGGCGACCATCGCCGCGGCAATGCCTGCAGCAAGAAGATCGAACGACGATATCAGGATACCGCCGACCTCGAACGGCGTGTCGTCGATGCCGAGATCGAGCCCGTGCACCTGTGTGCCCCACACCAACTGGGCAGCGCCTTCAATGATGTAAGACAGGCCAAGCGTGGCCATGAACAGCGTCATCGGCGAGCGATTGACCAGCGGCCTCAGCACAGTTCGCTCGATGGTGAAGCCCAGCGCAACCATGACCGCGAGGGTAATGAGCATTGAAAGCGCAAACGGGATGCCGCGTTCGACAAGGCTGACAAAGGTGAGTGCGGCGAACAGCACCATCGACCCTTGCGCGAAGTTCAGCACGCCCGACGTCTTGTAGATCAGCACGAAACCGATGGCGACGAGCGAATACATGACGCCTGAGAGCAAGCCACCGACCAGCACCTCGATGACGAAGAGGAAATCATAGTAGCTCATCAGACGCCCTTGCCATCTTCGCCTTCGGCGGTGCCGATATAGGCCCGGATCACCGCCGGATTGGCCCTGACCTCGGCCGGTGTCCCGTCGGCGATCTTGCGGCCGTAGTCGAGCACGGCGACGCGGTCGGAGAGCCCCATGACCACGCCGATATCGTGTTCGATGAGGATGATGGTGACGTCGTGGCGGTCGCGCGCTGCGCGCACGAAACCGGCCATCTCGGCCTTCTCGGTCGCCGTCATGCCGGCCATCGGCTCGTCGAGCAGCAGGATCTTCGGCTCGGCGACGAGCGCGCGCGCCAGTTCGACCCGCTTCTGCAGGCCGTAGGGCAGCGTCGCGACCAGGCGATCGGCGACGGCCTCGAGATGCAGGAAGGCGATTGTCTGGTCGACCTTTTCAGCGATCGCGGCATCTTCGCGCCGGGCGCGCGGTAGACCGGCGATATGTTCGACGAAGCTGGCGCGCCGGGTGTGGACGCGGCCCGACGCGATGTTGTCGCGCACTGAAAGCCCACCGAACAGTGCCAGGTTCTGGAAGGTACGCGCGACGCCGAGCCGTGCCAGACGGCTTGCCGACACCCGGGAGAAGGACTGGCCATCGATCGCGATCTTGCCCTGATCGGCGTGATAGAGGCCGCTGATGATGTTGATCAGGGAGGATTTGCCGGCGCCATTGGGACCGATCACAGCGCGGATCTCGCGGCTTTTGACCTCGAGGTCGACATCCCGCAGTGCCGTGACGCCACCAAAGGAAATGCTGATCCCGCCCAGCGCCAGGATCGCATCAGCCTTTGCCGACAGGCGCGCCGGGCGCGTGTCCTCGACGGGACCAGCACCAGCAAGAATGCCGGAAATTTCGGGCGCGCGCTCGTATGCGGCGGCTCCCAGCGAAGCACCAATCATGAAACGTCCCTGATTTTGAAGGCGTGCGGGCGGCGGCCTGGAGGCCGCGCGTGTCCTATTCCGCGGCGACGAGCTCCCTGTCGCGCGCCGCTTCCAGTTCGCGCACCAGAGGGATGACGCGCTTGCCGAAGAACTCCACCTCTTCCTGGAAATGCAGGAAGCCGAGCAGTATCAGATCCGCGCCGGCATCCTTCAGCTTGAGGATGCGTTCGGCAATCTGTTCCGGCGTGCCGATGAGATTGCTGCGGAAGCCGTCATTGTATTGGACAAGATCCTCGAACGAGGATTTCGCCCAGTTACCCTCGCCTTCCGGCGACGCCTTGCCGGCATTCTTGACCTGATCGGCGAAACCCTGCACCGCCTCCGGATTGGCCTTGGCGATGATCTCGTCGAGCACGGTGCGCGCTTCTGCCTCGGTTTCGCGAGCGATGGCAAAGGCGTTGACGCCGATCTTGACCTTGTGGCCATTGGCCTTCGCCTTGGTCTTGATGTCGTCAACCTGCTTCTTGATCTCTTCCGGCGTGTTGCCGTTGGTGAAATACCAGTCGGAAACCCGCGCAGCCATGTCGCGCGCCGCGCGTGATGAGCCGCCCTGGAAGATCTCCGGCTGCGGATCGATCGGCTTCGGCTTCATCGAGTAGTTGGTAAAGCGATAGAAGTCGCCCTTCAGAGTGAAATTATCCTCGGTCCAGATGCCGCGCAGCGCACGGATGAATTCCTCCGAACGGCGATAGCGCTCGTCATGGTCGAGCCACAGCTCGCCGATGGCGGCGAACTCACCGCGGAACCAGCCGCTGACGACATTGACGGCGACACGGCCATTGGTCAGGTGGTTGATGGTGGCTATCTGCTTGGCCGCCAGCGCTGGATTCCATGGGCCGGGCAGGATCGCCGCGATGACTTTCAGCGTTGTGGTCGCCGCAAGCAAGGCATGGCTGAACGATACCGATTCGTGCTGGTTGTCGGCGCCATAGCCGGCCGTGAAGCGTATTTGGCTCAGCGCGTAGTCGAAGCCGTTGGCCTCGGCGATCTGGGCGAGCTTGCGGTTATAGTCGATGTCCCAGCCGGTCCGCTGCTCGATGTTGGAGATGACCAGGCCGCCCGAGACGTTCGGGACCCAGTAGGCGAATTTCACGTTGTCGGAATTCGAGGTCATTTCGTTCGTTTCCCCTTTTGATTGGCTTCAACCGACGCGCGTGGCGACGGCAGTGTTTGCATCACTGGAATTAAGCAAGGAAATCGCTTCGGTAGCGGCCCGTGAGATGCGCTCGATAATCGCCGCGCCGACGATCTTGGCATCGACGAAATCGTCGGGCGCGCCGTAGACGCCGGTCGGGACCGTGACGGCCCCGAAAAAACCGAACAATGGCCGGAGCTGATGTTCGAGAACCAGGCCATGGTATGGACTTCCGCCGGTTGCCGCGAGAAGCACGGTCTTGCCCGTCAGTGCACGATGATCGACGAGGTCGAACAGGTGCTTGAGAGCGCCGGTGTAGGACGCCCGATAGACCGGCGTTCCGACCACGAGCAGGTCGGCCTTCTCGACACGCTGGATGATCGCTTCGCCAGACGCGCCGAGCGCACGACGAGACAGCCCGGCGAAAATCGAAGGCGCCGCCTCGGTGATTTCGATCAGGCCGGTGTCCGCCGGGGTGCGCTGCGCGATCGCCTTGACCAGTGCGCTCACCACCGCAGTCGTGCGCGATGGCGTGCTTACGCCACCCGATATGCCGAGAACCGAAATTCTTGCCACTTCGTCGATCTCCTGTTCCACCAAGGGGATGGCCGCTTACCAAGTCGGGATCGGACGATATTCGACGAAATCTATAGAGATAAGGAATTATCTTCCGATTTTCCCGGACCGGTGAGAAAATCGGCGTGCTGACGCGTCATTAGCATTAGCTATAACATCCGATTGGCGGCAAACCGCGAGGGCAGACCGGCCAGGCTTGATCGTGGCGATCGGCGCTCCGTTGCCCGGTGCGGCCCGCGCCGCAGATTGTCACCACCGGCACGTCGCGCTTTTGGTCGTTGATCGGCGTCGCCGCCGTGATAGCTGCCGTTGAATCGGGCCCCGAACTGCCGCTCGGCGCCGAAACACCCGCTCACATCGAGATGCCCGCCGCCCTGGGGGCTCGACCGTGTCAGATCGACCTCGGCCCGCGCGCTGGGGATGATATTGGTCGTACCCCCCGAGACTGCTGTTCGGCGCGATGCCATAAAGGAGCGCCACCGGTCCTTTGAGAACCTCGATCGCTCGATATAATCGGTGAACAAGCGATAGGTCGGCGCGACCCCGAACACACCATCGAACGCGACCTCGCCAAAATTTCCTTCATTGATCGGAAAGCCGCGAATGTAGAAGGAATCCAATATCCCGCCGGTTGAATGGGTGCTCCGTACCAAGGATCATTGATCATCACGTCGTCCACCCTGCGTGCGCCCTGATCCTCGATCGTTTGCGCCGTGTAGCTGCCTAGGTTGAACGGCGTATCCATGATGTCGCGATTGCCGAGCAGGCCCAGGCGCCCGCCTCGCGCGACTTGTCCGCCCGGATACGCTTCCGGCAGATTGTCGATCGTTGCGGTCAGGGGCAGGCCGCCCAGCCCCACCACCACGATGCGCTCGAGCACCGTGCCATGGAACGTTCGTTTCATTGTTGACAGGTTAGTCATGCAAGACCTCCTGACCATCCTCACCCAGCTCTCGTCAGGCAAGGCAAAACGTTCTTGGTCCTTGGCGTGAGGGGACTTGGATGAGGAAATCTGTTGGGCTGTTCGCTGCGCTGGCCGTGATGGGTCAGGACGCCGCTGCGCAGGAGTCGACGGCTGATCGTCTGATGAAACTAGACCGGGAAGACGGTTATGCCGGACTTTTCTGAAACGCCGGTGGCTGGCGCCCGAGGTCAGAACATATCGGTTTTCGCTCGCCTTCCCTCTCGGCTCACTCACTTGTGCGGCATACAATAGACGCCCTCGGATTCCATGAGTACCGCGCCGCCCTTCAACTCGCTCATTGCGCCGACCCAGGCTTCCGAATAAGTGCGGCTGGCATCCACGGCCGTCAGCCAAAGAACGCGATTGTCAGCCAGTTCGACTTTAACTTCCTGCTGCAAAGGGCTTGCCTGCACGGTCTGTTGATAGTGCCGTTTGATCCTGACATTGCTGGCCGGGAACTCAGCTTCGTTGCTGCCATAGTTCAGCACAAACCTAGTATGGTCCTCGGCCACTGTGCAACTGCCGTCACGCTCACACACGATTTTGGCGGCGGTCTTGCAGTCCCATTTCAGTGAAGCGGGCCACATCGGATTGTCCGCGCTCGATCGCGGCTTCTCGCTCTGGCTAGCCACCGCCAAGCCTGCCCATGGGCCCATTATCGCAGTCGACAGGAGCAGCGCCTTCAACACTTATTACCCTTCCCTGATCCAGTACCGTATTGCTGTCTCGAAGCTATCGCTGGCGCCGGGGTGAATGAACCGGACAGACACGCCTTGTGATCCTCATGGCGACTCATCCTGCGTGATCGCCTGGCTTATGGCATGTTGAGATTGAACCAGCTTTTCTGGCGCATGCCGTTCGCGTCGTCATACTCGATGAACCAGGGCTTTCCGCGCACCGGCCGAGAGATGGTGTAGTAGGTGGGGGCCATTACCAAGGGAATGCCCTCTATCGTTGCCCGTGATCTGGATTTTTGCCGTCACCAACCTACCGTTGATTTCGATCTGGGCCTGTCGAGATCCGTTGTCATGGTCTTGGCCGAGACGACTATTCGTGAAAGTGACGGGCAGCGTGAGCCTGTCGGAGCTGATACGACAGATGTTCCGTTCTTGCATCATTCCTGGCCGATCGGAGTCGTAGCTGCCAGCTGCTTGCCAGCCAGCTGGACAATCCTCATACTTCTCGAATCTCGCGGCGCTGGAGTTGGCTTGTGGACAGGTCGGCCAGTTAAAACCCGGCGCTTTCATCGCCGCAATCAACTTGTAGGTTGGCGGGTGGCAAGAAGGAGTGCCCTGCCAGTCACCGGACAGGCAGAGGAGGACCTGACAGCCCCATTCCGATGCCTGTGATTGGGATGGAAGAGCCGCGGCGCCCGCGACGGCGGCGGCACCCACCAAGAGATATTTCAGTACGATCATAGCCTTTTCCTCGCTGCGGTTTCTGATACTTTACTATGGATCATCCGCGCGAAAAAGGACAGATCGAGAAGGCAGGTTGTGCGACTACATCGATTTATGAAACGAGACGACGCGGGCCTGGTCAACAACCCGTTGCGCGCCAACATTGCTCTGGCGCTCGAGCGGGAGAGAGCCAGACGTGGCCTATCCCACATGCACATGGCCGAGCTGTTTCGGACCGCCGAGGGCGAAAAACTGGCGTATCGAACCTACATCCAGACCGTGCGACAGAAAAACAATGTCACCCTGACCACGTTGCAAATCATGGCAAGCGGCTTGCATGTGTCAGTTGCAGACCTGCTCGCGGGCGGAAAAAAACTTACCCAATGGGCGCATCAGTTGGACGAAAATGCGATCCGCAAGCGTCTGGCGCACATCATCGACATTGAGCGAAAACGACGCACTTTGCTCCGCTATGAGATGGCCGAGCTCATCGGCGTGGCGGAGGCGACATTCATGAAATTGGAACGCGCAAGCGGCAATATCAGCGTCGACACGATTGCCGCGATCGCCAAGGCGTTGAAACTTGATCCAGCGACCTTCCTCTTTTCCGATAAGGTCCCGCCGTCAGCTGATCCACCTGTTTCTGACGCACCCGGAGGCGTAGGTTCTCATTTCAGAGTGCCGTGAACTTCCAGCGTCATCATCCGTCTAAGCTGCGCTAGACAGAATGCCTGGCAGGTTTTCGCCGTAATAGCGCATACCGGTGCAATTCAGGTGAAAATGGAGCAGAGCTGACAATTAGGCGCGCCACGTGTGTACCTTTTTTCGCCCGCGCCTGAGGAACGACTGCCATGACGTGGCGGCAGTCGAATGCACCGGAATCCTGATCTCTACGGTTGTGCCGGCACCGGGAGCGCTGTTGATGATGAGCCTTCCTTTCAGCGTCGAGACCATCTGGGAACATGCGGTCAGTCCAAGGCCAGTATGATTTCCAGCTCGCGTTGAAAAGAAAGGTGTAGTTGCCTTCACAACGATTGCAGGCGACATGCCTGCGCCGTTGTCCGCCACATCTAGTACGAGGTAATTGCGCAGGAGGAAGGGACGTCGCTTGACTGTCGCGGAGATGAGAATTGGGGCGTCTCTGGTGCCGGATAGAGCGGCAAGAGCGTTTTCTATCAGCTCATTAACGACCAACCGTAACGGCGTCGCCGGAACAGGTTGCAGACGTGCTTTAGGATCGACCAAAACTTGCACCAAACTGCTGCGATCGTGCGCGAGATCCTCGAGGAGTGGGCCGAGCGCCACGGTGCTGGAATCCTGTGGCGCATAGGCGATCTGAAGGACACTGTTGGTGATCGATTCCAGTTCAGTAGCAGCACTGCGCGCAGCCTCAAGCATTTCGCCGCTCGGTTGCTTGTCTGGTTGTGCGTGCTCAAGGAACAGCCTCAAGGCTGTAACCCGCGATCGGGTCATATGCGCAAAGAGCGAAGCGAACGAGCGCATATGCTGGTCACGGCGATTGGCCAAAGCATAGCGCTGATGGATAACGAGATAAAAGGTGGCACCCAGGCCAAGTGCGATGGCAAAGGTGAACCAGTTGCGCGAGGCCGCAATGTCGATGCTGGCGGTCTGCTGCAAGGTGGCACTGTGATCAACGGTAGAGCTGGAAATCTCGTAAATTGACTGTTCCAGCTTGGCCATGTCGGCAATGGCTTGGGTGTAGTTTGTACGCGCTGACACAAGAGGGGCAATTTTCTGTTCGAGGGTTAGGCCAATTCGGCCCAGGAGTTCGGCATCGTGGTCGGGAAAAAAGCGGTTCAGATAGGGCAGGTTTTCCAACTGCGCGACGTTGACGTTCACCAACGCCATTTGTCGATCGATGTCCGCATCAAGCTTGCCCGTCTCGTCGGCAATGCGAAGATAGCCATAGACTCGTATAAGGCGCTCGCGAATCTGTGCCGCGCGCCACTGAATCTCGAAAGTCTGATTGAGGATGGCATCCGTCTCCTGACGGTAGCGGTTCGATTGCATGAATGTCCACGCACTCAGCCCAAGCGCTGCAGCCATACCGAGATACGGCAGAACAGTGAGCAAACGGCCGTTTAAGAACTTCATTGCGTGGCGCGCAGGATAACTGGGAAAAACACCCAGATCGAGTTTCTTGCGGGAACATATGAAACAGGCAATTGGTCGAAGGGCCAAACAATGAAGATGGGGCCTTTCTCTACCATGCTGATCGGGCGGAAATCCTGGCCCGGCGGGCAATGCGAGCCGGCCTTGTCACTCTCGTTGCAACGACGTTCGATCGCCAGGATCGGATTATAAGACCGGATTTCGTCCATATGAATGTCGGAAACGAAGTTGTCATAGGCGACAACTTTGACCTCCTGCACGGCGGTGACTCCGGCCTTGGCAAGCACATTTGCAAGCAGCGGCCCACGATATTCGATTTTCTCGTTGTCGCTCGTCCAAGGCGTACGCGTGTCATAGGTCTGTTGTGGAAAGTCTGCCCGCAGCTGCTTTACTGAAAAAACGGCGACAGTCTTGCCGCTGGCGTCTTGAACCGACACTTCGTTGGGATCGAGCGGAATTTCCTCGGCGGCGCTGGCGAGCGGAAGGGCCACGGCAAATATAACAGCGAGAGCATTACGCAACATCTTCCACATCCTCGTATTCGCGGGGTCCATCGTTCTTGGCGAAGAGCACGCAAGGTCCTCGGGAGCCCCGCGGATCGTAGGCAAATCCCTTTTCTGCCAGTGCAAGCGTGATGTCTCGGATGCCGTCAAGGCCATAGAGATGGTCGTGCAGCTCAAGAAAGATGCGCTCGACCCCGGGCAGCTCGGCATCCTGCAGAAGTTCTTTCTCAGCACCTTCAATGTCCATGACGAGGGCGTTTATTCGATGATCGGTGATGAAACGATCGACGTCGGCCGAGACGATCGAAAGTTCGCGCTCGTAGGGTCCTTGGTCTTTGTCCGTGGAAGACATCCAAAGGTCGCGGCGAACGTAGAAGGTGAAGGACCGCGGCGGGCCGGCTGTGAGGATACCCTGGGAATATGTGACATTGTCGAGATCGTTCGCCGCTATCACGCGTTTCGCTAGCTCCGCCGTTGCGGGATTTGCTTCAAAAGCCCATACCTGAACGCCGGGGATTTTCGCGATCAGTGCGGTGATGATGCCGATACCCGACCCTAGCTCCAGTACGCGATCGCGCGCCTTGACCGCCCTGAAGATCCACTTCGCCTCCTTAGCCTCATAGCTCTGGCTTTGAAGCGCTCGCCAGATAACCGGCGAAACATCCTGTGGTGCGACAGGAACCTTGATTCCATGGACGATCATGGGCGCCATTGGCTCACAGCCCCCGCGGGAGCCGATGGCCTTGCCGCATGAGCTTGGCGCGAGCCTGCTTGTAGTATTTCTCGGCCGAGCCGGGCTCAATGGCAAGGCGATCGGCCATGAGAGAAAAGATCTCCGTGCGTTTCACGCCGGGTGCACGGTGCGCCATCATGTCGATGGCCTCCTGCTCGCGCGGTGTAAGGGCTGAAAATCGGTAATCGGGTTTGGTCATGACAACCCGCGAAAGGCGCAAGGAGAACCCCTTGGTGGAAATATCGTCCAGCACGTCGCTGAACACGCCGGGCGCAAGACCGGTCTTGCCGAGATAAGCGGCAGCGCCAATTTGCCGAAAGCCATCTGCCTCGCAACGGTTATCGGAACCGGTGATGACAATATGAATTGCACTGGGTGAAGCCTCGATGATCTTGTCAACGACTGCGACGCGATCCCCCTGTGAGGTGGGATCAAAGCCAGGCAAGCCAGGATCGATGACGACCAGATCAAAATAATTGTTTTGAAGCTCGGCAGTGGCGATCGTCAGCGTCTCAGCACCCAGGACGACGCATTTTTCGAAGCTCGCTTGCACTTCGTTCATCAGTGCCAGACGCATTAGTGTCTGGTCTTCGACCACCAGGGCACGAAACATCGGAAGCCAGTTCCTTTACGCAGGCGCCCCCCGCCCCTATCTCGCAGAATTCGTCGCTTCAAAAAAGGGATGGTGTCGCCCCTTTTTCCTCATTTCGAGAGGTACCAGTATGTAACCGAAGAACGCCAGGGCGATGACGATGCCTCTTCAACAGGTCTGCAGCGATGGAAAGATGGCAGCGGCTGAAGGCGTCGCGAAACTGATTGCGGAACATCGTCAAAGCGTCGCCACGCTTGAACTTATCGGCAAGCGATGGATGGGGGCCGAAGGGCCGGACGCGATCGTGCTGGGTGAGAGACTGGACGCGGCCATGGCGGAGGAGGCCGCTGTGCGAAGGCGTGCTGCCACTGCTCCAGTAGCCACTATCGCGGAAATGAAAATGAAGGCTGCTTACTTCCAACGGCTGACGGCTCATGGCTGGTGCGAGATTGATGTCGACGATTGGCGCGCGTTGCTCGGTTCCTTCACGAAACTGCAGCCCTAAGAAAAGATCGTCGAAATCCATGAGACCACGGTATTCCAGGCCGCATAGAGTCCTGCCGGCACCAATATGATCGCGATGAATGCAGCGGCTCCACCAATAGCACCGTCACCGCGTCCTTCGACGGGATAATAATATCTGTGCGCTTCATCGTCATGCTTCATTGTTGTCTCTTCGATACTTGGCTCAGCAGCAGTTGCACAGGATGCTCAAACGTCGTGCCCCACAAACCCGCACGTTTCATCTTAGCGTTGATTTCCGCGACGAGGTAGTTCTCATTGACGGCTTTGCCCTTTGCTGTCGTTGCCGCAAACGCGTATCCGGTCGCTATGAGCGCTGTGCCGACGTCGATTGTTTCGCCATTCAGCTGCGCACCGCACACGACAAAAACCGCCTTGTCCAGGGCGTAGCCGATTGGCTGGCATGTAACCGCCGCGCTATCGAACAGCGCAGCAAGGTGCGCAAGCGAGGTGTTCCCGCAGTCGATTTTGTTCCCATTTGGCTCTTCGGCTGACGTGCCTCGAAGACATGACTGGACGCCATAGAGGCGGAAAAGGTGGTCTCCGTCACGCCAGGTATCTCCGGTCAGCAGTTGAGCCGATTTCGATACGGCGAAGGGCGCGGGTTCGACAGACGCGGGGGCATCCTGCGCCTGCGCCGATGCGCATACCGAGAATGCGGCTAGCAGTGCAAAGCTCGCCTGTTTCATTCCTGGAACTGACCACCGAGGTCGGCCGAATGCTCTAGATCGGGGCGCAGCGACTCGCCGTCCTTGTTGCGTCCGATCGCCGCCATGTCGAAAAAAACCATTTCGTCATCGTCGTAGGCGACGTTGTACGGGTCGTTTGCGTTGCCCGCACCCACGAGAGAGAAACACGACACGGCGTCGGGTTCACCCTTCGTGCTTTGCAGCACAAGCGTTTTGCAAAGCACGACAGATGCGCGATCGTTGTAGATTGCCTCTTCATAGTCCTGCGCGGCCTTCGTGCAGTCCCATTGCTGCGTCTTGTACGTGATCTTCGGTTTGGGGCAGGCCGCAAGGCCGCGCAGCCGGTACGTCACGCCGTTTATGACGCGCTCGGTCGCCGACGGCACTTTAACCGGCGAGATGAGGGCGGCCGCATCGCGCTGAAAAAGCGCGCCTTTTGCATCGTAGCGCTCATAGATGAACACCTTCTCGCCCGGCTTCGCAAACTGGAGCAAGTAATGCTCCGACGGCTGCGCGAAGGCACTCGGGGCGTCGGCGCCGGCAGCATAAGCCGCGGTGCCCTGGAGCAGCAAAACCGTGCAAAGGGCCGTCTGGTTCATCGAAATCCGTCCTTGGAGTGCATATCGCGTGTTGACACTTTACTAGGGCTGCGTGTAGCCATAGTAAAGTGTTAAATTTTGGCGACAGTATGAACACTCGATTCGCTCTTGTGCTCGCGCTGTGCGGCGCCACGATGCCGCTCAATGTGCACGGCCAGGACCTGGCATCAGACCGCGTCGCAGTTGCATTTGCAACGCCGGCAAAAGCCATTGCCGCAGCCGAGGCGAATAGGCCGGGGGCGTGTAAGACCGGAAATCAGGCTGACGTCTCCCGACTTGTGCGTTCAATCGCGCAAGACGAAGGGTTCGACACCGATCTGGCGGAGGCGATTGCATGGGCCGAAAGCGATCTCGGCGCCAGTCAGGGTCCGTCGAAGGCGGGGGCCTTGGGGATCATGCAACTGATGCCAGGCACGGCGGCCGATCTCGGCGTGAGCGACCGTTGCGATACAGAGGCAAATGTCCGGGCTGGCCTTCGCTATCTCAAATCACTCTATGGAGAGTTCGGGGATCCGCTGCTGATGCTGGCGGCATACAACGCCGGGCCCAACAGCGTCTACAAGGCGCAGGGCATTCCGGTGAATCCGGAGACGGCGGAATACATCGTGAAAATACTGAACCGCTGGAAGTTCGGCGGTGTCGTGAAGAAGTCTGCCCTGGCCATATCCGAAACGCTCGCGGCCGCACCGCCAGCAAGCGAGGACGCTTGGCAGGATGGTCATGTCATGGATTTCGGCAACTGAAAGGAGCCAAGGGTGGAATACAGGAAAGCGGGCAAATTTGCGCTGAAACTGGTCTTGGCCTTGGCGGTCGGAATAGCTCTCGCGCCAGCCACTGCGTACGCCCAGTCGGCGGCGCCAGTCGAAAATGTGCTCCAATGGTTCGTCGGAGTTCTGCAGGGCGACATAGCGCGTTCATTCGCCATCATCGCCGTCTGTTTTCTCGGCTTCCTCGCCATGACGGGCCGACTGGCTTGGATGATGGCTTTCTCCATCATCATCGGCATCGCTTTGATCTTCGGCGCCGCCCAGCTTGTTGATGCGGTTCGCGCGACCGCTGGAGGCAGCTGAGACATGGACGACGAGGAGGTCTATGTCGAGCCGGTCAGCCTGCCACTGACACGTCCCCCGATGAAATGGGGGGTGCGCTATGAGGTTTTCGCGCTGAACGGCATCCTGGCGGTGATCGGCTTCATTGCCACGAGCAGCTTCATGCTCGGTCTTGGCGTGTTCGGCGTGGTGCATCTGGTGAGTGCATATCTGTGCCAGCGTGACCCCTACATGTTTCATATTTTCGAGCGGCGCGTCTCCAAACGCGGAGCGGTGGCGAACCTTACTTTCTGGGGTGCGAGGAGCTATTCGCCATGAGCCTCGATGCCGACCTCAAATTTGGCCGTGAGCGCCGCCGCGAAAAGCCCGCGGCGATGCACATCCCCTACCTTCGCCATGTCGATGACAATCTGATCGTGACGAAGAGCGGCTTTCTGGTCGGCGCCATCCAACTCAGTGGCCTGCCGTTCCAGACGATGGACCAGGCCGAGTTGAACAGCCGCATGTTCAACCGCAACACGACGTTCCGCAATCTCTCGACCTCTCGCTTTGCGGTCTACACGACGATCATCCGCCGCCACGTGACGCCGGACATCGAAGGCGACTTTGACAATCCTTTCGTGGCCGAGCTCGACGCCCGCTACATGGATGAACTTGGGGCGAAAAACCTTTTCGTCAACGAAGCGTATCTGGCAGTCATACGCCGACCGATGGTCGGCCGCGTCGGCTGGGTGGACAAGGCGCTCAATGCGTTCCGCATCAGCACCGCGGGCGAGGAAACCCGCGAAGAGGCGATGGCTGAACTGCATGACGTTCTCGACGGCGTCGTCAAGGATTTCACGGCTTATGGTGCGCGTCTTCTCGGGGTCGTGAAGCGCCGCAACGGCTTCTTTTCCGAGCCTGCGGAATTTTTGGCGAAGATCCTCGCCGGCGGCATCGACGTGGAAATGCCTTTGCCGCGCATGAGCCTTGGCGATGTGCTGGCGACACGACAGCTGTTTTTCGGCAAATCCGCGCTGGAACTTCGCGGGCCGGACGCAGGCAAGCTCGGCGCCATGGTGTCGATCAAGGAATACCCACCGTTCACAGCTCCGGGCTCATTGGACGGTCTCCTGCGCCTGCCACATGAATTTGTCCTGACGCAGAGTTTCGCGATCGAGGACCGTGTAACGGCGATGCGCAGGATCAACACCATCGCCAACCAGGTCGAGGGTTCAGACGAGGCGGGCACGACGGTCGAGGACTCCGTCCACGACGGCGCCGACAAGCTGGCCGGCGGCGAAGTGGTCTTCGGACAACATCACATGAGCGTCATGGCCTTGGCGCCGGACATGACCGGGCTCAACCGTGCGCTATCCGACATCACGGCCGAGCTTTCGCGCATGTCGATCGTGCCGGTTCGCGAGACACTGAACACGGAACTGGCCTTCTGGGCGCAATTGCCGGGAAATTTCAGCTACATCGCGCGACGTGCGTTGATCTCGTCGCTTAACTTCGCCGGCCTTTTCTCCGGACACAATTTCCCGTCCGGCCAACGTGAGCGGCTGCACTGGAAACGGCCCATCGCTTTGCTCGAAACGACCAGCCAGACGGCATACTATTTCAATTTCCACGTTCACGATGTCGGGCACTTCACGGTGTTCGGCCCGACCGGATCGGGCAAGACCGTGGTGCTGTCGTTCCTGATGGCGCAGGCCATGCGCATCATGCCGCGGCCGCGATGTGTTTATTTTGACTATATGCGCGGTGCTGAAATTTTCGTTCGGGCGCTCGGCGGCCGCTACGAGGTGATGGAGCCTTCTCAGCCGACCGGGTTCGCGCCATTGCAGCTCGAGGACACGGCAGAAAACCGGTCCTTCCTGGAAGATTTGCTCATCTACATTCTGACGCCGGAAGGCGGCGCGCTTGACGTGGCGGAGATGCGCGTCATCAACGCCGCCGTCGACATGATCTACAAGATCCCGCGCGAACAGCGGACATTCGACCTGCTGCCTGAGGTGCTGCGCGGTTCGCTGATGCCTGGCATGAATGATCTGGCCGCGCGGATACAGCCCTGGCTCGACCCGAAGGACAAGGGCTGGCTTTTCAACAATCCCGTCGATCTCATCGATTTCTCGAAACCGGTGGTCGGGTTCGACATGACCAAGATCCTGGGCGACAGAAAGCTGCGCTCGGCGGCGTTGCTCTACATCTTCCATCGTCTTGAGGAGGTCATTGACGGCTCGCCGATCATGCTCTTCCTCGATGAAGGCTGGAAGCTGCTGGACGACGAGGTTTTCGCCGCCTTCATCAACGAGACGCTGAAGACCATTCGTCGCCGCAACGGCGTCGTCGGCTTCGGCACGCAGACAGCGGAAGACGTCGTCAATTCCTCCATCTCGTCGTCGCTGATCGAGCAAACGAAGACCAACATTTTCTTCCCCAACCCGAAAGCGAGCAAGGAATCCTACATGGAGCGCTTCTCGCTGACAGCGAAGGAATTCGAGTTCGTGCGCCGCACCGCCAAGGAAACACGGACCTTCCTCGTCAAGCACGACAGCGACTCGATCGTCGCCAAGCTCGATTTGTCGGCGATGCCCGATCTCATCAAGGTCTTGTCCTCAAACGAAGCCAACAGCAAGGAATGCGCACGGCTCCGGGAGACCTTCGGCGACGAGCCGGAGATGTGGCTGCCATACTTCTGCGGATGGGAGAACGCGCATGACGAAGCGGCTTAGCAGCACTTGTCTGGCCGTGGCTCTCGCGACGGCGGAAAGCATGAGCGTGGCTGTCGCTCAGATCGCGGTCATCGACGGGCAGAACCGCGACAAGCGGCAAGAGGACGAGCAGCACAGCACGAAGTCGGATGAAGCGAAGAAGGACGAAACCGACAAGAAGAAAAGCGTCGTCTGCACCTATTCGAACAAATACCGCTCACAGATGTTTCGCCGGTCGCCGGCCGAAGCGTTGCAGCGCGACGCCGGCAACGTGAAGATGATCCGCTATTATGCGCAAAAATACGGCGTGCCCGAAGGCCTGGCGCTGTCCGTCGCCTATCAGGAATCGCGCTTCGACACATGCGCCGGCAGCCACACCGGCGTCAAAGGCGTCATGCAGCTGACCAAGGGCACCGGCAAGTCCATGGGACTGGACCGCGACGTGAACGAGCAGAATGTCGAAGGCGGCGTCAAATATCTCGGAATGGGCGTGAAGCAATGCGGGGCGACGAATTACAGCTGTCTCGCCTCCTTCTACAACGGATCGAACGCAGGGGAGCAGAACCAATGGGCCGGCGGTGTCGGCCGCTGGAACAGCTACTTCAACGACTATGTGTCGAGCGGCAACGCTCCGGCCGCCGCGCCGCCACCATTCTCGATCGTAACGGCCGACGGCGCGGGCGGCGCGGCCCAGGACGCGGCCATGGGCACGGTCAGCAAGGCGGCTGGCAACCTTGATGCAAGCTCATCGCAGATGGGCGCCAACGCCGCTGCAATCGACGCGCTAGCGGGCAACGTTGGCCAGGTGACCGAATACAAGGACGCCTGGGAGCTGAACTCGTCGGCTCGTGGGATCAACGCCGATGTCACCAACCAGTACCTCGCCCAGGCGGGGGATTTCACGGCGTTGCTGGCCCAACTTCTCTCGTTGCAGAACGTTCAGGCATCGCAGTCGTCCAAGCTGGTGCAACGGCCGAAGAGCGGCTCTCCAAACCCGTTCTCTTGTGATCCCGCGGAACTGGAACGGTTGAAGATCGATCGCGGCCGATGGCCACCATGCGCGGTTGAGAACGCGGGAACAAGCTCAGCCGACAGCCGCTCGATGATCATCACCACTGACCCTGCTGGCGCTGCCAGCGTGATCGATTCGCTACAGCAATAGGAGGCTGACATGAAGAAATTCGCGATTGCCGCCAGTCTGGCGCTTTGGGCAAGCACGGCCCACGCACAGATTGCCGTCATTGATGGCGCCAATCTCGATGTCGCCCGCAAGAATGCGGACAACACCAACTCCATCATGGACTCCAACAAGGATATTCTGAAAAAGAGCGAGGAGATCCTGCAGGCTCTCAGCGGCAGTCGTGACGGTTCGCTTGGCATCGGACAAATGGGCCTCGGCGGCAACATGTCGATTGCCCAGGCGCCGTCGTTCGGATCGATCCTGAACGGCGGTGCGCTTTCGTTTGGTGGCCTGTCGCCCGAAATCCAGAAAATCGCCGGCGCGGTCATCAATGGCCTACAACTGGTGAAGCAGCTCCAGCAGATTGCCGGCAAGGAGACCAGCGCCGTCAACACCGCCTATGGCGGCAGCGTCAATGTGGCCTCGCTGCTAAGCGCATTGACCTCGCAGGCTTCGCAGGGCGTTACCCAGCGCCAACAGTCTCTGCAGTCAGCGAGCGGGCAGATCGGGCAGTCGCAGGACGTCAAGGGTTCGGTGGACCAGAACACACGAATGCAGCTGGAAAACGCGCGCGCCGTCAACGAACTGATCGGCGTCCAGAACGGCGCGGTCGCTGCCCTTAATGAGAAGCTGAAGGGAGATCTTCTTCGCCAGAGCCAGGTGCAGAAGATGATGACACCGCGCACCGTCAATCCGTTCGCGGAATTCGGCAAGAGCGGAGGCTGAGCGCTTGTCGCGGCGAGTCCTGCGCATATGCGTTGTGATTGGGCTCGGCGCAGGGCTTTTTGGATGCGCAAATCGCGAACTGAAAGCGCCGTGCGGGGCTTTGTCGTATACCCACGCCGACGAATGCGGCGCGCTGAAGCCGGTCAATTCAACGCCGTTCGCAAGCATCATTGACGAGGATCCATGAACGGTCTCGCCGCAAGCATCCTTGGTGGCATTGACAACATCGGCGAGGACTTCGTTCGCACCGTCTATATGCAGTTGGGCAATGCGATGGGCAACGTCTTCACCCTGATGCTGACCCTCTATATCGCGTGGTGGGGCTATTCGATCCTGAGCGGGCGAGAGTCGATTTCGCCAATCGAAGCGGCCTATCGCCTGGGCCGCGCCGTCATCATCTATCTGCTGCTGACCGGATGGGGCACGTTTTCCGCGACGATATACCAGCTTGTTCAAACCATTCCAGATGAGGTCGGTAAGGTAATCGTCGGCGCCGTGTCGCGGGCCACCGGCAATCAGCTTAGCGACCAGGCAGCAATTCCAGCGCTGATCGACAACCTCTACCAAGGGGCGCAGGACGTAGCCAATCAGGTCTACAGCGGATCCTTCTATGACATTTTTGGCGCGCTCTTGTCGCTGCTCGTCCTGCTGTCTGCCATCATCTTCGCAGCACTCGCCATTGCGGCGATCATCGCCGCCAAGGTGATGTTGTTCATTACGCTGGCCTTGGCGCCGATATGGATCATTCTTTGGCTTTACCGCTGGTCCTCGCGCATGAGCGAAGGCTTCCTTTCGCTGACCACCTTTCTGATGATCCAGCAAATCCTGATTTACGGCTTTCTCGGCTTCTACTTCTCGCTCGTCAACGCGGCGCTGAACACCGCCACGTCCGGCGGAGCGACCATGGACAGCAAAATGTCGCTGGTGCTGCCCTTGGTGCTGGTGACGATCATCGGGATCTACGTTCTCATGCAGATACCGTCGATTGCTTCGATCCTGAATGGCGGCGGATATCTCAGCACCGTGGGCGCATACAACCCGTATAGAAACTTCGGCAGAAACGCTGTGCGCTATTCCGGCGCGCGATGGGCCGCCGGCCGCGCCGCTCGGGGGGCCCGGCAGCTCGCGGCAAACAGTTTTCGATCTTCGCGAGCAGCTAGGGCGGATGCCGCAACCCGGTCCGCCATCCAGCAAGGTGCGCGCGATAACTCCAGGCCTCTGGCCTAGAACACAAGAACGATCACCGATCGCGGCCTGGATCAGGATGTGTCGCGCAAACGAGGCAATGGTAAATTGTCAAATCCAGTAGAAGCAGCTGCTGACCGCAGCAGCGAACTCGTCGACAAGCGCTATTACAGGGCGGGCGCGACTTGGGAAGACGACACGCACAGGTCAATGCGTCGATCGCGTACATTGGCCTGGATCGTCAGCGGCATTTCGGGACTGGTTGCGGTGCTGTCGCTGCTGGCGCTCGTGCTGATCCTGCCACTCCGGCAGTTCGAACCGTACGTTGTCGAGGTCGACAAATCGACGGGCTACCTCGAGATCATGCGCGCGCTGAAGCCTGGAGATTTATCGCAGAACGAGGCCGTCACGGCGGCCAATCTTGTGCGTTACATCAGGGCCCGCGAAACCTACGATTCGCGAGAACTGAAACAGAATTACGACCTGGCACAGCTCTATTCGACCGACGCCGCGTCCAAGGATTTGACATGGCTTTTCACGCCTGCAAATCCGCACTCGCTGGACAAGATTTTTGGCCGCAATGTCACTGTCTCGGTCGAGATCAAGTCAGTTTCCCTGCTCAATCGCAATACAGCCTCGGTGCGCTTTGCCACGACGACGCGGCGGGACAACTCGTCCACCGCCGACAATTGGGTGGCGGTCATAAAATTCCGCTACACCTCAACGCCGCTCAAGAACGAATGGCGTTTCGACAACCCGTTGGGATTTCAGGTTACGGATTACCGCCGCGACCAGGAATCGGCGCCGGCCGCGGGGAGCCTGCAATGAGATGGCGCGTGAGCCTCGCCCTGTCGGCCACCCTTCTGCTCGGCACGATGCACGGCGCGGCCGCACGCGACGGCCGGATTCGGTATGTCACCTTCAACAATGACGATGTGACGTCGGTGCGCGCCGCTCTTGGCATTTCAACGATGGTCGAGCTTAGCCCGACCGAAGTCATCGAAACCGTGTCGGCTGGCGACACGAAAGGCTGGTCGATCATCCCCAAACGCGGATCGCGATTTCTGTTCGTAAAGCCGCTGGAGCGCGATGCGTGGACCAACGTCAACGTGGTCACCAACCGGCGCGTCTATTCCTTGCTGCTGCAGGCAACCGACAATAGCCGTGACCGGGCATCGTTCCAGGTCCGGTTCAAATACCCGGACGAGGATATCAACGCGCGCCTGCTCTCACAGGCCAAAGAGAGCGCCGCCGATCCGGATTTGAAGGACCTGAACTATGCCGATCTCAATTACGACTATGCCTACAAGGGTGACGACAGCTTGAAGCCGCGCACCGTATTCGACGACGGCACCAAGGTGTTTCTGGAGTTCAAGGACGATATTCCGGCGATCTTCGTTGTCGACGACAAGCGCAATGAGTCGCTGGTCAACGTTCGCACGCAGGGCAAATACACAGTCATCGACAAGGTCGCGCAGCAATTCACCTTGCGGGCCGATGGCAAGACGCTCTGCCTCTACAACCGGGCGCGACCCAACGCCATCGATCCCGTCGAGCAAGTCTACGGTCCAACGAAACTGACAGGCGGTTCCACCCTGTTCGGATCCAGCGGAGGGCGGTGATGACCCAGATCGATTATAACCAACTGGACGGCAGCCCGACGCTCGCGCGCCGCGGTGCGGGCGTGGGCACCAGGATCGCCCTGGTCGGCCTCGGCGTAGTGTTGGTAGGCGCGCTGATATGGCTTAACTGGCCCCGGGAGCCGGTATCGCGTGATGTTAGCAGCGATGGCGAGGAAAACTTCAATCCGCCCGAATTCCGCCCGCCGGCGTTGAACGACCCGCCTCAACCTGCCGACGGCACCATCGAGCAGATCGTGGTGCCGCCACCGGCCGCCGACCAGAGCGGCGCGCAACAGGCTGCCAATGTCGATCAGACCGTGCAGGAGGGTGCCGACCTTGACGCGCAGCGGCGCGCGCTGGAGGCGCAAATGGCGGCAGAGGAGGCTCGCCGCAAGGCCGAGGCGGAAGAAGCCCGCCGCAAGGCCGCGGCAGAGGAAGAGGCTCGCCGTAACGCAGAGGCCGCCGAGCGCGAAAAAGCGGTGTGGGAACGCCTGCGCTCGAACCAGATGGTGACGAATGATCAAACCGGCTCGACGGATGCCGGCGCCCAGGCGGCGCAGGTCGAGATCGCGCCCGACGGTCAGATCATTCCGGTCCCCGGCGCCGACAGTGATCCCAACAAGGCATTCCTGGCGCAGTCTGAGGCAAGTTCTTCCGGCATCGTCAAAGCCAGGGTCTTCCGACGCACCGATGCGTTGATCCCTGAAGGCACGATCATTCGCGGCTATTTGGAAACCGCGATCAACACTGACCTTCCCGGCGCGGTGCGCGCTGTTGTGCGTGAGGATGTCTTCTCTCTCGACGGCAGGCGGATCCTCATTCCGAAGGGCTCGCGCCTGACCGGAGAATACCGCTCGGGGCTTGCGCGTGGTCAAAAGCGTGTTTTCATCGTCTGGAGCAGGGTAATCCGCTCGGATGGCATTTCCGTCGACATCAAATCGCCTGGTGCCGACGCGCTCGGCCGCGGCGGCATGGGCGGCCGTGTCGATACGCACTGGGTTGCACGGTACGGCAACGCCATCATGCTTTCCGTCGTTGGCGGAGTCTCTGAATATCTGTCCTCGCTTGGCGATAGCGGGCAAGATGGCCAACAGCGCCAGGTGTCGACAATCGATCCCGTAACAGGTGAGACCACGACCGTAACTTATGGTGGCAATGGCTCGCAGCGCGACGCCCGCAGCATCGCGTTTGATAAGTCATCGACCGCCTTGCAGCAACTCGCGCAAGAGGCGTTTCGCGACACGCAGAACATTGGCCCGACAGTCTACGTCGACCAGGGCACATCGGTCGTCGTGCTGGTGCGGCGAGATCTCGATTTCTCGGACTTGTACGCCGATCCCGTCCAGGAAGAACTGGCGCGCCTGAAGGCAGGTGCGCGGCCGAAGACGGCGATCGATCCGACGCCTCTCTACAGCACGCCCAAGGATCAGTTGTATCCCGGCTATGGGAGCCCAGTGAAATGAACGCCGTGCATCCCCTCCCCGATCCTTGGGCGAGAGCCCCGGTCCTGCGCGCTCATCTGGAACCGATATGGTCCTACTTGAACGAAGATTCCGTTTCCGAGATTGCAATCAACAGGCCGGGTGAATTGTTCATCGAACGCCTCGGCGCCAAGGAAATGGAGCACGTCGTCAAGCGCGAAGTCACGCCCGGCTGGATTAGGCATATCTCGACCGGCGTCGCCTCGGCGACAAATCAGGTCATCAACGAAGAAAAACCGGTCCTGTCGGCCGCCTTACCCTCAGGCGAGCGCATCCAATGCATCTTGCCGCCGGCGGCTCCCGAAGGCGGGGCGATCTCGATCCGCAAGCAGGTCATCATGGATATGAGCCTTGCTGCCTACAAGGATCTTGGCGCATTCGAGAACACTGCGATGGGCAGCGGCCTGGCGCTGTCAACCGAAGAAAAACGACTTGTCGAGATGTTGCACGACACCTCGCCGATGGACTTCCTGCAATATGCAGTGCGCAACCGTGTCTCGATCGTCGTTTCTGGCGGCACGTCGACCGGCAAGACGACGTTCTTGAATGCGCTCTTGAAGGAGATCCCGGCCCATGAGCGGATCATCACGATCGAAGACACCCGCGAACTGAGGCTGCCGGCTCCCAACAACGTCACCTTGATAGCCCCGAAGGGCGACCAGGGGCTTGCCAAAGTCTCCGCCCAACAGCTGCTCGAAGCCTCGCTTCGCATGCGACCCGACCGTCTGCTTTTGGGGGAATTGCGCGGCGCTGAAACCTTCGCATTCCTCCAGGCGATCAACACCGGCCATCCCGGTTCGCTCACGACCGTTCATGCCAATTCCGCCCGGTCCGCCTACGAGCGGCTGGCGCTGATGGTCATGCAGGGCAGCTCGGGCCTCTCACGAGGCGAAATCCTCGACTACCTGCGCGAGGTCATTCCGGTGGTCGTCCAGATGGTCCGCACCGAAGGCGGACGGCGCGGCATCAGCGAGATCAAGTTCACCAAGGCGGAGACGATCTAGCGGGGTCTATCCATGCAGAAAATCGCAACAGCAATTTTCATGATGCTTATGGCGATGGCCTTGGGCGCACTGCTCTTCACGGTCGCCTATGCCGCGACAGATTGGTATCGGACTGGCGCCCACGTCCTGTTCGACCAGCTGAACGCCAATCCCTGGCCGGTCGTTCGTCTGGCCTGGGCGGACACGATGGCGAGGAATTTTGGCCGGGTACAATACGCCGTTGCAGCAGGCGCATTAGGGTTTCTCTTGCCACTGGTCAGCTTGTTTCTCATGCGTCCGAGAAAGCGCAATGACTCTCGCTTCATGACTATGAGCGACGTATCGAAAACCGGGCTGACGAAAGTGGGCGGCGTCTTCGTCGGTCGAGCCGGCGGCAGGCTTGCCGAAATCCTGTCGCCCCGCCGCGACCAGCGCTCTGGCAAGATTCGCCTGATGCAGCGCAGGCTGATCGGCGGCAAGAAATTGTGGATTGATGGCGATGATGTCGGCGGCTTCGTCATAGGGCCGCCGCGCTCCGGTAAAGGCACGTCTCTCATTATACCGAACGCCCTCACCTGGCCGCATTCGCTCGTCGTTCTCGACCTGCGGGGCGAGACCTATATGGCGACGGCAGGCTACCGCTCGACCATAAGCCGCGTTGTACGTTTCGCGCCGGCTGACCCCGACGGCAATACCGCATGTTACAATCCGATGGATTTCATCTCGCTGGATTCGGCGCAGCGCGACATCGACCTTCGCAATATCGCTGCGGCGCTGTTTCCGCGCCCCCCGTCCAACGCAGACCCGTATTGGGTTAACGACGCCCGCCTCCTTTTTACCGGCATAGCGTCCTTCGTCATGGAATCGCCGGCGATCCCGAACGAGAAAAAGACCTTCGTCACAATCCTCGAGATCATGAACGGTGCCGAGCAGCCACTACTGGAGTTCATCGGCTCGCTGCGCGAGGAACGCCGCCGCGAATGCTCGCACTTTACACTACAAACCCTGCTGCCATATTTTGAGATGTCTGAGCGGCAGTTTTCCGGAATCTACGCCGGCGTCCGCACCGGCATGGCCCCCTTTCTCAACGAGCGCCTAATGCGAGCTACGTCGCGCAGCACGTTCGATATTCGCAAGCTCAAGCGCGACCGGATCTCTCTTTATCTCGACGTGCGGCGCGAGCAGATTACGTCGCTTGGACCGTTGTTCAACGTCCTGATTACGCAGATGATGAACTTCATGTCGGAAAGTCTGCCGCAGCCCGGCGAGCATCCGGTACTTGTGCTGCTCGACGAGTTCCAGAACCTCGGCAAGCTCGAGAACGTGACCGAAATGGCGAGCGTGCTCGGCGGCAACGGTGTTTCGATGTGGTTTTTCGTACAGTCGCTGAAGGCTGTAGACGAGATCTATCGCCAGGAGGGGCGCAAGACACTCATCAACGCCGCTCGCGTGCAGATCTTTTTCGGTGCGCAGGACGCTGACGATCTGCGCTACGTTTCCGAGCAACTCGGCGAAACGTCGGACGTGCAAAAGGACGTGACGCGCACCAAGGCAACGTTGTTCGACACTTATTACACGCGCTCGGTCCACCGAAAGGAAGTGCGGCGGCCCCTGATGCGGCCGGATGAAATCCGCACGCTCGACAAGAACAAGGTCATCATTTTGCCGCGTGGCGAACTGCCAATCCTCGGCACGCGCAATTTCTATTTCGCCGACGGCCAGCTCGCCAAACGCGCGTTCATGCCCCTGCCCGCCTATACCGACGCTTCGCGCACGAAAAGCCGTGCGTTGGACTCCTCTGCGGCGGTTCAATCTACTGCGCTCCCAACTATTGTGCCGAAAGCACCGGCGTACCGCTCAGGCCTCTTGCAGACGCGCCTGCGGCGCGGCGCGACATTTGCCGCAAAAGCGGGTCGTATGGCTCTGCCGCAGGGCCGGCGCGCAATCGTAAAAGAACGGCTGAAATCAACAGACGCTGTAGCCGTACCAGTTTATGCAGCCATAGATTTTTCCGCGTTGGCGGCTAAAGCGGTCACGACAAGGATAGCACCCGATAAAGAAGCGGCGGTGGCGGCGATCCTGAACAATGTGCGCTCTCTCCGGGCCCACGCATCCGACAAAGAAGCTTTCGACCGAAATTTGAGCGTCGTCGAAGACACCTTGCCCGATGTAGTCGACGGGTAGGAACTGCTGCGCCCTGCTCGTGTCAGATAGAAGAGCGGCAACGTCATGCCTCAGGCCTTCCGTATCAGCCGCCAGTTGCCGGGCGGTGCCGCTTGAGCACTCCAGTCAATCGCAGCGTAGAATCTTTGCTTCGCGCGCGACCGCGACGAAAGCCCTGCGGGCGGCGGGTGGATGAAGCTCACCTCGTATAACCTTCAGACAGGCGTCCATAGCTGCCCTGTGCTTCTCCGTCTGACGACCAGCAAGATCCCGCAGCAGGATGGAGGCCGCATCATTAACATCGAACACGGTGCGTTCTGTATAGCGGCCAATCTGAATCACAACTGGCCTCTCAAATCTTACCAAGCCGGTCATCTACCCTCACCCTTGAAGCTCTATTAACAACAGCCTGCGATCACCGGCGGAAGAAAAATCGCGTCGGTTGATCCCGCTTGCGGGTTGCCCCGGTCGGCCGCTCAATCGAAAGTTTAGTAAGAGGTGGGTTTCCACCCATGTTCAATTCGAGCAGACGTTGGTCCAATTCCTTGTCCGCCGCTGTGAGGCGATGGTTAAGGCGCAGATAGTCCATCCAGGTCGGCGTGCGGAAGGTTTCTGTCCAAAGCGAGGAATCCTGAAGATCGCGCTGGAGGTTCCAGTGCCTGGCGCCGACACGGCTTTGCACTCGCCGTCGTTCCTGCATCTGATCGAGGAAAGCTTCGACGTTTGCCTCCGGTATTGAGTACTCGATCTTGATGACGATCGGGCCGCTTCTCGGCTTCAGGTCGAGAGCGAGTTGCGGTGTCTCGAAGCCAAAAGGATCCTGATCGGAGTCTTGCCATTGACGGATCGGCAACAGGAACCCGGTGGCCGCGACCATCAGTAGCGCAGCAGCTGAAATCTCCAGGGCTGAGGCAAGCGAATAGTTCTCAGCCACCGTACCCCACAGCCAACTGCCGGCCGCGATACCACCCGACGAAAGGGCATAATAGATCGAGAGCGTGCGACCAACGACCCACCTTGGGCTTGCCAATTGAACGCTTACGTCGAGCCCCGTCCAGGTGACAACCCATCCCGCGCCGCCGAGCGCCAGCGCAATAGCCGCCACTGCCACTGAAGACGTGAGAGCAAGAGATAAACAACACGCCGCGCAAGCAATGCATGCCAGTATTGTCAGTCGCTCCTGGGAGAGCGACCGTCTCAAAACATTGTTGCAGATGCCGACGCACAAGGCGCCGGTCCCGAAGCCAGCCATCAGGATGCCATAAACGATCGGTCCTCCGCCTAATTGATCGCGGGCAACGACAGGCAGGAGCGCGAGTATGGAGATGCTGGTCAGGCCAAAAAGCGCGCCACGCGCGATTGCCGCCTTGATCTCCGCCGATAGCGCCGTGAAGCGCGCTCCGTCATGAATGGCCGTGGTCAATGGCTCGCGCGGGAGGGGGGACGAGCGAACATCCCATTTGCGGCGCCCTATGGTCCACAGCAGCGCTAGATAGGTCAGCGTCGCCACAGCGAAAGCTGTCAAAGGTCCAAAGGAGGCAACGACAATGCCACCAAGCGCCGGACCGACGCTTCGAACAGCGTTATATCCAACCGAGATGAGCGTAACCGCGGCTGGAACTTCGCGTTTTCGTAAGATGTCGCCGACCGACGCGTGCCAAGCGGGATCGGTGAAAGCGGCGCCCGCTCCGGCCAAACAGCTGAATGCAAGAACCATCCATGGATTGAAAATTCCCAAGCCTGCAAGAACCGTCAGCATCGCCGAGGACAGCGCTATCACGGACCAGCCAGCGAACATCAGGTTGCGGCGGCTGAAATTATCAGCCAGGGCTCCGGCGATGATCGACAGGATGAATGTAGGCAACGTCGTCGAAGCCTGCACCAAGGCGACCATCACGTCGGAAGTCGAAATGGTCGCCATCAGCCAACTGATGGCGACAGTTTGAATTAGCCAGCCAAAGCTGGACACCTGCGTAGCAAGCCAGATCGATCGGAAAGTTGCATTCTCGAGCGGCGCAAATGTCGCCGACGAAGCTGGAGTCGCATCTGCGGGCGCCACCCTGCTCATTGGGTTGAGCCCTCCCCTCGGTCTATCGGTCGCGTTTAGAGGTGCCCTCCCGGCGCAGGTGCCCGTGGAGGAATAGCAGCATGAGCGCATTTGCTAGGGATAGCGCAAGACAATTCTACACCGCCGGCGCTCTGGCCGAAGCGATTACTTGGTCTGGAAGAAAAGGCGGATGCAGCCTGACCGCAAATCGGGCATCGCACCGAGTTAGGAATTGCCGCCTTCGGGAAGGAGACCTTCATTCCGCGCGGGAAACGATGCCCATGGAAAGCCTGGGACGACGGCGCCGATTTCTATCAGAGAGCTGGCCCGCAGCGGATTCAACGAAGCCGGGCCACACCTACCTAGCCGCCTTGATGCACGGCGATAAGCTTTTGACGGCCTGAAGCGACGTTGTGGTCGCCGTTGCGGTGCTTTTCCACGCGCCTCGTCAGGCGCCGGGATTGCTCCGTCGTGATGGCAGGCGGGGGTTTGCAGGTTGCGGTCGACGGGTTCGTTTCGGGGCGTCTGCCCCCATCGTTATGTCGCGAGTTGGGGGATGCGATCGAGGACCATGCGCAGGATGCGCTGGTCGGGGCACGATGTCGGCAGGTGCAGGCGGATTTGCGATTTCATCTCGACCACCCGCGCAGCGATTTTGATGAGGCGCAATCGCA
>NZ_JAMYQL010000049.1:0-28439 GCF_040320865.1 Mesorhizobium sp. M0598 | reverse complement strand
TGCAGGCGCTGCTGTTTCCGCCAATCGCCATTCCGTGGCTGATAACCGGCACGGCGATGTTGATCTTCTTCTTCGGCGTCGGCATTGGGCGCGGCCTGTTCGCCATCCTGCTCGGGCACGTCGCGCTTGCGCTGCCCTACGTCATTGTCGTCGTGTCGGCCCGACTGCAGACCTTCGCGCCCGAGTTGGAAGAGGCGGCGCGCTCGCTCGGCGCCAATCAATGGCAGGTGACGAACCGCGTCACGCTGCCCTGGATCATGCCGGGCGTCATTGCCGGCGGGCTGTTCGCCTTCGCCGTGTCCTTCGACCAGTTCGTCGTATCCTACTTCCTGTCGACGCCCGGCCAGACGACGCTGCCGGTCGAAATCTACGCCGCGATCCGCAAGGGATTCACACCCGAGATCAATGCGGTCTCGACGATCATCATTGTCGTGTCGATGGCACTGATGCTGCTGACGGCGCGCTTCTTCAAATTCGGCGGAGAGAAATAATGGCTGGCGTCCAAGTAGCGAACGTGTCGCGCGCTTTCGGTGCCCATAAGGCGCTGGACGATGTCTCCATCGATTTCGCCGATGGCGGCTTCTATGCCCTGCTCGGGCCGTCAGGCAGCGGCAAGACCACGCTGCTGCGACAAATCGCGGGCTTCGACTTTCCCGATTCCGGCCGCATCACCATAGGTGGTGAGAGCGTCGAGCGGGTGCCGGTCGAAAAACGGCGCATCGGCATGGTGTTCCAGAACTACGCCCTGTTTCCCAACATGAGTGTTGCCGGCAATGTCGCCTTCGGCCTGTCGGTACGCGGCGAGCCCAAGGCAGTGATTGCCAGCGAGGTACAGCGCGCACTCGACCTCGTGCAACTCGGCAGGCTCGGCGGCCGCCGGCCGCACCAGCTGTCCGGCGGCCAGCGCCAACGGGTTGCGCTCGCTCGCGCGATCGTCATCCGGCCGCGCGTGCTGTTGCTTGACGAGCCACTCGGCGCGCTGGACAAGGCGCTGCGCGTCGACATGCAGATCGAGCTCAAGCGCATCCAGCGCGAGATCGGCATCACCACCATCTTCGTCACCCACGACCAGGAAGAAGCGCTGACGATGAGCGACCGCATCGGCATTCTGCGCGATGGCAAGCTGGTGCAGGAAGGCTCGCCCGAGGAGATCTACGATCGGCCGAAGAGTGAGTTTGCCGCCACCTTCCTGGGCGACGCCAACATCCTTCGCGGCGACAGCACGGGCAACGGCATCCGACTGCCGGACGGAACGGGGATTGCCGCAGGCGCGGGGGCTACGCTTGTCGCCGGCATGAAGGCGAGCTGCGCCGTGCGGCCCGAACGAATCCGCATCGCCACCAATGCCGGCGTTCCGGACCGAGCCCATGCCAACATGCTCACGGGGCGGGTCTCCAAGCGTATCTTCGCCGGCAACAACAGCACGTATTTTGTCGATCGCGATGGCCAGACAATCAAGGTCATCGTGCAGAACACCGGCATCAAAAAGCTGGCGGAAGGACAAGAGGTGGTGCTGCGCTGGTCGCTGGAGAGTACGGTGCTGATCGCCGCGAGCTAGCAGATTCAATCCTTCAGTCTTGCCAGACGCCCCGCAGTCGGGGAAAGCATGGTTGGGCAAACTCCGAAGCGGAATACTCGATGCCCCTTGAATTGAATGCGGGCGACCAGTCGATGCTGCATGGCGAGCAAGGCTCGGCAGCCGCTGCCGCCATGAAGATCCTGGTTGCCTTTTCGAAGGCGGTCGGGGCGCGCAAGTTGCTGGACATTGCCGGTGCCCATATCGACGGCTGCCTTTATCACGGCCAGGCCAGCCTCGATTTCGTCGAAAGGCTGATCGAGGGCGGCGGCCGCGTTCGGGTGCCGACGACGCTGAATGTCGGCTCGTTCGATCTGATCCATCCCGGGCTGGTGAAGATGACGGCCGCGGAAGAAGTGCCGGCGCGCCGTCTGATGAAGGCGCATCTGGAACTCGGCTGCCAGGCGACCTTCACCTGCGCGCCCTATCAGACGCGGTTCCGGCCAGGGTTTGGCGAGCAGATCGCCTGGGGTGAATCCAACGCCATCGTCTTTGCCAATTCGGTGATCGGCGCGCGGACCAACCGCTATGGCGATTTCGTCGATTTGTGCTGCGCAATGACCGGGCGCGCGCCGGCATGGGGGCTGCACCTGAGTGAAAATCGACGAGGCCAGGTCCTGTTCGAGCTGACCGACGCTGCCTTAGAGCCAACCGACGCTCTGTTTGTCGGGGTTGGGCTGATCATCGGGCAAAGGGCTCGCGACCGCATTCCGGTGATATCGGGCCTGCCGCAGCCGCGCGACGAGGACCAATTGAAGGCGCTGGGGGCGGCGGCGGCAACGACGGGTGCCGTGGCGCTGTTTCATGCCGTCGGCATCACGCCGGAGGCGAAGACGCCGGATGAGGCGTTGCACGGCCTGGCGCCGGAGGAAAAAATCCGGATCTCTCGCGCTGACATCCACCATGCGCTGGCCAGGCTGTCGAGCGTCCCCGATGGCGTGCAGCTTGCAGCCGTGTCGTTAGGCACGCCGCATTTCTCCTATGACGAGTGGATGCGCCTGTTGCCGCTGCTGCGCGAAGTCGGTCCAGGCAAGGGTGTCCCAATCTATGTCAACACAGGGCGCGCGACGCTGACGCGGCTGCAGGAGGAAGGCGCACTGGCCGGCATGGAAGCCTTCGGCCTCGTTCCGGTCACCGACACCTGCACCTATGTCACGTCGATCCTCGAGCGTCTCGATGGCGTGGTGATGACCAATTCGGGCAAATGGGCGCATTACGCACCTGGCAATATCGGTGTCTCGGTGGCCTTCGGTGACATGGAAGACTGCGTCCGCTCGGCTGCGGCCGGCCGCGTCGTGCGAGGCGCGCCATGAAGACGCCGGCCAGAACCGGTACATTCCACCTTTCCGGCTCGGCACAAGGCCCAGCGCTGGTGCTTTCGCAGGCGCTCAGCTTCTGGGGCGGGATCGACGTCGAAACGGGCGACATCATCGACCATTCGCATCCGGACCTGGGCGGCAATATCGCCGGCAAGATCCTGGTGATGCCGAGCGGGCGAGGGTCGTCGTCCTCGTCTTCGGTTCTGGCCGAAGCGATCCGCAGAGGCACGGCGCCGGCCGGCATTATCCTGGAACGGCCGGACCCGATCCTTGCCGTCGGCGCCATCGTTGCCGAATTCCTCTACGAAATCAGCATGCCGCTGGTTGTCTGCGACATGTCAGGCATTGTCTCCGGCGACCGGATCGCAATCGGTCTGGGCCAAGATGCGCAAGCGATGGTGAGCAAGCTCTAGCCGGCCATCAGTCCCGCTGTGCCCCGCCGCCAGTAGGCTGCCGCCAGTGTTTCGTTGCGGCCGAGCGCCAGCGTGCCGCGCCAGTGTTCGCGCACCGTCGTGGCGGCTGCCGCTTCGGCCGCGAACCAGCCGAATGCCGAACCGGCCGGCCATGCGACCAACCTTACCCACAGGAGCGAAATGGCATGGTCGGCAGTGATAGCGGGCAGATGCGCTGGTTTCGATCGGGCAGCATGACGGTTATGCTGCCGCTGGCGTGTCTGTCCTTGCGCCGTCTTGCGGGTTCAAGGCGCTGGCCGCCGAGACGGTCGTCGCCGGCGGCGGAGACGAAGGCGCTGTTCGTATTGGACGGCGCATCTATGATCGGCTTCGGCCCTCCTTTCAGATCTCCGGAATGCTTTCCCTGAAGATCACCTGCAGCCTTGGCTGGTGCAATTCGTAAGGCAAGCCCCTGACCGCATGGCTCAAGGTATTGAGCGCCTCGCGGGCCTCGACGCGCGGGTTCTGGTCGATGACCGCGTCGAGCGTGCCGTCGAGCAAGAGCTCCTTGGTGCCCTCCGTTACCTCATGGCCGAGAAAGACCGTCGACAGTGCACGCCCGCGCTCCTTGAGTGCGCGGGCGATGCCGGTGTTGCCGGCGCCGACATTGTAGATGGCGGCCAGGTCCGGGTGCCGGTCCAGCAGGGCGGAGGCCTCCGAATAGGCTTTTTCCCGGTCGTCGAGCATCTCGCGCATCTCGACGATCTGCAGATTGGGCGATTCTTCCGTCAGTATGTGGCGGAAGCCCATCTCGCGCTCTTCGTGGCCGCGGTAGGAGAGCGAACCGGCGAACAGCGCGACCTTGCCCGGACGCCCTGCGCCCATGAAGCGGTTGAGAAGGTAGCCGGCGAGCCGGCCGGCGGCGCGGTTGTCGATGCCGATATAGGCAACCCTCGGCACATGCAGGATGTCGGAAGCGATGGTGACGACCCTGACGCCGCTGGCCGAAAGCGAGCGGATCGCCTCACGCACAGTTGGATGGTCGAGCGCGATCACACCAACGCCCTGCGTCTGCCCGTGCAGTTCCTGCAGCAGACGGGCAAGCCGGTCCGGATTGAAGCCTTCGATAGTAGCGACGCGGACGTCGAGGTCGGGCCGCGCCTGCGCCTGCGCCTCGATCTGGCGGTGCAGCATCTTGATGAAGGAATTGGTGCCGGCGGGCAGGGCGAAATCGAGCCGTATTACCTCACCGCGCAGCGCGTTGAGCGAGCTCGGATTATTCGAATTTTCAGCGATATAGCCAAGCCGCTGCGCCGTTTCGAGCACGACCTCGCGGGTGCGCGCCCTGACCCCGGCGCGGTTGTTGAGCACACGGTCGACCGTGGCGGCCGAAACGCCGGCCTCCCGGGCTATGTCTGTCAGGGTGGACCGCACTGTCGATCACCTCATTCCAAAACGCGCCAGGGGCGCATCGCGATCACGCATTTCATGGGTCCACCGTCGGAGAGCGGCTTCATCGCCGTCCGCGATTCTGATGGGAAATGATGTAACCGGCCTTGGCCGATGCGCAAGCCGCTGCGCTACACCAGAGTGCCCAAGCAGACCAAAGCGGGGAGGTGGGCAGCCGGGCTCCCTCAAATTCAAGCACTGGCTTCAGTATGAGAGCCTTTACAAACGCCATTCTTCCCTCCCATGAGATGTTATGAGGTGTATTGATTATTTATGATGTTGACAGCCTTCGTGTAGTGCCGTCAATATCCATCATAAGGGCCGTCGAGGAACAAGGCCCTGAGGGAGGAGTTCCAATGTCGAATTTGATCCGCGTGTCGCGGCGCCGTTTGTTGGCGTCCGGTGGAAAGGCGGCAGTCCTTGTTGCCGCCGCAGGTATCGCACCGAAATTCATTCGCCCGAGCCGTGCCTATGCGGCCGATGCCCTGGCGCCCGGCATGATCGGTGGCCCGACGGGCTTCGACGGCTCGGAACGTTATCAATATGGCGCCGACACGCCCGAGGGTCGCGCCATCGAGGCGGCCAAGGCGATGAAGGGCGCCGGCAAGGCGCCGGCCAAGATCGTACTTGGCCTGTCCGACGGCTCGATCGGCCAGCTAACCCAGCCGTTTCCGGCCGGCGCGCCGTCGATCAAGGATCTCTGGGAGAAGGAAACCGGCATTCCGTTGGAAATCGTCGGTGTGCCAAACGGCCAGGAATTCACCAAGACGATGCAGGACATCTCCACCAAGGGTGGGGCCTACGACATCTACGCGGTCGAATGGAACCGTCTCGGCGACCTCGCCGAAACCGGCGGCATCCTCAAGCTCGATGACTTCGTCGCGCAGTACAAGCCGGAATGGGACGATCCCGAGCGTGGCTATGTCGACGGCGCCAAGGGCGTCTCGCTGCTCAATCAGTATCGCGGCTCGACCTATGGCGTGTCACTGGATGGCGACTTCCAGACATGGGTTTACCGTACCGATCTGTTCGGCGACGCAAACGAGAAGAAGGCCTTCTCCGACAAATACGGTTATGAACTGGCGGCGCCGAAGACGTGGAAGCAGCATGACGAGATCGCGGCCTTCTTCCAGCGCCCGGACAAGGGCCTGTTCGGCTCGACCGATCTACGCAACCAGGGCTGGGGCTACACCAACTGGTATCAGCGTTATGTCTCAATGGCTTCGCCCAATCAGTTCTTGTTCGATGATGCCGGCAAGCCGCTGATCAATTCGGAGCAAGGTATCGCGGCGACCAGCGAGTACATTGCGTCGCTCTCGCATCATTCGCCGGATGCGATCTCCTGGGGCTGGCCGGAGCAGTACGGCAATTTCGCCAAGGGCGGTGCGGCCATGACCTGCGCCTTCTCCAATCTGCCGAAATTCCTCGACAATGCCGGCAACAAGGATTCAGCTGTCACCGGCAAGATCGGCTCGATGCTGCCGCCTGGCCGCGAGATCGACGGCAAGCTGGTCAGCCGGTCGGTGCTGTGGCTCAATCTGTCGGCGTCGGTGTCCTCGCAAGCCAAGAATCCGGAGGCCTGCTACCTGTTCCTGCAGTGGCTGGGCTCAAGCCGCATCTACGCCTGGATGACTGCCAATCCGGGCGGCTACTTCGATCCGTTCCGGCTATCGGATTTCTCGGATCCGCTGGTTCGCCAAACCTATCACGCCTACCACATGGACGTGGTGCGCGAGACGGTCGCCCGCACCGTGCCCACCATCAACTACCCCGGCGCCACCGCCTTCCACAACGCGCTGGATGAGAACCTCGTCGCCGCGCTGACCAAGGCCAAGACAGCCGAGCAGGCGATGGCCGACACCGAGGCCGAGTGGAAGAAGATTGCCCGCCGCACCGGCGAGGAGAAGCTTCTCGAAGCCATCAAGACCAACAAGGAGGCCTGGCCGACCGTCCTCGATCCAATCGCCTGATCCTTCCAGGATCCTACGGAGGAGCGGTCGCTCTTCCCCTCAGCAACGAAGGACCCAGCAAAGCCGCAAGATGAAGCGTTCAGTTCCTTTCGAGATATTCCGCTATGCCGCGATCCTTGCGGCGATGGCGGTGACGCTGGTGCCGATCCTGTGGATGGTGTCGATGGCGTTCAAGCCGATCGCCGAATGGTCGGCGACCGGCGCCGACCTGACATGGTGGCCGAAGAACCCGACACTCAGCAATTTCCGCTTCGTCTTCGGTGAATCGACCAACAATCTGATCGTCGCGCTCGACCGCACAGCTTTGAAGCCGATCCTGTCATCGCTGCTGTCGGCCACATTCGGCACGGCAATCGCCATGTCGGCGGGCACCGCGGCGGCCTACGGTCTGTCGCGCTTCGGCTCGGGCCAGAACCTGCCGCTGGCGCTGATTCAGCTTCGCCTGTTTCCGCCAATGGCGGTCATGACCCCGGTGATGATCATGTGGGCCTTCCTCAATTTCACCGACAGCTGGTGGGGGCTGTCGCTGATCTACGGCATCGTCACGCTGCCTTTCGCCTTCTGGCTGATGAAGACCTTCTTCGACGACATGCCGCGCGAGATCGAGGAGGCAGCACTGGTCGAGGGCTGTTCGCGGTGGCGCGTCTTCACGCGCATCACGCTGCCGATGATGCGCGCGCCGCTGGCCAGTGCCGCGCTGTTCGTCTTCATCCTCAACTGGTCGGACTATCTGATTGCGCTGCTTCTGACCACGCGCGAATGGGTGACGGTCCCTGTCTACATGGCCTCGCTGTCCTCCTCGATGACCGGCCAACTCTACGGCGCCAAGGCAGCGCTCGGCCTGATAGCCGCAGTGCCGCCTGTCATCATGGGCATCGCCATCCAGCGCCATCTGGTGCGCGGGCTGACTTTCGGGGCGCTCAAGCAATGAGCGCGGTGACTGCGACGATTTCGGAGGGCGACATGCAAGCCTCCAAAGCGCCGTCGGTGCTGCCGGACGAGGGCGCAAAGCTCGGCTTCCGGCTGACGCTGCCGGCGCAGATACTGGTGCTGTTCATTGCCGTCTTCCCGCTCCTGATGCAGCTCTACATCAGCCTGACCGACTGGTCGCCGCTGTCGGGCACCGGCTGGTGGAACGCCTGGTCGATGTGGAACAGTTTCGCCAACTACACCGACCTTGCCGCCGATGCGCGCTTCTGGAGTGCGCTGAAGCGCACGGCCATCGTCATGATCGTCTGCGTGCCGGCGGAGTTCCTGCTCGGCTTGGCGCTCGCGACACTGTTTGCCGACGAGTTCCCCGGCAAGCGGATCTTCTACTCGATCCTCTTGATGCCGATGATGGTGGTGCCGGCGGTGGCCGGCTACATGTTCTTCATGCTGTTTCAGTCAGGCGGCCCGGTCAACGACATCCTGTCGGCGATCTCAGGCTTTCCCGTCACCATCGCCTGGCTGTCGGACCCGACGCTGGCGCTCATCGCCGTCATGGTCGCCGACATCTGGCAGTGGACGCCGCTGATGTTCCTGATCCTGGTTGCCGGCCTGGTCGGCGTGCCCGACGACCAGATCAAGGCGGCGACGCTGCTCGGCGCCAACCCGTGGCAGCGCTTCGTCACCATCGTGCTGCCGAAGATGAAGACGATCATCATCATCGCGCTGGCGATCAGGGTGATCGAGAACTTCAAGATCTTCGACACGCTTTACATCATGACCGGCGGCGGTCCCGGCGTCGCTACCGAAACCATCTCCGTCTACATCTACAAGCTCACCACCCAGGACCTGATCTGGGGCTATGTGGCGGCAATCGCGCTGGCCATATTGATCGTGCTGTCCATCGCCGCGGTGTTTGCCATGAAACGCATGGCTCGGGTACGCGAGGTGGCGGCATGAGCACCATCCATCTGCAGAATCTGGTCAAGAAATTCGGCGATTTCACCGCGCTGAAGACGATGGACCTGGCCATTGCCGACGGCGAGTTCATGGCGCTGCTCGGACCCTCGGGCTGCGGCAAGTCGACGACGATGAACATGATCGCCGGCATGGAAGAGCCGACCAGCGGCAAGATCCTGTTCGGCGAACGCGACATGGCCGGCGTGCCGATGGGGCGGCGCGGCGTCGGCTTCGTCTTCCAGAACTATGCGATCTTCACCCATATGAGCGTGCGGCAGAACCTCGCCTACGGGCCGAAAATGCGCGGCGCACCAAAGGCCGAGATCGACCGCCGCGTCGGCACCATTGCCGAGATGCTGCAGCTGACGCCGCTGCTCGACCGCAAGGCCGACCGGCTGTCGGTCAACATATTGCAGCGGGTCGCGATCGGCCGTTCGGCGATCATGGAGCCGGCGATCTTCCTGCTCGACGAGCCGCTGTCCAATGTCGACGCCGCCTTCCGGGCAGTGATGCGGACCGAACTGAAGCAGTTGCAGCGGCAGTTCCGGCAGACCATGGTCTACGTCACCCACGATCAGCTTGAAGCAATGACCATGGCCGACCGCATCGCGGTGATGGACCACGGCGTGCTGCAGCAGGTCGGCACGCCGCTCGAGGTCTATAACAATCCGGCCAATGTCTTCGTCGCCCGCTTTATCGGCGCGCCGGGCATGAACCTGCTCAAGGGCAGGCCGGCGGAAAGCGACCGTGGTCTGGTCATCGATCTCGGCCCGCTCGGCGTGACACCGCCGCTGCCGGTCGACATCGCCGATGCCGTACGCAGGATGCGCGGCGAAGTGTTTTATGGCTTTCGACCGGAGCAGGTGACGCTGGCTGAAGGTGGCCGTGGCCTGTCCATGCCGGTGAGTTTCGTCGAGCGGATCGGCGCGCGCACCATCATCCACCTTGGCGACGGGGAAACCGCGGTGAAGGCGGTGTTCGACAATGATGTCGGGCTGGCGATCGGGCAGACAGCTGTCGCCGCGCCGGCGGCGGAGGCGGTGCGCGTCTTCGACGCCGCCACCGGTCTTGCATTGAGAGCAGGTTGAGATGGCCGATATCGTTTTCCGCAATGTCACAAAGCGCTACGGCAACACGCTGGCCGTCGACGATGCCTCATTCACGGTCAACGACAACGAGTTCTTCTGCTTCTTCGGGCCGCCACTGTCGGGCAAGTCGACGATACTCCGTCTGGTGCTCGGGCTGGAAACCCCCGACGCGGGCGAGATCCTGATCGGCGGAAAGCCGGTCAACACAGTGTCGCCGGCCGACCGCAACGTCGCCATGGTGTTCCAGAATTTGGCGCTGTTTCCGCATATGAGCGCGCGCGACAACATCCGCTTTCCGCTGGTCGAACGCCGGGTCGCCGAAGCCGAGATCGAAAAGCGCGTCGCCGACGTCGCGGCCAAGCTGCATATCGGCCATATCCTGCACAAGCCGCCGGCACAGCTTTCCGGAGGTGAGCGGCAGCGCGTGGCGATTGCCCGCGCGCTGGTGCGCGACCCGGCCGCCTATCTGATGGATGACCCGATTTCGGCGCTCGACGCCCGGCTGCGCGAGGAGACGCGGGTCGAGCTGAAGCGCATCCAGCGCGAGCTCGGCAAGACGCTGATCTATGTCACGCACGACCAGGAAGAAGCGATGTCGGTCGCCGACCGAATGGCCATTCTGGAGAACGGCAAGATCAGGCAGATCGGCGCGCCGGCCGAGATCTATGACCGGCCGGCCAGCACCTATGTGGCGCGGCTGCTCGGCTCGCCGATGATGAATATATTGAAGTCGGTGCACGGCGCGGAAGGCGTGGAGGCGGCGGAAGGCACGATCCGCATCGCGGACAAGGCTGCGCCGGCCGATGCCGTCGAGATCGGGCTCAGGCCGGAAGACATCAAGGTCAGGTCTTGGTCGGGTGGAATGCCGGAGGGGGGCGCGGGCCGCCCGGCGCGAGTGTTCGAGGTCGAGCCGCTCGGCGGCTACACCGTGGTGACGCTCGCCGCCGGGCAGGCGCGTCTGCGGGCGCTGTTGCGCGGCCAGCCAGACATCAGGCCGGACGCGATGGTGGCGATATCCTGCGAGCCGGGCAGGGTGCATTATTTCGGGCAAGGCGGCGGAGCGCTGGCACGATGACGGCGGCTGCAAGGAATGAGCTTCGGGAGGAACATATGGCAAGCCAAGAAATGGTGGGCAACGGCTTCGAGCCGGACGTTAAAGTCCGCACCAGGGAATACAGGATCGGCTGCGTCGGCGCCGGCATGATCATGGCCGAATGTCACCTTGCCGCCTACAAGGAAGCCGGTTTCCCGGTGGTGGCGATTGCCTCGCGGACCAAGGCCAGCGCCGAGAAGGTCGCCAAACGCTGGGATATCCCAACCGTCCACGACACGCCGGAACAGCTCATCGAGGACAAGAACGTCGAGATCATCGACCTTGCCTTTCCGCCCGACCAGCAGCCGGCGCTGATCCGCCATGCTCTGAAGCAAAAGCATATCAAGGCGATTCTGGCGCAGAAGCCATTGGCGCTGTCCTTTGAAGAGGCCGTCAAACTCCGCGACGAGGCGGCCAAGGCCGGCAAGATCCTCTCGGTCAACCAGAACATGCGTTACGACCAGTCGATGCGCGTCTTGAAGCAGATCATCGACAGCGGCGCGCTCGGCGACATCGTTTTCGCCCAGATCGATATGCATGCGATCCCGCACTGGCAGAGCTTCCTCGAGGACTATGACCGGCTGACGCTCGCCAATATGAGCGTCCATCATCTCGACGTACTGCGGTTCCTGTTCGGCGATCCCCTGGAGATCACCACCCTGACTCGCAAGGATCCGCGCACCCGCTTCGACCATTCGGACGGCATCACCGTGTCGACGATCAAGTTCCCGTCCGGCGTGCTCGCCGTATCGCTGGAGGATGTCTGGTCCGGTCCGCGCCAGGAGGGCTACAAGGACGACCAGCACATCAACTGGCGCGTCGACGGCACCAAGGGCGTCGCCAAGGGCACCATCGGCTGGCCGACTGGCGCTGCCTCGACGCTGACCTATGCCTCGACCGAGACCACCGGTGGTGAATGGGTGACGCCAAGCTGGGACACGATGTGGTTCCCGCATGCCTTCATCGGCGTCATGGAGCAGCTCCAGCACGCGGTCAAGACGGGTGAGCCGCCGGCGCTATCGGTCGCCGACAACGTCAAGACCATGGCGCTGGTCGAAGCCGGCTACCGCTCCATCGACAAGGGCCGGACCGTCAAGCTTTCCGAAATCTCGATCAACTGAAACACCGGACGACTGAATCACTTACAGGGAGGAATTCACACCATGATGCAGGCAGGTATTTTCACGGGTTATTTCCCGTATGGCCTCAAGGAAACCGCGCAGAAGATCCGTGCGCTCGATTTCAACACCGTGCAGCTCGACCTGCATTTCAGGGATATCGACCTTTCCGCCGGACAGATCACCAAGGACAAGGCCAAGACTGTCCGCGATACGTTCCGCGACCACAATCTGCCGATCTGCTGTGTGTCGGGCTATACCAACATCATCCATCCGGACCTGGGCGAGCGCGAGCGGCGCGTCGGCTATTTGAAGGAGACCATCCGCAACGCACGCCATTTCGGCACCCCTTACGTGATCTCGGAAACCGGTACCTACAACACCGAGTCCGACTGGGTGCATCACCCGAAGAACAAGACCGAGGAAGGTTTTGAGGAATGCCGCAAGGTCATCGCCGACCTTGCCCAGACCGCCTATGACCACGGCGCGGTCTTCCTGCTCGAAACCTATGTCAACAATGTCGTCGGCTCGGTCGAAGAGACGGTGAGGATGTTCGCGCAGGTCGACCACCCAGGCCTCGGCCTGCTGATGGACCCGACCAACTATTTCGAAACGCACAACATCGACAGGATGGACCAGATCCTGAACCAGGTGTTCGACACGTTGACCGACAAGATCAAGATTGCCCACGCCAAGGACGTCAAGCGTTCCGGCGGCGACAAGTCGGAAAAGCACGCAGACATCGGCGACGAGGACGCGCTGGAGAGCCACACTTTCCGCGGCGTCGGCGAGATCGAGCTGCCGGCGCCCGGTCTCGGTTCGCTGAACTACGACCTCTATCTCAAGCGGCTGGCCGAAAAGCACCCGAACATCCCGGTCATCATCGAACATCTTTCGGAAGACGACGTGCCGCGCGCCAAGAAATTCCTCGACGGGAAATTCCGCACCAACGGTCTGTGATGGCGCGGTTCGGCTACGAAACAAGGGAGGAAGAGAAATGTTGAAATTCGCGTTGAAAATCGCGGCTGCGGCGACCGTGCTCGCCGGCGTGACCATGGCCTCGGCGCTGGCACAAGACGCCCAGAAGACGTTCTACCTGCTGTCGCATGGCGGCCCGTCGGATGCCTTCTGGATCGACTGGAATGCCGGCGCCACCAAGGCCTGCGACCAGCTCAAGGTGACCTGCAAGATCTCGTTCAGCGGTGGCGACATGGCGGCGCAGAAGGAAGCCTTCAACTCGGCACTCGCCGCCAAACCGGACGGCATCGCCACGACCTCGGCGCAGCCCGGCCTGTGGACCGAGGAGGTCAAGGCAGCCAAGGCGGCCGGCATCCCGATCGTGTTCTTCAATACCGACGATCCGGCAACCGGCCGGCAGGCCTATGTCGGCGCCGACCTTAAGGAAGCCGGTGTCATCTGGGCGAAATATCTGGTCGACCACAAGATGGTGAAGCAGGGCGACAAAGTGTTCCTGCCGGTCGAAGTGCCGGGCGCCAGCTACCAGCAGCTCGAGACCGAAGGCATTGCCAGCGTCTTCGATCCGCTCGGCATCAAATATGACGTGGTCGATTGCGGCACCGATCCGGCCGGCATCATCGCCAAAATGACCGACTACATGGTTGCCAACAATCCGCCGGCAATCATCGCGCTCGGCGATTCCGTCGCGGCCAGCGTCAAGCGGGTGTTCGACGGCGCCGGCGTGCCGGCCGGCAAGATCCCGGTCGTCGGCTGGGGCAATTCGAAGGAAACGGCCGAGTCAGTGAAGTCTGGGTTCATCAACGCGGCTGCCTGGCAGTTTCCCTCGGCGCAGGGCTTCATGCCGGTGGCGCTGCTCGGGCTCGCCGCCGCTGGCGAACCGATCGGCTACGACATTCACACGTTCAGCCTCTACGACGCCTCGAGCGTCGAACCGATCCTGAAACTCTACAACAAATGATTGAAACTGACGCTCGCCGCGCAGGCGGCGAGCGTCACCCTGGCGTATGGTTCGAACTGTCATGACAATTGCCGCAGAAGAGGAAATGCCGCGTGCCAAACGCAGGTCGAGCCTGATGCGCTCGCCGCAGTTCTCTTCGCTCGTCATCCTGATCGTCCTGCTGGCGGTGTTCGCGATCGCCGACGCGAATTTCCTGTCGCCGCTCAACATCTCCAACATGATGGCGTTCCTGCCCGAGCTCGGCATCATCGCGCTCGGCATGACGCTGCTTCTGACGGCGGGCGAGTTCGACCTTTCGGTCGGTGCCGTGTTCGGGCTGGCGCCGGTCGTCGTCATGCTGCTGGTGCAGAACGGCGGGTTTGATATTGGCGTCGCGCTGTTGGCCGGCCTGCTGCTCTGCATAGCGATCGGTGCGATCAACGGCCTGATCGTCACCAAGATCGGGATCTCGTCCTTCCTGGTGACACTGTCGATGTTGCTCGTCGTGCGTGGGGCAGCGCTTTACATCACCCAAGGCTTTCCGCTGAAATCCTGGAACCAGCCAGGCTTCTTCGTGACGCTGCTGGCCGGCAGCTTCAATATCGGAACGTTCCGTTTCTATACCTCGCTTTGGTGGTTCATCGGCCTGTCGCTACTGGCGATCTATGTGCTGCACTACGCCAAGCTCGGCAACTGGATCAGCGCTATCGGCTCGAACCGTAACGCTGCCGTGGCGCGCGGCGTGCCGGCCGATGCGGTCAAGATCTGGCTGTTCATCCTGACCTCGGTGCTGGCCGGTCTCGCCGGCATGATCAGCGCCTTCCGCATCTCTGCCGCCTCGCCGGTGGCCGGCACCGGCTACGAGCTCGAAGTGATCGCCATGGTGGTGGTCGGCGGCACTGCGCTGACCGGTGGGCGCGGCACCATCCTAGGCACCATCGTCGGCGCGCTGATGCTGCGCAGCATCCGCAACGGCATCGTGCTGATCGGCGTGCCCGGGCTCGCCTATAACATCTTCGTCGGCGTCATCATCCTTGCCATGCTCATCCTGCACGCTTTGCTGCAGAAGAACGCCGCCAGGAGCTGATCATGGAAGTGCTTCGGCTGCAGAATTTGCAAAAATCCTTCGGCAGCGTCCGCGCCCTGAAGAGCGCCTCCTTCACGCTCAACGAGGGCGAAGTGGTGGCCTTGCTCGGCGACAACGGCGCCGGCAAATCGACATTAATCAAGGCGATCTCCGGGGTCTTTCCCGTCGATCGCGGCGACATCTATGTGCGCGGCCAGAAGGTCTCCATCCGCTCGACGCGCGACGCGATGGATCTCGGCATCGAGACCATCCACCAGGACACCTCGCTGGCTCCCGATCTCAGCATCGCGCGCAATCTTTTCCTTGGCCGCGAGCCGGTCAATCTCAAATGGCTTGGCGTGTTCGCGCCGCTCGATCTCGCTCGATTGCGCGATGCTGCGTCGGCTCTATTGAAGCGCGTCGGCATCTCGAAGAAACTCGACGCCGATGCGCTGGTTAGCACGCTGTCAGGCGGCGAGCGTCAGTCGATCGCCATCTCCCGCGCCATGCAGTTCGCCGCCAAGGTCATCATCCTCGACGAGCCGACCAACAATCTCGGCGTCGAGGAAACGCACGGCGTGCTGCGCTTCGTCAAGGAAGTGCGCGACGCCGGCCACTCGGTGCTTTTGATCACCCACAACATCCATCACGTCTTCCAGGTCGCCGACCGCATCATCGTTATGCGCCGCGGCGAGATCGTCGCCGAGCAGACGGTCGCCGGCACCGATCTGCTGACCGTGGAAAGCATCATCACCGGCGCCGACATGTCGGCCCTGCTCAAGGAGACGAGAGCGAAGTGAAGGACGGGAGCAAAGTGAAAGAACTGGCCGTCACATGGTAGAGCTTTACGGCAAGACGCTGTCGCGCCGGCAGGTCTCGGAACGCTCGGGCATGCTGTCGCAGTTCGCCGGCGTGCGGCTGATGACGCTTGGCGACGGCGTCGAGCGCGGCATCCGCATGCTCGAATTCCGCACCGGCTCCGGCCTGCGCTTCACCGCGCTGGTCGACCGGGCGCTCGATATCGCCGATTGCGATTTCAGGGGCCAGGCGATCGGCTGGCACTCGCCGAGCGGTTTTCGCCATCCCGGCCTGCACGAATATGAAGGCGAGGAGGGATTGGCGTGGGCGCGGTCGTTTTCCGGCCTTCTGCTGACCTGCGGCCTCGACCATATATTGTTCATGAACGAAGTACCGGCCGATACCTACAACTACCCGCCGAAGACGATGGTGCGCCATTCGCTGCACGGCCGCATCAGCACCATCCCGGCGCGGCTGACCGGCTATGGCGAGACCTGGGACGGCGACCGCTGCGTGTTGTGGGCCGAAGGCATCGTTCAGCAATCGACTGTATTCGGCGAGGATCTGCACCTGCTGCGGCGGATCGAGGCCGATGTCGGCGGCAACGAGATCCGGCTTTCGGACCGTGTCGTCAATCACGGTTTCAACCGTACGCCGCATATGTATTTCTACCACATCAATATCAGCCATCCGGTGCTCGACGAAGGATCGCGCTACCTGGCGCCGATCCGCGACGTCGTCTGGGCGGGCCATGCCGGCGAGCGCTATGAAGTGCAGAAGGTCGGCTACCGCACGGTGCCGGCGCCGCAACCGGGATTCAAGGAACAGGTCTGGCAGCACGAGCTCGGCGCCGACAGCGCCGGCGAAGTGCCGGTCGCGGTGGTCAACGACAGGCTCGGCCTCGGCTTGCAGGTGGTCACGCGCAAGGACCAGTTGCCTTGCGCCTATCAATGGCAGAATTTCCAGGCCGGGCAGTACGCGCTTGGCATCGAGCCCTCGACGCATCATGTGCTGGGAAATCTGGCCGCGCGCGAACGCGGCGAGATGATCTGGCTGGAGCACGGCGAGAGCCGCTCCTACGATGCCGTGTTCCGGGTTCTCGACGGCGCCGGCGAGATCGCCGATGCGGAGAGCCGGATCGCGGCAATCGCCAGGCAGCCGCGAGAGGACTACCCGCAGCCGTCGGGCCGTTTTCCTGTTCTTGGAGGCAGGTCGTGATAATGGCGAACAAGATACGGGACACCAGTTGGGAGGCTGGCTCCGGCCGGAGCGGGGAGGGCTCGCGGCAGATCGGGAATCGGAGGTCACAATGGCTGGCACGGTAAAGCGCGATTACAGCCTGGTCGGCGAAAGCACGCGCAGGGCGATCGAGACGGGACTGGCCTCGGCGGAGTGGTACCACACGGATGTCCCTCGCAAGGCGATCAAGGAGCTGATGCAGCGCTCAGACGGCCCGGCGATCCGCGACACGATCATCTGGATCGTCGCCATCCTCGGCTCCGCCGCCGGCGCCATCTATTTCTGGGGCACCTGGTGGTGCGTGCCGTTCTTCTTTTTCTACGGCGTGCTCTACGGCTCCTCCAGCGACTCGCGCTGGCACGAATGCGGCCATGGCACTGCCTTCCGCACGCGCTGGATGAACGATGTCGTCTACCAGATCGCCAGCTTCATGCTGATGCGCAACCCGGTGACTTGGCGCTGGAGCCATGCCCGGCACCATACAGACACGATCATCGTCGGCCGCGACGCCGAGATCGCCGTGATGCGCCCGCCGGACCTTTTGCGTGCGGCGCTGGCTTTCACCGGCATCCTTGATTTTCGCTATTCGCTTCCGGCGCTGGTACGCCAGGCGCTCGGCAAGCTGACGCCCGACGAGAAAAGCTACGTTCCCGAGATGGAACAGCACAAGGCCGTCATCGCGGCGCGCTGGCATATTGCCATCTACATCGCCACGATAGCACTCGCCCTCTACATGCAGTCGTGGGTGCCGGTGGTGCTCATCGGCGTGCCGCGCCTCTACGGCACCTGGCACATGGTGATGACCGGCCTGCTGCAACACATCGGTCTGGCCGACAACGTCGTCGACCACCGGCTCAACACCCGTACCGTGTACATGAACCCGATCAGCCGGTTCATCTACTGGAACATGAACTACCACGTCGAGCACCACATGTTTCCGATGGTGCCCTATCACGCGCTGCCCAAGCTGCATGAATTGATCAAGCACGATCTGCCGGAGCCGAACCCGTCGATATGGCATGCCTATCGCGAGGTCTGGCCTGTCCTGCTCAGGCAGCTCAAATACGAGGATCATTTCCTCAAGCGCGAACTGCCGCCAACGGCCAGGCCCTATCGTGGCGAGTTCCACGAAGTGAACATGTCGGCGGCGGCTGAATAGGCACCGCACCGGCGCCATGCAGAAAATTTCAGGAGAGATATAGAATGGCCGATTGGGTCGAAGCGTGCGCCGTGGACGATGTCGAAGAGGAAGATGTCATCCGCTTCGACCATGGCGGCCGCACCTTCGCGATTTACCGTTCGCCGGACGATGAATTCTTCGCCACCGACGGGTTTTGTACGCATGAGAAGGCGCATCTGGCCGACGGGCTTGTCATGGACGACATCATCGAATGCCCCAAGCACAATGGCCGCTTCAATTATAAGACCGGCCAGGCGAAGGGCGCTCCCGTTTGCGTCAATCTCGCGACCTATCCAGTCAAGGTCGAAGCTGGCAAGGTGATGATCCAGATCGCCTGACCGGCCTTCTGTCACGTAGCAAAGGGGACCAAAATCCATGAGCCGGAAAAGACCGACCGTCGCAGACCTGCGGGCCATGAAGGGCAAGCGGCAGTTGACCATGCTGCGCGTGCTGACGATGGACGAGGCCGAGGCCGCCGAACGCGCCGGCGTCGATATCGTCTCGGTGCCGCCGGAGCTGGTGCTCAATCCGCAATACCGCGATGCGGCACCCAGCCTGTTCACCATGCCGGGCGAGAATTTCTTCGAGATCGGCACCGCCGACGATTTCGTCCGCTGGGCGTTCCGGCTCTACAAGGCCAGCGCCGATGCGGTCTACTGCAGCGCCGGGTACGCCACCATCAAGCGGATGGCCGACGATGCCATTCCGGTAATCGGCCATGTCGGCCTCATCCCGTCACGCGCCACCTGGACCGGCGGCTTCAAGGCCGTCGGCAAGACCGCCGACACCGCCATGCAGGTGTTCGAAGCGGTGAAGCAACTGGAGGCCGCCGGCGCGATCGGCGCCGAGATCGAAGTGGTGCCGGTCGAGGTGGCCAAGGCGATTTCGGAACGCACGTCGCTGATCATGCTGTCGATGGGAGCGGGCACCGGCTGTGACGCGCAGTATCTGTTCGCCGACGACATCCTCGGCCAGAACCGCGGCCACATGCCTCGGCATTCCAAGGTCTATCGCAATTTCGCCGCCGAATACGATCGCCTGCAGGCCGAACGCATCGCCGCCTTTTCCGAATATGTCGCCGATGTGAACAGCCTGGCCTATCCCGAAGACAGGCACGTCGTGCACATGGACCCGGACCAGCTCAGCCTGTTCCTGGAGAAGATCGAAGCCGCATAAGACGCCCCGGCAGCGGCACAAAGCGTCATCGCGGATCGTAAAAGGCCGGTTCGGCGCCAGGGCCAGGTCATCGCATGGCCGGCTGCGATGCCACACGAAAGTTTGTTGGACCAGGTCTGGACGGCACCGGCCAGATGCTGTTGAAACCGGTGCGTCATCGGTTTGCCGGACAATTGTGCGGTTGCCGATGGAGCGGGTGAAAATTCCCCTTCGGACAGTTCTGTGCATGACCGCCATTCCCGAAAACAAAGCCTTGCCCGAAACCGCGCCGGCGGCGCGGCAAGCCCGGCGGGTGGCGCTGATCGTCGCCGTCGCCTTCTTCATGCAGCTTCTGGATTCGACCATCATCTCGACCTCGCTGCCGCAGATGGGAGAATCCTTCGGCGTGCCGGCGGTGGCGATGAGCATCGGCATCACCGTCTATATGCTGACCATGGCGGTGTTCGTGCCGCTGTCCGGCTGGCTTGCCGACCGTTTTGGCGCGCGCAACATCTTCCTCGTGGCGATCGCCCTGTTCACGCTGGCCTCGCTCGTTTGCGGCATCTCACAGAACCTGGCCGAGTTCGTCGTCGCACGCGCGGTTCAGGGCCTGGGCAGCGCGCTGATGACGCCGGTCGGCCGCATCCTGGTGCTGCGCAACGCGCCGAAATCCGAGCTTCTCAACGCCACGGCGCTGATCACCTGGCCGGCGCTGTTTGCGCCGGTGGTCGGGCCGGTGCTTGGCGGCTTCATCACCACTTATCTCTCCTGGCACTGGAATTTCTTCATCAACATTCCGCTTGGGGTTGCCGGTTTGGCGCTGGTTGCCCGCTTCATTCCTGGGGACCGCGAAGCTGGGGCCAAGCCGCTCGACTGGCCGGGCTTCCTGCTGACCTCGGTGGGGCTCGCCGCGATGCTCTATGGCCTCGAGCGCATCGCGCATCCGCAGGAGGGTGTGTTGCCGACCGTGGCACTGCTCGGCACGGGCATTTTGGTCGGCTGGCTGGCGGTGCGGCATCTGCGACGCGCCAACCATCCGCTGCTCGATCTCACAGCTTTCAAGGTGCAGACCTTCGCCATCTCGACGCTGTCGGCCGGCACGATCTTCCGGATCGCCATCAACGCCACGCCATTCCTGCTGCCGCTTTTGTTCCAGGTCGGCTTCGGCCTGAGCCCGGTCGATGCGGGCATGATGATCCTGACCTATTTCCTCGGCAATCTCGGCATGAAGGCGGTGACGACGCCGACGCTGAGGCGCTTCGGCTTCCGTTCGGTGCTGATCGTCAACGGGGTGATCGCTTCCTTGTCGATCATGGCCTGCGCGGCGCTTTCGCCGCAGACGCCGCAAGCGTTGGTGGTGGTGCTGATGCTGATCGCCGGCCTTTCGCGCTCGATGCAGTTCACCGCGCTCAACACGCTGGCCTTCGCCGATGTGGCCTCACAGCAGCGCAGCTCGGCGGCGACATTGTCCAGCATGCTGCAGCAGGTGGCGATGCTGTTCGGCGTGGCGGTGGCGGCGGCGCTGCTCAACCTGTCACAGATCGCCAGGGGCGCGGCAGCGCTCGATCTCGTCGACTTCCGCCTTGCCTTCCTGGTGATCGGCGCAATCGGTCTCGTCGCCTCGTTCCGCTTTCTCGCATTGTCGAACGCTGCCGGCGCCGAGGTCTCGGGCCATGTTTCGCGGATTTGACGCGGGAATCCAGCGGCGATCGCGGACATAAATTCTGCCTGCTTCGCTCGTTGTGGAACAAACTTTTGCGAGCGCTCCGATCGGCACGGTTAATTGCAAAAGTGCTTGAGTTCCTGGCATTGCGCCAGCCTCGCCAATCGGCGCGTCCAACCGCAGAATTTCCTCGCAAGCCGGCCTGCAATGCGCGGATTCATTTGACGAATTGGTCTTGAGCCGATTAGCTTTCGTTCCGATGGCCGCAGAGGGAGCAGGGCGTAGCCATCGCGGGTGAAAGCGGGCAATGAACGCGACCGGCTGGCTAAACTGGAGAAGCCTGAACCAGGAGGGCATTGTCTTTGCCATCGCGGTTGTGCTGTTCATTGCCGCCGCCATCGGACTGCCCGGGTTTATCAACTCGAACAATCTCGTTGCCATCGTACGCTCGGTCTCGGTGCTGGGCATATTGGCGCTTGGCATGGCGGTCGTCATTATCGGCAGGGGCATCGACCTGTCGGCGGTGGCGATCATGGCGATGTCGGTCGCGTGGTATCTGCAACTGCTGAATTCGGGAACATCCGACGGGCTGGCCTTCGCCTATGTGCTCGCTGGCGTTCTCGCCATCGGGCTGTTGAACGGAATCCTGGTCGCCTACGCCGAGGTTCCGGCGATCTTCGTGACGCTGGCGACCGCATCCTTCGTCTTCGGCTATGTGCGTTCACAACTGATCACGCAGGACGCCGTGCCGGTGCCGCCCGGCCATTGGGTCGAGCTTCTGGGCGGGCTGCGTTTCCTCGACATCCCGGTCGAGGTGTTTGTCTTCGCCGGGCTGGCTTTCGCCTTCTTCCTGTTCCTGCGCTACACCAAATGGGGCCGCTACGTCTATTTCGCCGGTGACAACCCGGTCGCCGCGCGCAACATCGGCATTCCAGTGCGCCCGATGCTGGTGCTGCGCTACGTGCTGTCGGCCCTAGTCTCGCTGGTGGCCGGCCTGCTCACCGCCGCCAGCCTGCATTCGATCAACACCCGCATCGTCAATTCCACGCTGCTCTACGACATCGTGCTGGTGGCGGTGATCGGCGGCATCGGTCTGTCTGGCGGGCGGGGCGGGGTGCGCAACGTGCTGGTGGGTGCCGCGCTGATTGGCATCCTGCTCAACGCCATGACCATCATCGATATTCCGCTGCTCTATCAGAACCTGATCAAGGCCGCGATCCTGCTGGCGGCGATCATCGTTGATGGGTTCATCAATCCGCGCGATGAGCAGACCGCGCAGCAAGGCGACATTTAGATTGACGCGAACGGTTGGGGCCGGCCGCGAACGACATACCAAACCAGAGGATGTGACATGAAAATCATCAGGACATTTATGGCTGCCGCGGCAGCGCTTGCCGTCTCCGCCTTCGTGGCGCCAGGCTTCGCCGCCGAAGATCCGGGTCCGGCCGCCTATTCGCAAGCACTCAAGGGCAAGCGCGTGATGCTGGTACCGATGGCGATGGGCTTCGACCTGGCACAGGGCTGGGCGCATTACCTGAAGACGGAGGTCGAGGCCTGGGGCGGCGTGTTCGAGACGCGTGACCCGAACTGGGTGGTCGATGCCGGCGCGCAGGCGATAACCGACGCAATCTCGTCGGACGCGAGGCCGGACGTGCTGATCATCCACTCGCCGGACCTCAACTCCTATGCCAAGCTGATGAAGAAGGCGCAGGCGGCCGGCACCTATGTGCTTTTGGTTGACAATCCGGCGAACTTCCCGGCCGATGCCTTTGTCGGCAGCGACTGGGATCGCCTCGGCCAGCTGGAAGCCGAAGCGGCGATCAAGGGTTGTGGGCCGAACTCCTCCAAGAAGATCGGGCTGGTGCAGGGCGACCAGGCCAACTCATCGAGCCTCTACCAGTATGCCGGCATCATGAAGGTGCTGGACAAGAACCCCGACTTCAAGGTCGTGGCCAAGCCGGACTCCAACTGGGATGCGACGACCTCGCGCAACGTGACGACGACGATGCTGCAGCAGAACCCCGACATCTGCGCCATCATCGATTTCTGGGATGGTGACGCGACCGGCGCATCTGCTGCGATCCGCGATGCCAAGCTCGAAGGCAAAGTCTTTCTGGTCACCACCGGCGGTGGCGAAAAGACCGCCGACTGCGACAAGCTGCAGGACGGCACCTATGGCGCGGTGGTGATGACCGACCTTGCCCGCCAGTCGGGCGACATGAACGCCGTCATCAAGTTCCTGTTGCAGAGTGGCCAGCCGGCCGGCACCTCGCACACCTACATCTACACGCTGGAGAAGGCGACGACCAAGGCCGACCTCAAGCCGGACAGCTGCTGGGACTTGAAAGCACTGCAAGCCCAAGCTGCGGCCAAGTAGGCCGGCTTTCCTGAGCTTGGCGCTGCCCCTCATCCGCCTGCCGGCACCTTCTCCCCGTATAGTGACGGGGAGAAGGGATACGCTCCAACGCTGGCGACCCCCTCTCCCCGTCTCTATACGGGGAGAGGGTAAGGGTGAGGGGCAGCGCAAACCTGAGGCGATTGTTCTGCGGATAGCCCGGCCTCTTTTTCCCTTTTCTCTCGAATAGCAGCAACCGATGTCCTTTCGCGAACGCCTCCAGTCCTGGCGCTACAATCTCGTGCCCGACCATCTCGTCGGCGAGATATTGAGCAAACGCTGGACCGACAACGCCATTCCGTTCCTGGCGCTGGTGGCGACGCTCGGCGTGTTCGGTTCAATCATTCCCGGCTTCTTCAAGCCGATGTCGCTGCAGGAATCGACCCGCCAGCTCGGCGAGTTCTCGCTGGTCGTCACCGGCATGACGGTGGTCATGCTGGGCGGCGGCATCGACCTTTCGGTCGGCTCGATCTTCGCGCTGTCCTGTTTTTCCGCCGTGTTCGTCTTCTTCATCCTCGAACAGTCGGTGTGGCTGGCGCTGGCCGCCTCGATCGTCACCGGCCTGCTGTTCGGCGCGATCAACGGTTACCTGATCGGCTATTTCAGGCTGCGAGCTTTCCTGACGACACTGGTCACCTTCATCTTCGGGCGGGCGCTGTTCGACATACTGGTCACCACCTATGCCGCCGACGTCCAGCTTTCCGATGCCACATCGGATGTGCTGGACTTCATCGGCGACGATACCTTCTGGGGCCTGTCGGTTGCGGTGTGGGCGGCGATTATCCTGGCGATTATTACGCATGTCGCGCTGACGCGCTCGCGGCCCGGCTGGCATGTGCAGGCGGTGGGCGGGTCGCGGCGATCGGCTCACAATGCCGGCATCCGCGTACGCCGCACCGTGTTCATGACCTATGTGTTCTCCGGCTTCTGCGCCTCGCTCGGCGGCTTCCTCATCGCCTGCCGGCTGAGCGGGGCAGGGCCGGGCACAGGCCTCAACCTCGAGGTCATGGCACTGACAGCGGCGGTCGTCGGCGGCGTCAGCCTGGGCGGCGGCCGCGGTTCGGTGATCAAGGGGCTGATGGGCGCAATCATCGTGCTGACGATGACCAACGGGCTGATCCGGCTGGGCTATGGCACCGGCACCAACCAGATGGTGCTGGGCATCATGCTGGCCGTCGCCGTCACCATCGACATTCGCTGGCTGAAGAACCGCCACAAGGTTCTGGACGAGGTCTATGTCGCACCGGTCTATCTGAAAATGGGCGCAATGCAGTCGGCCGCACCGGGCTCGGGCACGCCTTACGAGCTCGACAATCGGCTGTCTGGGGCTGACCATATCGGGCTCGGCGAGCTGGAAGGGCCGGAAGACGCGTCATCCTCGACCGCGACGACCATCTCTATTGCGGCACCAGGCATGGCGAGATCGTCCGTTTCTTCGCACCGGACTACAAACGCTCGGAGGTCTTTGCCCATATTGGCGGCTTTCCGCTCGGCCTGGCCTTCGACAAGACAGGCAATCTGATCAGCTGTGTTGGCGCGATGGGCCTTTATTCGGTTTCGCCGCAGCGGGAGGTGAAGCGGCTTTCGGCGGAAACGTCGCGCTCCTGGACCTCGATCGTCGACGATGCGCGGCTGCGCGACCCCAATGATTGCGACATCGCGCCGGACGGCCGCATCTACTTCACCGATTCCACCAAGCGCTATGACGCGCACGACTGGGCGCTGGATTCGATCGAGAACCGCGCCACCGGGCGGCTGCTCGTCTATGATCCGACGGACGGTTCGACCAAGACATTGCTCGACGGCTACCGTTACACCAACGGCGTCTGCATGGCGCATGACGGCAAGTCGCTATTCTTCGCCGAAAGCTGGGCCTGCCGCGTGCACCGCTACTGGCTGGAAGGGCCGAAGGCGGGCGTTGCCGAATGCGTCATCCGCGACATGCCTGGCTACCCCGACAACATCAACCGAGCGTCGGACGGCAATTACTGGATGGCCTGGCTCGGCATGCGCACGCCAAGCTTCGACCTGTCGCTGCGCCACCCCGACATGCGCAAGCGCATGACGCGCCGGCTGCCGCAGGACGAATGGCTGTTCCCCAACATCAACACCGGCGGCGTGGTGAAATTCAACGAGAAGGGCGGCATCGTCGAAGCGATGGGCGACCTGTCGGGCGCCGCGCATCCGATGGTCACCTCGATGCGCGAGCACAAGGGTTTTCTGTTCGTCGGCGGTATTCTCAACAACCGCATCGGCCGCTACCGGATTGCCGGGGCCGACCCGAACTGGACCAGCCCCGCTTCTTACTGGGGGGCGAAGGCATGATGCTGGACCCGATCCTCGACATCTTCCGCGGCAAGGCGGTGACCATCCCGCCGCTCGACGGCGCCTTCAGGCCGAACACGCTGCTGGACGATGCTGCGGCCTTCGCCGAACTGCTCGAGCCTGATAATCTGCTGGTCGCCGACGGCCGGCTGCTGGTTTCCAGCGGCAATGCCGTCTACGCGCTCGCCGCCGGTGGCGCGCCTGTTCTGGTCGAGACATTTCCGGCCGCAGTCACCGCGCTCGCGCGCTCGCCTGCCGGCGAACTGACGGTCGGGCTCGAAAGCGGCAGGCTGCTGATTGCAGGCAAGGAGGCCGCCCTGCCGGCCGAGATCCGCTGCATCACAGCACTCGCCTACGCGGAAGATGGCACGCTTTGGCTGGCAAATGGCTCGGCCGACCACGGGCCGTCGCAATGGGCCGCCGATCTGATGAAGAAGGGTGCGTCGGGTTCGCTGTGGAAGCGCGATCCGGCAGGCAGCGAATTCCGCAAGCTCGCCGGTGACATCGCCTTTCCCTATGGGCTGCATCCAACCGGCAAGGACGTGTTGGTCGGCGAGAGCTGGCGGCACCAACTCGTCCGCTTCGACGGCGCGACAGGCAGCCGCTCGACGGTGCTGGCGCATCTGCCCGGCTATCCCGCGCGGCTATCGCCCGCCGCCGATGGCGGTGCCTGGCTGGCGCTGTTTGCGCCCCGGAACCGTCTGATCGAATTCGTGCTACAGGAAACGCACTATCGGAACGACATGCTGGCGCAAGTGTCGCCGCAACACTGGATCGCGCCGGCACTCGCCTCCAACCGCAGCTTCCTCGAGCCGCTGCAATGCGGCGGCATCCGCACCATGGGCATCCACAAGCCGTGGTCGCCGAGCCGCTCCTACGGGCTGGTGGTCAGGCTCGATCGGGACATGCGGCCGCGGTACAGCCTGCACAGCCGCGCCAACGGCACGCGCCACGGCATCTGCAGCGTGGCGGAGACAGACGGTCGCCTGTTCATTGCCTCGAAAGGCGGCGATTGCCTGCTGGCCATCGATCCGGCTTCAGGAGGGCATCGCTGATGGAACCGATCGTCCGACTGGAGAACGTGACCAAGACCTATCGCGGTGTGCCTGCGGTGAAGAATGTCAGCTTCGAGTTGCGCAAGGGCGAGATTCACGCGCTGCTCGGCGAGAACGGTGCGGGAAAATCGACGCTGACCAAGGTCATCGCCGGCGTTGTCGACGCGACATCGGGAAAGATGTTCCACAACGGCCAGGAGATCGCCTACGCCTCGCCGCACGCGGCACTTGAAGCCGGCATCGCCATGGTGTTCCAGGAGACCAGCCTGGTGCCGTCGATGACCGTGGCGCAGAACCTCTATCTCGGCACGGAGAGCTTTCTCAACCGGCTGCGCGGCACCTACATCTCGGCGCAGCAGTTTCTGCAGTCGCTGAATTTTCCCGTCGACCCGAACGCCATGGTGGCGACGCTGGGCGCGGCCAAGCGGCAGATGGTCGAGATCGCGCGCGCCGTCCACCACAATGCCGAGATCATCATCTTCGACGAGCCGACAGCGACGCTGACACCAGAGGAAAAGCGGCACTTCTTCGCACTGATCCGCCGGCTCAAGGGAAGGGGTGTGTCGATCGTCTTCATCAGCCATGCTCTCGAAGAGGCGCTTGATATCGCCGACCGCATCACCATCCTGCGCGACGGCGAGCTGGTGATCACCGACGATACCGCCGCTTTCGATCGCGACAGGATCGTCGCCGCCATGGTCGGGCGAACGCTTTCGGGACAGCTCTACAGCCAGCGCGACGAGGCCAAGCTGCGCAAGGCCGGCAAGAAGGTGCTGTCGGTGCAGGACATCTCGATGAGCAATGTCGTGCGCAACAATTCCTTCTCGATCTTCGAGGGCCAGATCACCGGCGTCTTCGGGCTGATCGGCTCGGGCCGCACCGAGACGTTCAAGATCGTCTCCGGCATCTACAAGCGCGACTTCCTGCGCGGCGGCAGCATTGAACTGCACGACCGGCCGGTGCGCTATCTCGTCCCCAGCGAGGCGGTGGCGGACGGCATCGTCTATGTCACCGAAGACCGCAAGAGCGAGGGGATTTTCGAGACGATGGACGTCGCCGAGAACCTGTTCGGCGGCTTTTTGGCGGCAGGGCGAGAAAAGGGCTGGGTGATCAATGCGCAGGAGATGCGGGCGCTGTCGGCCGAATGGACCAAGACGCTGAACGTCAAGGCGATCAACAACAATGCGCGCGTGGTCGAGCTTTCCGGCGGCAACCAGCAGAAGGTGGTGATCGGCAAGGGGCTGGTGCAAAAGCCGAGCATCGTCATCTTCGACGAGCCGACCCGCGGCGTCGATGTCGGTGCGATCGCTGAGATCCACCAGATCATCAACCGCCTGGCCGACGAGGGCCTGGCCGTCGTCGTCATCTCGTCCTACCTGCCGGAGATCATGAACCTCTCCGACCGCATCCTGGTCTGCCGGCAGGGCCGCATCGTCGAGGAGTTCTCGCCGGCGGAGGCGACAGAGGAGAAGATCATGTACGCGGCCGTGCACTAGGGCGATGCGTACTTCGACAATTGGCCGAGGCGCCCGTCGTTTCGTCATCCTGGGGCGAAGCAAGGAGCGAAGCGACGCGGCGCAGACCCCAGGATCCATGCCGCTACATCAGAGCGCTGCTGCGGTGCAGAATTCTGTTTCGCTGCGTTCTTCGGCTAAGGTCACGGCATGATGGGGTGGACGGCGCCCGACGGCATCGGATGTGCCAGAATGAGTTCGTTGAGATCTCAAACAAGGGAGCCGTCCGTGGAACACCTTAT
>NZ_JAMYQL010000048.1:0-29529 GCF_040320865.1 Mesorhizobium sp. M0598 | reverse complement strand
GCTTCTGTCCTCGAATGGCATCCCGAACCCCCTCGCGCAAAAGCGCAAAACTGTTCGCGATGTCCTCGCACATCTGTTCGCGATGTCTCCGGTCCAAACACCCTTGTGGGAGAAGGTGGATCGGCGCGCAGCGCCGAGACGGTTGAGGGGTGCTGGAAGAATTGAGGCGGCGGCGATTTCAAGGAAATTGCCAAGCTGGAACACCCCTCATCCGTCGCCTTCGGCGACACCTTCTCCCACAAGGGGAGAAGGGAGAACCGCGCTCAACCTTCTGATGGCAGCCAATCCGGACGGATCGCACCGCCACGGCTCCGGCCAATAAAAAACCGGCGTCAGCTTGCTTCTGACGCCGGTCATTTAGGTTTTGGGATCGTCGCACCCGATCTTTCCAAGGAAAAACCGAGGTTGGTTCGATCCGACGCAGACCCGTGGGCGGGGGGCTTGGGGTTTACGAGCCGGTGCCGGACCGAACCGTCTCAGGCAACACCGGTAAATTCGTCGGACATTGGGGCATGAGCACGGATAAAAAAAGGCAGGATTGTGGCGAAGCATCACCAATTCCAACAGGCGTTTCGCAAACGTGACTGGACGCTGGAGAAACCGCGCGGTGCTGGCCTTGCCCGGCCGGGCCTTGCAATTCGGCAACGAAAGCGCCAACTTTGGTCGGCGTACGATTCATTGCGAGGATCCAGGCATGACTGATCGCAGCAGCGGGACGGAGGATGGGGACGCATCCGCAATATTGATCCCGCTGCATGAGGCAAGACGCGAACGCCTCGACCAGCCGGTGCGGTTCGACCGGCGCGAACTGGACCAGATCCTCAGGCTCTACGGCCGTATGGTTGCCGCCAACGAGTGGCGCGACTATGCCATCGACCATCTCGCCGACCGCGCCGTTTTTTCCGTCTTCCGCCGCACCAGCGAAGTGCCGCTTTTCCAGATCGTCAAGGATCCGAAGCTGGCGCGCCGGCAAGGCGCGTTCGCCGTCATCGCCGCCGGCGGGCGCATCCTCAAGCGCGGCCAGGAACTCGGCCGGGTGCTTGGCGTGTTCGACCGAACACTGAAGCTGGTCGAGGCGTAACCCTTTATTTTTGCTGGCGGAACTTCCGCTCGGGCAGCGATTGCGGATCAGGCGGGATGGACGCCCCGCCATTGATCGGCAGTTGCATGAACACCGTGTCCAGCCAGCGTCCGTGCTTGTAGCCTGAGCCTTCCAGGCGGCCGGAATGACGAAAGCCGAGCTTCTCGTGCAGCCGTACCGAGGCGCTGTCGGGCCGGCCGTCGCCGATCACCGCGATGATCTGGCGAAAACCCGCCGCCTTGGCCGCCTCGATCAGCCCTTGCATCAAGAGCAGCCCGACGCCTTGCCCTTTGGCCTCGGGCGCGACATAGACGGAATCCTCAACGACGAAGCGGTACGCCGGGCGCGGCCGGAACGCTCCGGCATAGGCATAGCCGAGCACGGCGCCGGCCTTTTCTGCAACGAGATAGGGAAAGCCGCCCGCCATCAGGTTGTCGAAGCGCACGCCCATCTCGGTGCGGCTTGGCGGTTCGAGTTCATAGCTCGCCGTGCCATTCGTCACCGCGTCGGCATAGATTTCGGTGATCCGGTCGAGATCGGCCGACGTCGCGGCCCGCAAGGTGATGCTGCTCATAATTTAGGCACGTCGTTCATCTGCCCTATATCACAGCAAAAGCCGGCACAAAAGAAAAGGGCGGCCATTGGGCCGCCCTTTCCAAACTCGCTGGTCCAGGAAAACCGTATTTAGCGACGGTCGCCCATGAACTGCAGCAGAAACATAAATAGGTTGATGAAATCGAGATAGAGCCTCAATGCGCCCATAATCGCCTTGCGGCCGGCGACATCAGTCTCGTCGCCCTCGAAGTACATCTCCTTGATGTTCTGCGTGTCGTAGGCGGTGAGGCCCGCGAAGATCAGCACGCCGATCGCCGAAACGGCGAAGGAAAGCGCCGACGACTGCAGGAAGACGTTGATCACCATCGCGATGATCAGGCCGACCAGGCCCATGACCAGGAACGAACCGAACGCCGAGAGATCGCGCTTGGTCGTGTAACCGTAGAGCGACAGCCCGCCAAAGGCGGCGGCGGTGGCGAAGAAGGTCTGCGAGATGCTGGCGGTGGTGTAGACCAGGAAGATCGACGACAGCGACAGGCCGACGAGGCCGGCGTAGACCCAGAATGTCGTCTGCGCGGCCGAAACGCTCATCGACTGGACGCGGAACGACAGGAACATCACCGCTGCCAGCGGGGCGAAGATCACCAGCCATTTCAGCGGCGAGCCGAAGATCGCGTAGCCGAACGAGGTCAGCATCTCGCCGCTTGGCAACGTCGCGACGGCCGAGGCGGGATCGCTGGTGGTGGCCAGCATGATTGTGCCGACCGCGGCAAGGCCGGTGATGAGGAGGCCAAGCCCCATCAGATTGTAGACCTTAATCATATAGGCCCGCAGGCCCTGGTCGATGGCAGCATCGACGCCGGCGCCGGGCACGGCGCGCGTCTGATAATTGCGAACGGGATCAGCCATGGAAATCCTCATATTGCTTCTGCCCCGTCCGGTGTCAGGTCCTTTTGAACCCAGGCGCCGCTGGCGGGGCTCCAGCATGCCTGCGCCGAAATATGATGGTTCTTGGCGTAAAGGACAAGACCGTAACCAAACGTAATGCTCCGTGAAGTGCCGGAGATACGGTTTTATTGGCCTTCCCGCCCGGAACATTACCGAGATTTAATCGAAACCGGCTCTGGCTCAAAGATTCCGCAGCACCGGCGCCGCCTTGTGGCCCAGCACCCGCCACGTGCCGGCAAGGCCTATGCCGACCGTGACCACCAGCGAAAAGCCGATGGTCGCCACCACCACCTCCGGCATGAAGTGCGATGGCAGCGTCATGATGCGCGCGACGACGAACCACGCCGCCACACCGCCCGCTGCCAGCGCGAAGATCGCAGTGGCAAGGCCGATCAGCATGTATTCCAGCGAAAACGCGGCGATCAGCGTTTTCCTGGTCGCACCCAGGGTCTTCAGCACCACCGCGTCGTGAATGCGAGCCCGGTTGCCGGCGGCGAGCGCCCCGGCCAGCACCAGCACCGAGGCGATCAACGCCACGCCCGCTGCTGCCCTGATTGCTGTGCCGAGCTGCGCCACCAGCCGGTTGACGATTTCGAGCGCGTCCTTGACCCTGACCGTCGTCACCGCTGGAAAGGCACGCGTGACGGCGTTGAGAAGATGCGCATCGTCGGCTGCCGACGCATTCGTCTCGGTCAGCGTCGCCAACCAGCCATGCGGCGCATCGGCGAATGTGTTGGGCGAGAACACCATGACGAAATTGATGCCCATGGTTTCCCATTCGACCTGGCGGAAATTGGCGATCTTGGCCGTGATGTTGCGGCCGAGCACGTTGACGGTGATGGTGTCGCCGAGCTTCAGCCCGATCTCTTTGCCTTCCTCGGCGGAAAACGAGACCAGCGGCTCGCCGGCATAGTTCTCCGGCCACCAGCTGCCCTCGGTCAGCGTCGCATTCTCCGGCAGCTTTGCGTCATAGGTCAGGCCGCGATCGCCGCGCAGTACCCAGGCGCCTTCGGCCGGAACCTTGACCTTGTCGACATCGACGCCGTTGAGCGCCATCACCCGGCCGCGCAGCATCGGCACCTTGATCAGCTTGCCTTGCGGTGCCTCTTTGCCGAGCAGCGCGGAGAAGGCATCGCCGTCACCGCTCTGGATATCGACGAAGAAGAAGTTCGGTGCCCTTTCCGGCAGGCTGCCCGAGATCTGCCGCCTGAGATTGCCGTCGATCAGCGCCAGCGTCACCAGCAGCGTCAGCCCGAGTCCCAACGACAGCACCACGGACGGCGTCAAGGCGCCAGGCCGATGGATGTTGCCGATGGCGAGCCTGAGCGCGGTCGAGCGCACGCGCGGGCTTTTCTTCGCCGCCCACTGCACCAGCGAGCCGACCACACGCAGCACCAGGAACGAAAAGATCGTGGCGCCAACGAAGATCGAGGCAATACGGCGGTCGCCGGAAAACAGGATCGCCAGTACCGCGAGCAGCAGCGCGATGCCCAATGCCGCGGCGATATAGAGCGGGCGTGGAAAACCGCGGCCCTCGAAACCCATTTCGCGAAACAGCGCCGTTGCCGGCACGTCGCGGGCGCGGCCGAGCGGCAGCAAGGCGAAAGCCAGCGTCACCAGCAGCCCGAACAGCGCTGCCATGCCGAGGGCGCCGGGATAGAACCCACCTTCCGCCGGCACTGGAATGACCGATTGGAGTGCCGCGCTGGCCGCGAACGGCATCAGCGCGCCCAGCACAAGGCCTAGCGTGATGCCGAGGGCGGCGATCATCAGGATCTGCACCAGATAGACGGCAAAGACGAACCCTCCCGAAGCCCCCAGGCTCTTGAAGGTGGCGATGACGCCGCGCTTGCCGTCGAGATAGGCACGCACGGCATTGGCCACGCCGACGCCGCCGACCACCAGCGCCGTCAACCCGACCAGCGTCAGGAATTGCGAGAACCGTTCGATGTTGGAGGACAGCGCCGGCGCTGCGTTGCTGCGGGTGCGGATCGACCAGCCGGCCTGCGGGAACTGGTTTGCCGCCTGCTCCTGGATCGCCTTGATCTGTGCCTCAGTGGTGCCGCCGGGCAGGCGGACCTTATAGGCGTTCTCGACCAGGCTGCCCGGCTGGATCAGGCCGGAAGCGGCAAGCCCGTCGGTCGACACCATCAGCCGCGGCGCAAAACCGAAGCCATCCGACACTGCATCCGGCTCGTTGACCAGCCTGGCGCGCAGCTCGAACGTCGCGCTGCCGAGCTTTAGCCGGTCACCGATGCCAAGGTTCAGCCGCTCGAACAAGAGGTCCGGGGCGGCGGCGCCGAAGACGCCGGATTTTTCGCCGAACAGATCCTCTCGCGACAGCACCGGCTCGGTCTCCAGCGCACCATAGAGCGGATAGGCGCCGTCGACCGCCTTGGCCTCGACCAGCGCCTGGTCGGAGCCGTCCTCGAGCCTCGCCATCGAGCGCATATTGGCGCTGTGCGAAACCGTGCCAAGCCGGTCGAGGAAGCTGCGTTCGGCTCTGGTCGGATCGCGTTGGTTGAGCTGGAAGCGGAGATCACCGCCGAGCAGCGTCTGGCCCTGGTCGGCAACACCGGCGGAAATAGCCTGCGCCACCGAATTGACGCCGCCGATTGCCGCGACGCCGAGCGCGATGCAGGCAAGGAAGATCAGGAAGCCGGACAGCCCGCCACGCATTTCGCGCAGCGAAAACCGAAAGGCGAGCCTCAGCGTTCGCGCCAGCGGCATCACGCGGTCACCTTGCCAGCCCTGGTGGCCGGCTTAGGCGCGTCTTCGATCAGCCCCGACCGCATCGACACCTGGCGCGAGCAGCGCGCCGCGAGTAGCGGGTCATGCGTGACCAGCACCAGCGTCATGCCGCGTTCGGCCGCCTTGGCAAACAGCAGGTCGGCGACGTGCCGCCCCGTTGCCTGGTCGAGATTGCCGGTCGGCTCGTCGGCGATCAGGATGCGCGGCGACGGCGCCAGCGCCCGGGCGATCGCCACGCGCTGCTGCTCGCCGCCAGACAATTCGCCGGGGTAATGGGTGACGCGATCGCTGAGACCGACCGCCGCCAGCTCGCGCGCCGCCACGCCGAATGGATCGACATGGCCGGCAAGCTCCAGCGGGACAGCAACGTTTTCCAGCGCCATCATATTAGGGATGAGATGGAAAGACTGGAACACGATGCCGATGTTTCGTCCCCGAAACGATGCGATCTGATCTTCGCTTTTGCCGTTGAGCAGCTCGCCGGCAATTCGGACCGTCCCCGAATCGACCCTTTCAAGCCCGGCCAAAACCATCAGCAATGTCGACTTTCCCGAACCTGAAGGTCCAACGATGCCTGTCGCTTCGCCGCCCGCCACATCGAGGCTGACGCCCTTCAGCACATGGACCGAGGATGCACCTTCGCCGAGCGTCAGCGATACGTCTTTCAGCGAAATGACGGCTTCTTCCAAAATCAAATCGTCCTATATGGGGGATGAAGGCTAGAGCATCCGATGCTCGACAAAGACGAAAACCTGCCTTCGCCAACAGATGTTCCTGGTCATATGGGGCCTGCCGCATGGCTTTCAAACACACCTTTGCCGCAGCCTTCGCCCTTTTCCTCGCCATTTGCGGCGCCATTTCGTCGGCGCGCGCCGAACCGTTCACCATTGTCGGTTTCGGCGACAGCTTGATGGCGGGTTATGGCCTCGGGCCAGGTCAGGGCTTCACCGAGAAGTTGCAGGCGGCGCTGCGCGCCAAGGGCTACGATGTCACGGTCGCCAATGCCGGCGTCTCCGGCGATACGACGAGCGGCGGCCTGTCGCGGCTCGACTGGTCGGTGCCGGACGGCACGCAGCTGGTCATCCTGGAGCTCGGCGCCAATGACATGCTGCGCGGCGTTTCGCCCGCCATAGCGGAAAAGAACCTGGACGCCATGCTGGCAAAGCTGAAGCAGCGCAAGATCGCCGTTTTGCTGGCCGGAATGCGCGCGGCGCCCAATCTCGGCGCCGACTACCAGAACGCCTTTGACGCGACCTTTCCGAGACTGGCTGAAAAATATGGCGTGCCGCTCTATCCTTTCTTTCTCGAGGGCATCGCCGGTCAATCCGTCCTGCAACTCGAGGACGGCCTTCATCCAAACGCCCGAGGCGTCGACCGCATCGTCGAGGGTATCCTGCCCAGTGTGGAGAAGACCATTGAAGCGGTCCGGGGCAATTCCTGAAGGCGAGGGTTCGCCGTCGCAACACCTTCCGCAGGGGAAGCTTTTAGGCAGGCCTGCGACCAACAAACCCCTTGCCCCGTTTGAATATCGATGATTCGCTAGGGGCAAGAGTTCGATTCGAGGACAGGAGGCTTCCCATGCCGCGTCTTTTTACCGCCCTCGAGATACCGCGTGATGCCGCTCTTTCGCTGTCCCTGCTCAGGGGCGGCCTGCCGGGAGCCCGCTGGATCGACGTCGAAAACTATCATCTGACGCTGCGCTTCATCGGCGATGTCGAGGGCCATGTCGCCGACGACATCGCCAATGCGCTTGACCGTGTTCACCGCCCGTCCTTCCCGCTGACGCTGTCCGGCGTCGGCGCCTTCGGCCAGAAGAAGCCGCATGCGGTGTGGGCCGGGGTCGCCGCTTCGCCCGATCTTTCCGCATTGCAGGCCGAGATCGAGCGCATCTGCCAGCGGCTCGGCATCCCGGCCGACCCGCGCAAGTTCATGCCGCATGTGACGCTGGCCCGCCTGCGCAATTCGAGCCCGCTCGACGTCGCCCAATACCTGTCGGCACGCGGCAATTTTTCGACGCTGCCGTTCCGGGTCGGCCGCTTCGTGCTGATGTCGTCGCGCGATTCGGTCGGCGGCGGGCCTTACGTCGTCGAGGAGGCCTGGCCGCTTTCAGGTGCCGACAACCGCGTCGCCAGCCGTTTGGTCGGCGCCGCCGACGCTTCGCGGATCATGCGGTAGACGGACATGGCCAGGGAGAAACTAGCAAAAGAGGCGATCCGCGCCGAACTTGCCGGCCTCGACGGCTGGTCGCTGGCCAAGGATGGTGGCTCGATCACCCGCAGCTTCACCTTCAAGAATTTCTCCGAAGCCTTTGCCTTCATGACCCGCGTTGCCCTGGCCGCGGAGAAGATGGACCACCATCCCGACTGGTCGAACGTCTACAAGACGGTAAACGTGACCCTCAACACGCACGACGCCGGCGGCCTGACCGCGCTGGATTTCGATCTGGCCAGGAAAATGAACCGCTATTTCGGCGGCTGAGCCTATCTGCACCTTGCAGCGAGGTTCGGCTTTCACCACATTTTGCCTCGCGGTCACGCGTGAAGTCACGCGACGGCCGCAAGGAGAGGTTGATGGCGCAAAAATCCGGTTTTGATTTCTTTGGCCTCGGCAGCAAGCCGGGCAACGAGAGCGAAGTGCGCGAAAAGTTCTGGCGTACGGCGAAGAAGGCCGCCCGGCAGATCCCGTTCATGGAAGAGGTGGTCGCCGCCTATTACTGTGCCATGGACAAGAAGACGCCGCTGCGCGCCAAGGGCACCTTGCTGGCTGCGCTCGGCTATTTCGTGCTGCCGACGGACGTCATCCCCGATTTCATCCTTGGGCTAGGCTTCACCGACGACATCGCCGTGCTGACCGCCGCGATTACCGCCGTCAGCGCCCACATCACGCCGGCGCACCGGCTCGCCGCCAGGCAGGCCATCGCCGACAAGAGCTGAGCCGGTACGGCGCAAAAAATCGCGTGAGAACCGACTTTCCGGCCGTCAAACCCACCGCCGCACCCGCGCCTTGTAGGCGCGATAGGCATCTCCGAACTTCCGCTCGAGATAGCGCTCTTCCGGCGCGATTACGCCGGTATTGATCACCCACAGCAGCGGGACGACGAGCGCAATAGCCCAAAGACTTCCGGCCGCGACGCCGAGGCCCAAATAGATGAGGGTCGTTCCCAGATAGAACGGATTCCTGGTGCGCCGATAGATACCGTCGACGACCAGCGCCGTCGTCGGCAAGGTCGGTGGTATGTTGGTTCCAGCGGCCTGAAAGCGGCCCGCTGCCATAAAGATGAACACGAAGCCGCACACCGCGAGCACGGCGCCGGTCAGATAGCGGGCGAGCGCCTGCCCGGCCATGACCGGGAGCGGCACGAGCACCTCGAGCACGGTTGCCGCCACCAGGAAGCCGAGGAAGATCAAAGGTGGCAGCGCAATGACCCCGGCCACGTCGGGCGCGCCCGATCCGCCCGCCGTCTCCCCGGCATCCGACCGGCGCACCGCGCCACCGGCCGCCCGCCGCATGGCGACACGAATGCCGAACACAATCGCCAGGACGGCTGTGCCGCCCGCCAGGATCAGGACTGTCTCGGAAACGGCCATGGCCAAATCTCCCGTAGCCGCCAAGAAGGGCGCCCTGGCCGAACGTCGTGGAGGCGAACGTAGACATGGTACCATCTGGAGGGAAATTCGTCACGTACATCAGAAAAGCCAGGATGGCTGCAAGGACCTAGCTGCTTGAAAAGTCAAACTCTTGCCGTTTTCGTGGCCTCCAAGTCGCGGCAGGGACAGTGCGCCAGCCGCTTTTTCGAGCGGCAGCGCGAAGACGGCGGCGGTTTCCTGGCGTGAACATCCTTTTCTCAGGGAAATTCACCGTTTGGTAACCCAGATTAAATCAAAATGAAGCGACGGGCAGGACGCCGAGCCGGCCTGCCGCCGCACCAGTGGAATACGGGAAAAGCGATGCGCGGATTGATTGCTATAGTTTCCAGCCTGGCCCTGGTGGCCTTGACGGCGCCCGCGCTGGCGCAGTCGGCAACCAAGATCGGCCAGCATAATGCCTGGGGCACCTACAGTTATCAGGCGTCGGGCGGCGGCAAGGTCTGCTATGTCCTGACGGTGCCAACCGACAAGCAGCCGCCGACGCTCGATCACGGCGACATGTTCTTCTTCGTCAGCCAGCGGCCGGGGCAGCAAGTGTCCTACGAGCCGCAATTCATCGCCGGCTATACCTTCCAGGAGGGTTCCAAGGCCACCGTCACCATCGACAAGAAGTCTTTTTCGATGTTCACGCGCGGCAAGTCGGCCTGGGTCGAGAACGCCGCCGAGGAGCCGGTGCTGATCGCCGCGATGAAGACCGGCACCGACATGAAGGTGTCGGCCAAGTCCGGCCGCGGCAACACCACCACCTACGTCTTCTCGCTGAAGGGCATCTCGGCGGCGCTGGCCTCGATCGCCAAGTGCAAGTAGGCGGTTAGGCGCGGTCTTCCCTTCTCCCCTTGTGGGAGAAGGTGGATCGGCGCGCAGCGCCGAGACGGAAGAGGGGTGTTGGACGGAACGCCGTCGGCGCCAAGCTGGAACACCCCTCATCCGACCGAGCTTCGCTCGGCCACCTTCTCCCACAAGGGGAGAAGGAAGAACCCCGGCATGACTCCGCCGCTAACCTGTGCTATGCGCCGCGCTTCATTTCGGGCACGATGCTGTAATCGGCCGCAAATCGCTTATATTGGCGCAACAATGACCCTTTCATTCGATCTTACCGCCGAAGGCGCGCGTGACGCGTTGCGCACCCCCACGACGCCTGAAAAACCGTCGCTGATCGGCTTGACGCGAGCCGAACTTGGGGCCGCCCTCGTCGCCGCCGGCATCGTGCCGGAGCGCCAGGCGAAAATGCGCGCCCAACAGCTCTGGCATTGGATCTATGTGCGCGGCGTTTCCGACTTTGCCGGCATGTTCAACATCTCCAAGGATCTGCGCGCGGCGCTCGACACGCATTTCACCATTGCCAGGCCCGAGATCGTCGAGGAGCAGATTTCCTCGGACGGAACGCGCAAATGGCTGTTCCGCTTTCCGCCGCGCGGCGCCGGCCGGCCGGTCGAGATCGAGACCGTCTACATTCCCGAAGAAGGCCGCGGCACGCTGTGCATCTCCTCGCAAGTCGGCTGCACCCTGACCTGTTCCTTCTGCCACACCGGCACGCAAAAGCTGGTGCGCAACCTGACCGCCGAGGAAATCCTCGCCCAGCTTTTGACAGCCCGCGATCGGCTCGGCGATTTCCCCGACCGCGACACGCCCGACGGCGCCATCGTGCCGGCCGAGGGCAGGAAAGTGTCCAACGTCGTCATGATGGGCATGGGTGAGCCGCTCTACAATTTCGAGGCGGTGAAGAAGGCGCTGCTGATTGCATCCGACGGCGACGGGCTTTCCCTGTCGAAGAGGCGCATCACGCTGTCGACTTCCGGCGTCGTACCGGAGATCTTCCGCACCGGCGAAGAGATCGGCGTCATGCTGGCGATCTCACTGCACGCCACCAATGACGATCTGCGCGACCTTTTGGTGCCGATCAACAAGAAGTATCCGCTGAACGAACTGATCGCTGCCTGTCGTGCCTATCCCGGCCTGTCCAACGCCAAGCGGATCACCTTCGAATATGTGATGCTGAAGGACGTCAATGATTCGATCGAAGACGCCAAGGCGCTGATCAAGCTGCTCAAGGGCATCCCGGCCAAGATCAATCTGATCCCGTTCAATCCGTGGCCGGGCACCAACTACCAGTGCTCGGACTGGGAGACGATCGAGAAATTCGCCGACTACATCAACAATGCCGGCTATGCCTCGCCGATCCGCACGCCGCGCGGCCGCGACATCCTGGCCGCCTGCGGCCAGCTCAAGTCGGAGTCCGAGCGCATGCGGAAGGTCGACCGGCTGGCGCTGGAAGCGATGATGATCGCGGGGCATGGCGAGGCGTGAAATACCTCAGGCGATTGGCAGTGACTTTGCTCTGCTACGCCCTGGCTGCCTTCACCATGTCTCTGGTCTTTTTCCTGCTCGATGCACTGATATGGTGGCGTGTTCCCGCTTTCCTGTCCACTCGAGATAGTTGGTCGCTGTTGCTGCTTGGAGCGATGATCGCAGGCATCTTTGGCGCACCGCTGGCAATCCCGATGGTCATTGCTTCCCAAGTTCTCGAGGCGAGACGCTGGATTCTTTTTGTCGTCGGGGGAGCTTTCGTTGGGACGTGCGTATTTGCGGTCTGGAAACTGCATCTGTCGGCACAGAGGCCACCGGACGTTGACGTGTTGGTGGCCCTAATCATTGCGGGAAGCTTGGCAGGAGCCGTCTATCGCCTGGTCGAGAGCCGGTTCCTGCAAATGCCCGGGCAATTCGCGTGAACCGCCTCGTCGCTTATCTGATCCGCTTCGCCGTCATCCTTGTCGGCTACGGCGTTGCATCGCTGGCTGCCAGCGCTTTCCTCAACATCATGTTCCTGGCGTCTCTGGGGCTGATGACGGACGAGACACAGCCGGTAGCGCAGGCGTCGCTGTGGTTTTCCGTCCCCTTTGTCGCACTGTTCGTCGCCTATTTCGCCTTCATGCCGGCGGCCGTCGCCATCCTCGTCTCCGAGATTCTCGGCCGGCGCGACTGGCTGTTCTATGCGCTGGCGGGCGCAGCGGTGGCGGCAGTCTTCCTCGGCTTCGTGCGCCAGACAAAAGATGCCAATTTCGAGATCACCAACACCAGCGTCATGCTGGCGGTGATCGGCTGCGGTATGGTCGGCGGTATTTTCTACTGGCTGAGCGCCGGGCGCTCGGCCGGAAGCTGGCGTCGGATCGGACGCCCTATTTCGCCTGGGCCGTCAGGATCTTGAGCGCGAAGGCCGAAAAAACTCCGGCAAACAGATAGTCGACGACGCGGGTGACGCGCGGGCTGGATTTCATCGCGGCCGAGAATTTTTCCGCCGCCAGCACCATCGGCGCCGTCACCGGGATCGCCAGCACGACGAACATCGCGCCGAGAAAGAACAGCTTTCCCGGCGCGTCGGGATCATGCGCGGAGACGAATTGCGGCAGGAAGGTCATGAAGAACAGGATGATCTTCGGGTTGAGCAGATTGACCCCGAGCCCCGCCGCCCAGCTGCGGAACAGCGAGATCTGCGGCCCGCTCTTCTTCTCCGGTGAAAACGCCGACCCTTTTGTGATCGCCTGCCATGCCAGGAAGACCAGATAGCCGGCGCCGAAAATCTTCAGCACGAAGAACGCCATCGGCGAGGCGACGATCAGCGCCGAGACGCCGACCACCACCAGCGTGGTGTGAATCAGCGTGCCGCACAAGGCGCCGGCCATGGAGGCAAAGCCGGTGGCACGGCCCTGGCTCAGCGTGCGCGAGACGAACAGCGTCATGTCAGGCCCGGGCGTGATCGCCAGGATGAAGGTGGCGATGGAGAACTGGATAAGCGTCGTACTGTCGGGGATGAAGGACATGGCTCGTCTCGTAGCGGCAAAAGACGGCGCAGCCATAGCGCAAGAGCCGTGTGCTCGCCAGCCTCTTGGAGATGAAGCATCTGGTCCAGGCATCGTTCGTCCCTTGCGCTGGCCTAAAACGCCGTGATACCTCGCCCGCGAAGAACCCCTGTCGCGGAACTGCCCACCATGTCGAAAGCAAAAGCCGTCAAGAAAGTCGTGCTCGCCTATTCCGGCGGCCTTGATACCTCGATCATCCTGAAATGGCTGCAGACCGAACTTGGCGCCGAGGTCGTCACCTTCACCGCCGATCTCGGCCAGGGTGGCGAACTGGAGCCGGCCAGGCGCAAGGCCGAGATGATGGGCATCAAGGACATCCGCATCGTCGATGTCCGCGAGGAGTTCGTATCCGATTTCGTCTTTCCGATGTTCCGCGCCAACGCCGTCTATGAAGGCACCTATCTGCTCGGCACCTCGATCGCCCGGCCGCTGATTTCGAAACATCTTGTCGAGATCGCAAAAGAGACCGGCGCCGATGCCATCGCCCATGGCGCCACCGGCAAGGGCAACGATCAGGTGCGTTTCGAGCTTTCCGCCTATGCGCTGAACCCCGACATCAAGGTCATCGCGCCGTGGCGCGACTGGTCGTTCAAGTCGCGCACCGATCTCATCAACTTCGCCGAGCAGCACCAGATCCCGGTGCCGAAGGACAAGAAGGGCGACGCGCCTTTCTCGGTCGATGCCAACCTGCTGCACTCCTCCTCCGAGGGCAAGGTGCTGGAGGATCCGTGGACGGAACCGCCGGAATTCGTCCACCAGCGCACCATCTCGCCGATGGATGCGCCGGATGAGGTCACGGAGATCGAGATAGAATTCCTGCAGGGTGACCCGGTTGCGCTCAACGGCAAGAAGCTGTCGCCGGCAACGATGCTGGCGGCGCTGAACGATCTCGGCCGCGACAACGGCATCGGCAGGCTAGATCTGGTCGAGAACCGTTTCGTCGGCATGAAATCGCGCGGCGTCTACGAGACCCCCGGCGGCACCATCCTGATATCGGCCCACCGGGCGATCGAATCGATCACGCTCGACCGCGGAGCCGCCCATCTCAAGGACGAGTTCATGCCGCGCTACGCCGAGCTCATCTACAATGGCTTCTGGTTCGCGCCCGAGCGGCTGATGTTGCAGGCGATGATCGACAAGAGCCAGGAAGACGTCGAAGGCACCGTGCGGCTGAAGCTCTACAAGGGCAACGTGATTGTCACCGGCCGCAAGTCGAGGAAGACGCTCTATTCCGATGCGCTGGTTACCTTCGAGGACGACCGTGGCGCCTATGACCAGAAGGATGCCGAAGGCTTCATCCGCCTCAACGCGCTCAGGCTGAGGACACTGGCGGCGCGTAGTCGCAAGGGTTGATATTCCCAACAGGCCCAATGCTTAGATGAGTTAGGAACCCGGTGAGGACACCGGGTTTTATTTGGCGTCTCTAATATAATAGAAGCCGCGATTTCAGATCGTTTCCTGTTTGACCTTTCCGTGATTTGATCTTACTTCTCTTGCGGGTCGGAGGGCTTTGACAGTGAAAAACAGAATTTTTCTTCTGCTTGCGGCGGTGGCCGTCTTTACCGCGGGTCAATCCACCCAAGTCCCGGCGGGGCAAACATCCAAGTTCCATATCTGCAAAAGTTTTGACGGCCCCTTCCAGATTCCCGCTTCCCAGAAATGCCCGTTGAGCGGCTACGCGCAGGGTCCCAGAGTCCCGACGGTCATCGGGGACAAGCCAAAAGCGGCTACCCCGGCGCCGCGGAATTCCAAATTCCGTACCTGCAAAAGTTTTGACGGCCCCTTCCAGATTCCCATTTCTCAGAAATGCCCGTTGAGCGGCTACGTGCATTATTGAGCGTGATGTGCCCAGGCGCTTGGCCACGCTTGGAACTGGTTTCCTGCCCGCGTTGGCTGTCCTGGCGAACTTGGCCGTCGCCAAAGCCAACGATGACCCCCCTCCCTCGACCTTCCCGCGCTGGTCGAGTGCAGGGCTGACGTTCCGACCTATAGTGGTTTTGCCCTTTGGCTGAGCGACCGCCCCGATGCGCCCGCAAAGCTCGGCTGGAACGACGTTTCTTCCGGCAATCCTTTCCTTAAGCAATATGAATTGCCGGCCCCGCTTCGCGTATTCGGGCGCGAAACGGCGTCCGTCGTCCTTACCGCGACCGGGCCGATGGCGGTGTTTGACGATGTTTCCGCGCCCGATCTCGCTCGAGCGCTCGGCGTCGCAGCGCAAATCTCGACGCCGGAAAAATTCCTCGGCGAGAAGATCATTCTCGAAAGCAGCGAGGAAGCGGACGGCGTGACATTTTCCACCCGCATCGCCGTCAATGTCTCAACCGTCGATTCACATCCCGGCAAGGTGCTCGCCGGCTGTTCCTACGCGCTCGACGTGAAATAGAAAGCCCGGCGCATGGCCGGCTTTCGGTCGAATAGGGCAATTCCAGAAAACGTGTGAAACGGTTTTCCGTCCGGAATTGCGTTAAGACAAAGCTCTAGAGGTCCCTGTCAGTCGGCATCGATCGCCGTGGCCATGCGGGCGATGGCCTGTTGATAGACGCTCGCGGAATTCCAGCCAGCGATTGCGCCCATATTCGCCTGCGCGCTCGCGCCGGCCCGCCAACCATGACTCTTGAGGAAGTTGGCGGTGGAAGCCAACGCAGTGCTCTTGTCGCGCAGATTTTTGTTTCCGACACCATACGTCAAAACATTTCCGGGCAGGAACTGCGTGTGGCCGATCTCGCCATGCGCGGCACCGACCGACGAGGCGCTCAACGCTCCGCGATCAACCAGTTTCAGGGCCGCAATGGCATGCGGGTAGAAGAACTCCGGACGGCGACAGTCATAGGCCAGCGTTAAAATGGCGGAGACCGTATTCTGGTTGCCCATGGCGGAACCGAAGCCGGTCTCCATACCCCAGATGGCGAGCAACACGCCCGGCGACACGCCGTAATTCCGTTCGATCTTGTCGAACAGCGCAGCATTGGCCTTCTTCAGCGCACGGCCCCTGGCAATGATCGCGGACGCGCCACGGCGCTTCATGAAAGCTTCCACCGAGCCGCTGAAAGCCTTATGGATGGCGCGGTCGACGGAGATCGTCTTTGTCGCGTAGGTTGCGCGAGCCAGAGCGGCCAGACCCTTCGAGCCGACACCGTCGGCCTTGGCCTCCGCGGCGAACTCCGGTTTCCATGCCTCGAAGCCGGCGCCGCTCTTGCCACAGCTGGCCGCCGCCTGCGCGCCCGTCGCCAGCGCAAGCACCGCCACCACCGTGGCCACTACAAACATCTTCCCCTTGGCAAGAAATGCCATGCTGCTCTCCTGGTTGCCTGAATCACGTTCCCAATTGCGAACTTGCCTGCGAAACACCTGCTTGTCACTGTCCCGGCGCTGCGCCGATGCACTCAATACAGCAGGAACCTCAAATCCACCACACTGGCGGATGCCCGGGAATTTGCCTACGATCAAGTAATTATTGTGGCGGGGACAGAATAAGCATGGAAGACGTTGATGTCGTGATCATCGGCGCCGGTTCAGCCGGGCTTTCGGCTTCCAAGACCCTGCGCGCTGCCGGTTTTTCCTTCAAATTGTTGGAAGCGATGAACCGCATTGGCGGCCGCGCCTGGACCAGCGACCAGCATTTCGGCGTGCCGTTCGACATCGGCTGCGCCTGGCTGCATGCCGCGGACCGCAATCCCTACTTTCCCGAGGCGAAGGCCGCTGCCTGGACGCTTCATCACCACGACATGAATGTCGATCATCTCTATTACCGTGAGCGAAAGGCAAGCGAAGCCGAGGAGGCGGCGATGAAGGTGGCCGACGCAAGGCTGTTCGAACTGGTGGCGGCACATCAGGTGAGGGAAGGCGACGACGACCGCCTTTCGGCATTGCTCGCCAAGGGACACGCGCCGCGCGCCGCCGCAACCTTCGCCGGGCCGATGGATTTCGGCGCCGACGAGGACGAGATATCGATCCGCGACTTTCAGGCCGCCGCCGATCTCGATCCGAACTATTTCACCAGGGAAGGCTTCGGTACGCTGGTTGCCCGCTTCGGTGCCGATGTGCCGGTGGAACTGTCGACGCCGGTGCGCAAGATCGTCTGGGATGGGCCGGGCGTAGCCTGCGTCACCGATCGCGGTACCATCTGCGCCAAGGCGGTCATCGTCACTGCCTCCCCGGCAGTGCTCGCCTTCGAGGAGATTGCGTTCTCGCCTGCACTCCCCGATGCGCATTTCGCCGCCTTCTTCGACCTGCCGATGGGCATGCTGACCAAGCTGCCGGTCGAAATATCCGGTACAAGACTCGGCCTGGAGCCGTTCGACGATTTGCTGATCGAGCGGTTGGCCCGGCACGACATCTACTTCCTCTGCTTTCCCTTCGACCTCGATTTGATGGTCGGTTTCGTCGGCGGCGATTTCGCTTGGGAGATGTCGGCGGCGGGCGAGGCGGCTGGCATCGACTTCGTCGTCGACCGGCTCTGCGGCATCTTTGGCGGCGACATACGAAAGCATGTCGGACGCGCAATGATGACCAATTGGGGCGCTGAGCGGTTCGTGCGCGGCGCCTATGCGGCGGCGCGGCCCGGCCGCTCGCAAGCGCGCGCCACGCTGATGCAGCCCGTGGCGGAAAAGATCTTCTTCGCCGGCGAGCATTTGGCCGGTCCGCTGATGCAGACCTGCGGCGGCGCCAGATTGTCGGGCGAGGCAGTGGCCAAGGAGGTCGTCGCCCAGCTTGCGGCAAAATAGCATCGGCCGGCAGGAACGTGGGCAGCTGACAGGCGTTTGGCGTTCTCCTGCTCGTATCGTCCTCCGCATTTCGAATGATTTGAGACACCAATGAAGCTTTTCGACTGCCCGCATTGCGGCCACCGTCTCTATTTCGAGAACGCGCAATGCCTGAACTGCGCCAGCCTCGTGCTCTACGATCCCGAGCATGCGCGCTTCGCGCTGTCCGGCGCCGACGTCTTCCATTGCACCAATGCCGACGAATGCGCCTGCAACTGGATGGCGGAGCCCGGCCACGCCTTCTGCCGCGCCTGTGCGCTGAACCAGCTGATCCCGGATCTGTCGGTCGACGGCAACCGCCGTCGCTGGATCCGTGTCGAGGCGGCAAAGAAGCGTGCCGTCTATTCGCTGCTCGCCTTCGGCCTGCCGGTCGCACCCAAGCAGGAAGTTGGCGACGAGATCGGTCTCGCTTTCGATTTGCTTGCCGATCCGATCGGCGGCGGTCCGGGCGGCGAACGTATCCTGACCGGTCATGACAACGGCCGGATCACGCTCAACGTCGCCGAGGCGGATTCGGCAGAGCGCGAACGGCGGCGCGTCGAGATGGGCGAGAACTACCGCACGCTGCTCGGCCATTTCCGCCATGAGCTCGGCCATTATTACTGGGACCGCTTGATCCGCGACGATTCGCAAAAGCTTGCCGGTTTTCGCGCTTTGTTCGGCGACGAGCGCGCCGGCTACGAACAGGCGCTGAAGACCTATTATGCCGATGGCGCGCCGCCCGACTGGCAGCAGCGCCATATCTCGGCCTATGCGACGTCGCACCCATGGGAGGACTGGGCCGAGACATGGGCGCATCACATGCACATCACCGACACGCTGGAGATGGTGCATGCCCTGAATTTCCCGCTCGGCCGGCTGGAAACCGTTGAAGCCAACGAGCTGCCGCGCGCCGATACCGGCGGCAAGCTGCAGCCGGCACCATCGGAACCCGCCTCCAGGCCAGAGCCTTTCGAAAGGATTCTCGACCGCTGGCTGGTGCTGTCGGAGGCGTCCAACTCGATCAACCGCTGCATGGGCCTGCCCGATCTCTATCCCTTCGTCATCTCGGACGTGGCGGCGCAAAAACTTGCTTTTGTTCACGAGCTTTTGACCGACCTGCCGAAAACGACTGGAACAAATCGTGAGCCGGCCGAAGCCTTTTAGCCGGAACGCATGCGGCTTTGCTTCGTTTTCCGTGCCAAGGGACTGTGAAACGGAGAGAAGACCATGAAACGCATATTGTTTCCGGCGGTGGCCGGAGCGCTCATAGCGATGTCGGGCTCTGCATTGGCCGACACCGCCGTCTCGGCCATCACTGATCTCAATGTACGCGCCGGCCCCGGCCCGCAATATCCGGTGATCGGCGTGCTCGCGGCCGGCCAGTCGGCGACGCTCGACGGCTGCATCGCCAACAGCAAATGGTGCACTATCGCCGAGGCTAACGGCCAGGGCTGGGTCTATTCCGACTATGTGACGGCCGATTTCGGCGGCAGCCGTGTGGTCCTGACACAGCGTCCGGCCAGCGCCGACATTGCCGTCGTGACGCCGCCCGCCGATAGCGTCGAGTATTCCGACAGCTATACCGGAGCAATCGTCGCCGGCGAGGCGATCGAGCCTATCCGGAGACCGCCGGCCGAGATCCGTACCTATGTCCGTACGCATCGGCTCGATCCGGTCTATCTCGAGGGCGAGGTGGTGACGGGCGCGACGTTGCCTGACACCGTCGAGCTGCGCGAGATTCCGGACTATGACTACCGCTACGTCTACGTGAACGGTCAGCCGGCGCTGATCGATCCGGACACAAGGCGCATCATGTACGTCGTGCGCTGACGTTACCAACAGGGCGGTCGCCCTGCAGTAGCGGCGGCCGCTCACAAACCCCGATATTGCCACAGGCCGGCATTGCCGATGCAATACCGGTTTCCACATTGGGGCCGATGTTCTAGACCTTGCGAGCCGAAGCACCAGCCAGCGAGCCCGCGTGATCATCGACCCGACCGCCTTCCAACAGTACCGGCACGCCGCCAACGACAAGGCCACCTTGCCGCGCCTCCTGCTCGGGACGGTGGTCGTCATCCTGTTCTGGCTCGGAACCACTGCCGCCGTGCTGTTCGGCGGCACCTATGCGTTTGCCGTTTGGCAGGCATCGTCTGGCACCGCCCCGCCAGGTGGAGGAGCGGTGCAGGATTTCATGGCCTCTCCTGCGGGCATCCTCGCGGCGCTGGCTTCATTTGCCGGAATCTGGCTCGGCCTTTGGGCTGCCATGCGCTGGATCCATCGCGAGAAGCTGACCGCCCTGATTGGCGTCAGCCGGCGCATTTCTTGGGCGGGGTTCCTGAAAGGGCTGGCCGCAGTGCTGATCACCTCGCTGCTTTCCGAGATCCTGCTTTATGGTTTGCAGCCCGACATCGCGCGCGGCACGATCGGCCTGTCCGCGTGGCTTTCGTTCCTGATCCCGATCGCCGCCCTGACCTTTCTGCAGACCTCGTCGGAGGAGATGCTGTTTCGCGGTTATCTGCTCTGGGGCCTGGCGAGCCGGTTCCAGAACCCTTTCATCTGGGCGCTGCTGCCGGGATTGCTGTTCACCTCCCTGCACTGGAGCCCAGGTTCGAGCGCTGCCATCAATGCCTGCGTGCTGGCCTCGATCGCCGCCTTTGCGCTGCTGCTGACGCTTCTGGTCTATGCAACCGGCAATCTCGGTGCCGGCTTTGGCGCCCATCTCGGCAACAATCTGACCGGCTTCCTGCTGATTTCGCACCAGCAAAGCTATAATTCCTTCGCCCTGTTCAACGCCAAGCCGCTCGAAGCCGCCGGCTGGACGACTTCAGACGCCGTCCTCATCGCTTCGATCGGCATCGTCAGCAGCCTGTTGACCGTTCTGCTGCTTTTGCATCCGCGCTCACCGCTGAAGGTCGAGCCGGATATGGCGCGCGCCGGCAGCGTGCGCTGATGTGCATTGCCTGGTCGTCCTGAGCTATTTGACGCAAAGCTTGACCAAAGCTTGACTCTGCGGCCGATTTCCTGTCTACACGCCGCGAATTCCGCGACGAGTATTCCTCCGAGCAAACCGACCGGGACGCCGAAACCTCTTTGAGGTGAAGTGCTGTAAATCGATCCCGGAGGCCAACACCCGGCAGCGCTGTGCGCCCCCGGGTGCTTTTTGGCTTTGGGCTTTGCCCGGACCGGCTTTTGCTTGGACAGTTGGCGCGAACGCATTACCTCTCGGGCATCATCCGGGTGCCAGGGAAAAGGAAAAAGAATGTTTGAATCGCTACAGGAACGTCTTGGTTCGATCCTGAACGGCCTCACCGGCCGCGGCGCCTTGTCGGAGGCTGATGTCTCGGCGGCGCTGCGCGAGGTGCGCCGTGCGTTGCTCGAGGCCGACGTGGCGCTGGAAGTGGTGCGTTCCTTCACCGACAAGGTGCGCGAGAAGGCCGTCGGCGCCGCCGTGGTCAAGTCGATCAAGCCCGGCCAGATGGTCGTCAAGATCGTCCATGACGAGCTGGTCGAGATGCTCGGCGCCGAGGGCGTCGCCATCGACCTCAATGCACCGGCTCCGGTCGTCATCATGATGGTCGGCTTGCAGGGTTCCGGCAAGACGACGACCTCGGCCAAGATCGCCAGGCGCCTCGCCGACCGTCAAAACAAGAAAGTCTTGATGGCCTCGCTCGACACGCGGCGTCCCGCCGCGCAAGAGCAGCTCCGCCAGCTCGGCGAGCAGGTCAAGATCGCCACATTGCCGATCGTCGCTGGCCAGACGCCGGTCGATATCGCCCGCCGCGCCGTGCAGGCGGCCAAGCTCGGCGGCCATGACGTCGTCATCCTCGACACCGCCGGCCGCACCCATATCGACGAGCCGTTGATGGTCGAGATGGCCGACATCAAGAAGATGTCGTCGCCGCACGAGATCCTGCTGGTCGCCGATTCGCTGACCGGCCAGGACGCCGTCAATCTGGCAAAAAGCTTCGACGAGCGCGTCGGCATCACCGGCCTCGTGCTGACCCGCATGGACGGCGACGGCCGCGGTGGTGCGGCGCTCTCGATGCGCGCCGTTACCGGTAAGCCGATCAAGCTGATCGGCACCGGCGAAAAAATGGACGCGCTGGAGGAATTCCACCCCAAGCGCATCGCCGACCGCATCCTCGGCATGGGCGACATCGTCAGCCTCGTCGAAAAGGCGGCCGAGAACATCGACGCCGAACAGGCCGCGGCGATGGCCAGGAAGATGCAGTCGGGCAAGTTCGACCTGAACGATCTCGCCGGCCAGCTTCAGCAAATGTCGAAAATGGGTGGCATGGGTGGCATCATGGGCATGATGCCCGGCATGGGCAAGATGAAGGACCAGATGGCCGCCGCCGGGCTCGACGACAAGATGTTCGGTCGCCAGCTCGCCATCATCTCGTCGATGACCAAGGCCGAGCGCGCCAACCCCGATATTCTGAAGCACTCGCGCAAGAAGCGCATCGCCGCCGGCTCGGGTACCGACGCGGCCGAAATCAACAAACTGTTGAAGATGCATCGCGGCATGGCCGACATGATGAAGGCGATGGGCGGCAAGGGCAAAGGCGGCGGCCTGATGCGCGGCATGATGGGCGGCCTCGCTTCCAAGATGGGGCTCGGCGGCATGATGCCTGGCGGCGCAGGCGGCATGATGGGCGGCGGCATGCCGGACCTCTCCAAGGTGGACCCCAAGCAGCTCGAAGCCTTGCAGAAGCAGGCCCAGGCGGCCGGGCTCGGCGGCATGAAGGGCCTGCCCGGTGGTCTTCCCGGTGGCGGTGGTCTGCCTGGGCTGCCCGGTGGCATGAAACTTCCCGGCCTGCCGGGCGGTGGCGGGCTGCCTGGCCTCGGCAAGAAGAAGTGAGGGCGCCATGAACGAAGAGAAGGACATGGCGGACGCGCGTGCGGCGCTGGCCAATTATCGCGCCTCTATCGACAATATCGACGCGGCGCTGATCCACATGCTGGCCGAGCGCTTCCGCTGCACCAAGGCAGTCGGCGTGCTGAAGGCGGAACATGGCCTGCCGCCTGCCGATCCGGCGCGCGAGCAGGAGCAGATCGCCCGTCTTCGCCAACTGGCGAAGGACGCCCATCTCGACCCGGATTTCGCGGAGAAATTCCTGAACTTCGTCGTCCGCGAAGTGATCCGCCATCACGAGCAGATCGCCGCATCCAACGGCGTAGCGAAAACCGGCTGAGGACCAGCCACCAACCGATCAACCAAATCAGAGCTTTTAGGAGAAAAGAAATGCCACTGAAAATCCGATTGGCCCGTGCGGGCTCGAAGAAGCGTCCCTATTACCATGTCGTCGTCGCCGACGCGCGTTCGCCGCGCGACGGCCGTTTCATCGAGTCGCTCGGCTCATGGAATCCGCTGCTGCCCAAGGACGGCGAACGCGTCAAGGTCGACGCCGAGCGCGTCAAGCATTGGCTGTCGCATGGCGCCCAGCCGACCGACCGCGTGCTGCGCTTCCTCGATGAAGCCGGCATCGCCAAGCGCGAAGCCCGCTCCAACCCGAACAAGGCCGAGCCCGGCAAGAAGGCGCAGGAGCGCGCAGCCTTGCTGAAGAAGGCGCAGGAAGATGCCGCCGCGGCCGTTGCCGCCGCCGCAGCCGCGCCGGCCGAGACGGAAGCCGCCAGCGCCGAATAAATCATCTCCACAACCACGAAACGGCGGGCCCTGCCCGCCGTTTTGCTATTGCATCCATATGATGCGGCCCGATCAATAGCCTTCCGGGCAACTCGCAACGTAGACACGACCGTTACGATCGCGATAACGGCATTGGCCGCTTTCGCTGGCACGGCCGATCAGTGCACCGGCCAAAGCGCCGGCCGCACCGCCGATCACCGCGCCCTTGGTCGGGTTGCTGGCCACCGCAGCGCCGACCGCCGCACCGCCCAGGCCACCAACTGCCGCGCCTTGCTCAGTACGGGAGCAGGCACCGAGCGGGACCAGCAAGGCCATCAAGATCATCACCTTTTTCATTGTCGTTCCTCTCCAACAGGGTGCCGTCCTCGCCGCTGCACCCCCTAACTCGCAACCAGGCGATTTGATCCAAAGAAGAAGATCGGCTGCCGCCCGGCGGCGCTCAATTTGATCCAAAGAGTAGAAAGGCGGCGGCAGACCGCGCCCGCTCTGGCGGCGTGGCCACCATCGAACGGCTTTCGAAATCGCCGCTATTGGCTGAACGGGAACAACGCGCGCACCCTTGGATCGCGCAGATACAGGCCACCCCAGAGGACGGCGCCGAGATAGACGCCGAACAGTATGTGCGAGAACAAAGGGCTGCCGATACGCACATGCGTGGCGACGGCGCCGCCGAGATAGGCGGTGAGCAGGATGGCGCCGAGCACCGAGGTGCGTGGCAGCGCGTAAAGCGCTGTCGAGACCAATCCAATGGTGCCGAGCATGCGCGAGACATTGGCATCGGCCGGCCAGCCGAGCTGCACCATGGTCTGGGTGACGATTTCGAGCGGCGGTAGCTTGATGACGCCGTCGAAGATCATGAACAGCACGATGACGGCGCTGAGCACGCGGCCGGCCCACAGGGCACGCGGTGAGACGGGTGCTGCCTGAGACATGGTCATTGATGTTCCCTCCGGTCGTTGTGAGCACTGGCTCCTTCGCCAGCTCGAACCAAGGACGCGGCCCATGACGGCGATCCGACATGCCTCCAGTTCTTTTTCACTCCGGGGGACGGCGACCTCGGATGTACAAGTTCAGCCGGCAACGAACCTGGCAGGTCCACCTTGCGAGGTGAGATGGAGGGCGTTATTGAAAATCCGTAGGGGTGTCTTCCGACGCTCGACGGAAGCCGCCGCCTGATCGCACAACGAAAGCAACCGATGGCCGGAGAGACCGACCTGAAACAGTTCCTGGCGGCCATGACGCCGGAATTGCTTGCCGGCGTTCATGTCTTCACCACGTTGCCACCCGATGCGCCCGTTCCCGACAGGCTCCACCCGGTGATGCTATTTCGCGAGCGCGAGGGCATGACGCTGATCGTGCTTGAAGACCATGCCAAGGCCGCTGGACTGAAAACCGTATTCCGCTGCCGGATGCTGACGCTGAACATCCATTCGTCGCTGGAAGCGGTCGGCTTCCTCGCCGCCATCACCGCGCGGCTGGCCACCGCCGGCATCGGCGTCAATCCGGTCTCGGCCTTCTACCACGATCATCTGTTCGTGCCCACCGACCGGGCGGAGGAGGCGCTGGAGTTGCTGTTGGACCTAGCGGAGGAGAACCGGCTGTGACACCGGCGCCTTGCTGCCTATTTGAGACGCCTGTGCCCCTCATCCGCCTGCCGGCACCTTCTCTCCGTGAACGGGGAGAAGGGCGCTAACGGCCGAAGGCCGAGCCCGCGACTGCGGGCCGCCGGCCTTCCGGCGCCCCGCGGAGGCCAGCCACGTAGCGGCGATACGGCCGTGAGCGAAACAACCGCCGAAGGCCGAGCCTGCGACCGCAGGCCGCCGGTCGTCCGACGCCCCCGCGGAGGGCCAGCCGCGACAGCAGCGATACGGCCGTGAGCGGAAAAGCAAGCTGAGCAAAAATCGCGGCCGAAGGCCGATCCTGCGACCGCAGGCCGCCGGTCGTCCGGCGCCCCTGCGGAGGCCAGCCGCGCTAGCGGCGATACGGCCGTGAGCGAACTATGCCGCCTTCTTCTTCGGCTGGATCAGCCCGCGCTCGACCAGCAGCTCGGCGATCTGCACCGCATTGAGTGCCGCGCCCTTGCGCAGATTGTCGGAGACGATCCACATCGACAGGCCGTTGTCGATGGTCGAGTCCTCGCGGATACGCGAGATGAAGGTGGCGTCCTCGCCGGCCGATTCCAGCGGCGTGATGTAGCCGCCGTCCTCGCGCTTGTCGATGACCTGGCAGCCCGGCGCCTCGCGCAGGATCTCGCGCGCCTCATCGGCGGTGATCGGCTTCTCGAACTCGATGTTGACCGCTTCCGAATGGCCGATGAACACCGGCACGCGCACGCAGGTCGCCGTCAGCTTGATCTTCGGGTCGAGCATCTTCTTGGTCTCGGCCACCATCTTCCACTCTTCCTTGGTGAAGCCGTCGTCGAGGAAGACGTCGATATGGGGGATGACGTTGAAGGCGATACGCTTGGTGAACTTCTTGACGTCGACCTGGTCGGCGACAAACACCGCGCGCGTCTGCGTGAACAATTCGTCCATGCCTTCCTTGCCGGCGCCGGAGACCGACTGGTAGGTGGCGACGACGACGCGCTTGATGGTGGCCGCGTCATGCAGCGGCTTCAGCGCCACGACCAGCTGCGCCGTCGAGCAGTTCGGGTTGGCAATGATGTTCTTGCGCGTGAACAGCGAGATCGCATCCGGGTTCACTTCCGGAACGATCAGCGGCACGTCCTGGTCGTAGCGGAAGGCCGACGAATTATCGATGACGACGCAGCCCTGCTTGCCGATCTTCGGCGACCATTCCTTGGAGACGTTGCCGCCGGCCGACATGATGCAGATGTCGGTATCTGAAAAATCATATTGGTCGAGCGCTCTGACCTTCAGCGTGCGGTCGCCGAACGACACTTCCGTGCCCTGGCTGCGCCGCGAGGCCAGCGCCACCACCTCGCTCACCGGAAAGCCGCGCTCTTCGAGTATGTTGAGCATTTCCCGGCCCACATTGCCCGTGGCGCCGACGATCGCAACCTTGAAACTCATCGAAATCTCCTGTCCCTCTCCGCTCGTTTTCTGGAAAAAACCCGCCGGCCGATGCGGGTTTCAACCCCCGGGCCGGACCCGGGAGAGGGTGGTTAGGCCAAGGGAATCAGACCGTTTTGGTGGTCGTTTTGCCGGTTTTTTTGAGCAAGAACGTGATTTTGCTGGAACGAGGAGACGCAGCGACGCGCCCGGCCCAATGGTTCGCATTGGGGCCGGGGATGTCGAAGGCAGAAAGCGCCATCAAAAGGCCGCGCATCGAAAACTATCCCGTTCGGTGCCGGCTTTTACGCGGTTTACGTCTAGAGTCAATCGCAACCAGGCCGACCCGCCCGCCCTGTACAATGACGGCGGCACCAAGTACGAACGAGCATTGTCTGGCTCGTGGCGCCCGTCTGTGGCGCTTGCCGACATTTGACCCGTCGCCGGGTATTCAGAATCCGAATTTCGAAAGAGCAAGATGTCCAATTTCGAAGCTATTGTTCCCGCGCTGGCAAAGGCGCTGGAAAAACGCGGCTATGTCGAGCTGACGCCGGTGCAGAAGGCCGTTCTCGAGCTTGGCCAGGCCGATGCGCTGGTTTCGGCCCAGACCGGCTCCGGCAAGACCGTCGCCTTCGGTCTGGCTTTGGCGCCGACCCTTCTCGATGGCGCGGAGCGCTTTTCCCACGCGGCGGCACCCCTGGCGCTGGCCGTAGCGCCGACGCGGGAGCTGGCCCTGCAGGTAACGCGCGAGCTGGAATGGCTCTACGAACTGACCGGCGCCACGGTGGCGTCCTGCGTCGGCGGCATGGACATGCGCACCGAACGGCGCGCGCTGGAGCGCGGCGCCCATATCATCGTGGGCACGCCCGGCCGCCTGCGCGACCACATCACCCGCAATTCGCTCGACATGTCGGCGCTCAAGGCAGTGGTGCTCGACGAGGCCGACGAGATGCTCGATCTCGGCTTTCGCGAGGATCTGGAATTCATCCTCGATGCCGCACCCGCCGACCGCCGCACGCTGATGTTTTCCGCGACCGTGCCGCGCTCCATCGCCACGCTGGCCAAGGGCTACCAGCGCGATGCGGTACGCATCTCGGCCTCCGGTGAGGAAAAGCAGCATCTCGACATCGAATACCGGGCGCTGAGCGTCGCCCAGGCGGACCGCGAAAACGCCATCATCAACGTGCTGCGCTATTACGAGGCCAAGAACGCGCTGGTGTTCTGCAACACGCGCGCCGCCGTCAACCATCTGACGGCACGCTTCAACAACCGCAACTTTTCCGTCGTGGCGCTGTCCGGCGAGCTTAGCCAGAACGAGCGCAGCCACGCGCTGCAGGCGATGCGCGACGGCCGCGCCAAGGTCTGCATCGCCACCGACGTCGCGGCACGCGGCATCGACCTGCCCAATCTCGAGCTGGTGATCCATGCCGACCTGCCGACCAACCCGGAAACGCTCCTGCACCGAAGCGGACGCACGGGTCGTGCGGGACGCAAGGGCGTCAGCGCGCTGATCGTGCCCAATAGTGCCCGCAGGCGCACCGAGCGGCTGCTGCAAAGTGCCGGCCTTGCGGCAACCTGGGCGAGCCCGCCGTCGGCCGACGACGTGATACGGCGCGACGATGAGCGCATTCTCGCTGATCCGGTCTTCAGCGAGCCTATGAAGGATGAGGAGCGCGGCTTCGTCGAGGCGCTTCTCGATCAGCACGGGCCCGAACAGGTTGCCGCCGCCTTCGTGCGGATGTGCCGCTCCAGCCACTCGGCGCCGGAGGATCTTCTCGACGTGGCAGCGTTCACGCCGTCGGGCGAAAAATTTGCGCGCCGGGACGAGACACCGAGCCGCCGCGACGATTTCGGCGACAGCGTCTGGTTCTCGCTGTCGGTCGGACGCCGGCAGAATGCTGAGCCACGCTGGCTGATCCCGATGCTGTGCCGGACAGGCGGCATTTCCAAGCGCGAGATCGGCGCCATCAAGATGCAGCCGGAGGAAACCTTCGTGCAGATCGCGGCGGACTGGGCCGAGCGTTTCCTCGCTGCGATCGGCCCCGACCGGAAGCTGCAGGGCAACATTGCGGTCAAGCGGCTGGACGGCACGCCGGATTTGTCGCGGGCCGGCTATCAGGAACCACGACCCGACAAGAAGCCGCACCGCGGCAAGCGCACCTTCGATCAGAACACGCCCAAATTCGAGAAGCGCGCACCGGCCGACCAGCGCCCGGCATTCGAGGCGAAGCCCTGGGGCGGGAAACCGGCCAAGGCGAAGTTCGAAGGCGGGCCTGCGAAACACAAGAAATCGAAGAAACGGCCGGGGTAAATAGCCAGAACTCTCCATTTCCGCACGCCTCTTGCGGTCTGCCGGAACTTTGCACAGTCTGGGGCGGGGAAATGGGGGTGGGCAGGACATGCGCGGCGAAGTTCTTCATTACGACGAAGACCAGGGTTTCGGCTTCATCACCGGAGCCGACGGCAACCGCTACACTTTGGCGCGCGAAGATTTGCGCCGCGAAGCATCGGTTGCCGGAGGTACGACCGTCGAATTCCAGCCGGCTGGCGGACGGGCACGCGATGTTTTTTCGATCCGCTCCCAACCTGCCAGCGCGCCCGCCGACGCCTCCACTGCAACCGCCGCCCCAACTCAGGCCGGCAATGCGCCCGCGGCACGTCAGCCGCAACATTTCGGCCGTTCCGCTGAGCAAAGTCGGGCCGAATCGGCTGGCCTGTGGAGCTACTTCCGGCGGGGTCTGACCGAGAATTACTTCAACTTCGCCGGCCGTGCCCGCCGCAAGGCATATTGGGGCTATTGCCTGTTCTGGACGATCGCGCTGATCGTGGTCATAGGACTCGGCGTCTTTATCGACGACGCCATGGGCAATCTCGACAACAGTGAATTGCCGGCAGTGACGGTCGGCCTTTCCGGTCTCTTCCTGCTGGCGACAGCCCTGCCGTGGTTCGGGCTCAACGTGCGTCGCCTGCACGATACCGGCCTGACCGGCTGGCTCTTCCTGCTTTTCCTGATCCCGACCTTCGGCACCGTCATCATCCTGATCTTTGCGCTGATCCCGACCCAGCCGCGCGAAAACCAGTGGGGTCCGGTGCCAGTAGGTGTCAGGGTTTAGTACCTCCATGATTGGGTCGCCGGCCGCCACGCCTTCGTCATCCTAGGGCGGAGCGACGCGAAGCGGAGCGCAGACCCTGGGATCCATATGTGGACGGCGCCCTGCCTGCAACGGTTGTTTTGCGTCGTTTTCGATCGCTTGCGTCCATATGTCCGGCCTTTGAGCACGGTCCTT
>NZ_JAMYQL010000047.1:0-30154 GCF_040320865.1 Mesorhizobium sp. M0598 | reverse complement strand
CCCATCTGCGCCGAGCAGATGCCCCCTGGCGACGGCGCCATGCCCCCCCACCGGCGGCCCTTGCCAGCGCGAGCCAAGGGCCGTCGCCCACACGGCCTCGGCGGCGGCCTTGTCGATGCGGCCGCCGAGCGCCGAGAGCGCGGCTCGGGTCTCGGCGTCGTAGACCGAAAGCCGGCCACCGCGGTGGAAATTATGCTGCCCTGCCGGTGGCCCATCGGCAGCGTCGATCCGGTAGAGCGCAACCAGAAAGCCGGCCAGCGAACGGGCGAACTCAGTAAGATCGGCAATCAGTCCACCAGCCGCCGGTCTGCCGCCAAGCCAGCGATAGACGGACCAAGGCCATGGATAGCCTTCCCCGGGCGCGCCTTTGGCCAGCGGCACGGGTATCGGCAGAGGCAGGTGAGGCGCCAGGCGGGGCAGCCAGCGATGCTCCTTCTCGACCTGGGCGACATAGGGGCAGCGCTCGGCATCCGCACCGACATGCTGTCGCCCAGCCGCAACGTGCGGTTGTCCCAGCCGCCAGGCTCGACCGTCTCTACAGGCAGGTCCGCCCATTTGGGGAACTGCGCGGCAATCAGCCGGCGAACAAGTGCGGCATCTATCGGCATGCCTGGCGTTCGTTCATCGGGCGGCATCGGGCTTGCTCCGGTCTTCTGAATAGCCGGCGGTCCATCTTTTTGTCGTCGCACTCTTGCGGCGCCAGGGATTCCACTTGGCTGCAAATTCTCTAAGCCTTGCGTTCCCAGCGCCGGTCGGGCGTTTGCTGCCAGTAGGTCACGGTGTGGCCGGCCTCCTTCATTGTCTTCCAATGCGTGCGTGCCGCCTCTAGCTGGGCTGCATCGTGGCCGTCGAACAGGAACACGGCGCGCTGGTAGCCGCCAAGCTCCGGCGGCACCGCCCCATCGACCAGGAAGCGTATCTGCGCCTGGTTCGGATTGTCAGGGCCGACGGTCAGAAGCACCGGCTGCTCGGCGGGATGGGCTTCGCGGTCCGTTGCGTGGGCCAGAAACGAATCGTCCCGGAAAGTCCACAGATGCTGGTCCAGCGCGTCGCGCCGTTCCTCGGTGCCGGTCTGCACCACGGCGCGCCAACCGCGATCGACACTGCGCTCCAGGAGGCCGGGCAGCGCATCCTCCAGCGTCGATTCGGTCAGGTGATAAAACAGAATCTCGGCCATGCGTTCAGTCTACATTGTCGGAGTCCCGCCCCAGCCGCTCATTGCTCGTAATGATCGCGCACCAGCCGGTCGAGCAGCCTGACGCCGAAGCCGGAAGCCCATGACTGGTTGATCTCGTTGGAAGGCGCGCCCATCGCGGTGCCGGCGATGTCGAGATGCGCCCAGGGCGTGTCCTTGACGAAGCGCTGCAGGAACTGCGCGGCAATGATGGCGCCGCCATGGCGGCCGCCGATGTTCTTCATGTCAGCATTCTTGGAATCGATCAGCTTGTCGTATTCGGCACCGAGCGGCATGCGCCACACCCGCTCCTGCGTCGCCTGTCCGGCCGCCGTCAACCGGTCCGCCAACTCGTCATTGTTGGAGAACAGGCCGGCATAATGCTGGCCGAGCGCGACCATGATGGCGCCGGTCAGCGTCGCCAGATTGATCATGAATTTCGGCTGGAAGCGGTCGTTGCAGTACCAGAGCGCATCGGCCAGCACCAGGCGGCCCTCGGCGTCGGTATTGAGCACTTCGATAGTCTGGCCCGACATCGAGGTGACAATGTCGCCCGGTCGCTGAGCGTGGCCGTCGACGGCGTTTTCAACCAGCCCGACAATGCCGACGACATTGACCTTCGCCTTGCGCGCGGCCAGGGCGTGCATCAGCCCGGTGACGGCAGCAGCGCCGCCCATGTCGCCCTTCATGTCCTCCATGCCCGACGCCGGCTTGATCGAATTGCCGCCGGTGTCGAAGGTGACGCCCTTGCCGACGAAGGCGACCGGGCTTTCCTTGGCCTTGCCGCCGTCCCACCGCATGACCGCGATGCGGGCGCCACGCGGCGAACCCTGCGCTACGCCCAGCAGCGAACCCATGCCGAGCTTCTTCATCTCCTTCTCGGCCAGGATCTCGACCGTGACGCCGAGCGCCTCCAGTTCGGCGATGCGGGCGGCGAATTCCACCGGTCCCAAAACATTGGCCGGTTCATTGACCAAATCGCGCGCCAGCAAGACGCCGTCGATCACCGCCGCTTCATCGGCGAAGGCCTTCTTTGCAGCTGCCGGATCGGCGGTGTGAATAGTCACCTTGACCGGCTTTTTTGGCTCGCGCTTGTCGTCACCATTGTTCTTTTTGGTCTTGTACTTGTCGAAGGAATAGCTGCGCAGCAGGATGCCCGCTGCAAGCTGAACGGCTTGCCTGCCGCTGACGGCCGCACCGGGAAGATCGAGCACGACGGCCACTTCGGTTGCCTTGCGAAAGGACGCGGCAATCGTGCCGCCGAGCTTCAGCCAGGCGTAATCATCGAGATTGGAGCCCTTGCCGGCACCGACCGCCACCAGCCGCTCGAGCGATGTCCCTTCCGGTGCCAGCACTTCGACCAGGCTGGCGAATTTGCCGGTGAAGTCGGCGACCGGAAAAGCCCGCTCGAGGGTCTTTGCCGGATCGCAAGCCCTGGCGGCATCGCTGAGGCCGCCCTCGTCGGCCACCAGAACGAAAACGCTGCCTTTTTTGGGCGCGGCGAATTTGGCAAAGGCGATCGAGGGTCTCGAATTCATCATGTCCTGCTTTCGGGGAAGTGAGTTGGATTATCGCGAGAAACGTTCGTCAGTGAGCGGCGGGTTGAAACAGCTCGATGACATTGCCCGATGGGTCTTCGAGCAGCGTCTGGGAACCGCCGACGCCCGTTATGATATCGTTGCGAAAGACAAGTCCAGCACTCTTGAGGCGCGCAACCTCTTCTTTCAGGTCCGGCACCACCAACAGGATGCGATTCCAACCTCCCGGCACCGGCTGCCGGCCATCCGGCATCGCCCGTGCACCCGAACTGCCGGGTCCGCTTAGAAGGAGCCGTAAAGCGCCGCGTGTGACGGAAGCAAAAGCCGGTCGCGCGTCCTGTTCAACAGCGAAGCCCAGATGTCCACAGTAGAAGTCGATCGAGGCGGCGACATCATCGACCATGTAGCGAATGCTGACTGGCGTCATGACCATTGGCCTTTCGGTTCGAGCACCTTTCAACAAGGCGTGTCTATTGCGGGCGGAACAGTCGGCATAGTCCGGCTCATCATCGCTGCTTGACAATCCGCGCCGCTATCGCCCTGGCCTGAATGCGGGCGTTGGCGAAACAACCGCGAATGCTCGGCCGCATGCCGGTAAACCACAGACCAGGCAATTTCGGATCGGCATCGCCGCCGTTGAAAAGCGGAACGCCCTTGCCGTCGAGAACGCCGAGCTTGCCGAACATCTGCTCCAGACCGGTGCGATAGCCGGTCGCCGCAATGACGATATCGGGCGTGATCAACCTGCCGTCATTCAATACGATGCCGTCTTGGGTAAATTCCCGCAATGGTGGCACCACCACGATCGTGCCTGCCTTTATGGCGCGAACCGCGCCGTCATCGGCTGCGATCGCGGTGTAGTCGGCGCTCAGACGGCTCGCACCGCCTGTGGGAGCCGGCGGAAGCCCAAATTTCGTCAGGTCGCCGAAAACCAGGCGCTGGGTTGTCGCCATCACCGCATCGGCCAGCCGCACCGGCAAGCTCGCCATCAACGGTGAAAGCCTGTGGACGGCGACCTTGCCGATGCGTTTCGGCAGCAGCGACGGGCCGTTGCGGGCCGACAGCCAGATGCTTTGGGCATCTGCATTCGCAAGATGGTTGAGTGCGTCGAACCCCGAATTGCCGGCTCCGACGACCAGCACCCTTTTGCCGACGTAGTCCTTCGCCTCGCCAAAATCGGCCGAATGGATAATCCGGCCTGCAAAATCCTTCATGCCTTTCCACGCAGGAATAAACGGCTGCCGGTCGCGCCCGGTGGCGACGACGACATGACGCGCCAGACGACGTCCGGCGTTCGTCCGCACGGTCCAGTGATCGCCGTCGAACGTGATCTCTTCAACGGCAACGCCGAATGCCACCGGCAGACCATGCGCCTGGCTGAAATCGTTCAGATGGCGAATGACGGCCGATTTGTGCGGAAAAGCCGGGGTGCCTGCGGGATAGCCGACGCCGGGCAGCGTCGAGAGATCGCGATGCGTATTGAGGTGCAGCCGCTGGTGCCGCCGATGCCAGGGTTCGGCAAGCCGGCTCTCCTTTTCCAGGACGAGCGTCGGTACGCCGGCCTTCATCAAGGCGTGGGCGGCGGCAAGGCCGGCCGCGCCGGCCCCGACCACGATCGCGCCGTCAAAGACCGCTTCCCGACCGGTTTGACCGCGCAATTTTTCCGCTTCCATGCTGGGGCTCAACAGATCCTGACCCATCTTATCACGCCGCGGCGGTCGCGACCGGCGCGACATTTGGTCGTTTTGCCGCATTTGGCAAGACTTTGGCCGAAATCGCTCCCATATGCGATATCGAACCATCCACGATTCGTCGCGGCACGGCCCCGCTTCCCGCCGCAACCTGTTGTTAACCAACAATGTTCGCTCTTTCTTATCCATTGCCGCCGACACTCCGGCCCAGCGGATTTTGCGATCCGGGACAGAACCCAGATCGAACCGCCAAACTGAGCCAGTTGTGCAGCCGGCGCCGGACGACTACCTTGTTCCAAGGCATGATGCCGTTCGAAATCGCCGAGAAAAGCCTTCATGAAGGTCGTTGAACGTTACATCATGCGCCGTGCTTTCGCGGTATTCGCGCTGGCGCTCGTCTGGACGCTGGCGATCGTCTGGACGACTCAGGTGCTTGCCCGCATCGACCTCGTCACCGATAGCGGTCAGTCGGCCCTCACCTTCTTCGAAGTCGCAGCGCTGATCATCCCGACAATCGTTCCGATCGTCGTGCCGTTCGCCCTGGTGGTCGCGGTCGCCCAGATCCTCAGCGTGATGAATTCGGATTCGGAGCTGGCCGTCATCAATGCCGCCGGCGCTTCACGCTGGACCATTGTCAGGCCGATCATGCTTCTGGCACTTGCAGCCAGCGTTTTTTCCTTCGCCGTCGACAATGGCGTCGATCCTTACGCACGCCAGAAGAACCGCGAGTTGATTGCGTCGTCGCGTGCCGATCTGTTGTCGTTGATCATCCAGGAAGGCACCTTCCGCAAGATCGACGACGGCCTGTTCCTGCAGGTTGGCGAACGGCTTCCCGACAACCGCCTCGGCGGCATCTTCGTCGCCGATTCGCGCGAAGAAGGCGTCAATCTCATCTACTACGCCAAGACCGGCAGCATCATCGAACGCGGCGACGAGAAGGTGCTGATGATGAATGACGGCGTCATCCATCGCAAAACCATGACCGGCGACCTCTCGGTGATCCGGTTCACCTCCTACGCCTTCGACTTGTCCGCTTTCATGTCGGCATCATCTGACATCCTGCTTTTGCCGAAGGACCGGACGACCCAGTATCTGCTCAATCCCAGTCCGAACGACAAGATGTACCAGCAAAAGCCGAACAGGTACCTGGCCGAGCTCAACCAGCGTTTTTCCGAGTGGTCCTATTCGCTCGTCTTCGCGCTGATCGCGCTCGCCGTTGCCGGAGATGCGCGCTCGCATCGCGAGGCGCGTGTGCACCCGCTGATCACGGCAATCGCGATCGCGCTGTTCGTGCGCTGGCTCGGGTTCTTTGCCGCCGGCAAGGCCGACAAGGTGCCGCAATATGCCTATATGGTCTACGGCGTCCCGATCGTGGCATCGGCGATCGCCATCTGGTTCATCGTGTCCAACCGGACCATGGAACTGCCGGTTGCCTGGGCCGATTGGATAACCAATCTTGCCGGCCGCTTCAGTGACGGCTGGAGCGCCATCAAGCTCCGTTTTGCCGGGCGTGGCGCATCCGGACAGGGAGCCGGCTGATGGGCTGGACTCTGGGTCGGTACTTCTTCTTTCGCTATGTGACGATCACCATCTGGTTCTTCATCGGCCTCTTGGCGCTGGTGTTCCTGATCGATTTCACCGAGCTTTCCGGCCGCACGACCGGCGTGCCGGGCTTCACCTACGCAACTGCGTTCGCCATTTCGGGGCTCAGGATGCCGATGATCATGCTGCAGACGGTGCCGTTCGTCGGCCTGTTCTCGGCGATGGCGACGTTGGTGTCGCTCAACCGCAAATATGAATTGGTCATTGCCCGTTCCGCCGGGGTTTCCGCATGGCAATTCCTGCTGCCGTGCTGCATCGGGGCGCTGCTGTTTGGAGCCTTGTCGGTCGGCGTCATCAATCCGGTAGCCGCGCACGCCTATTCCTGGTCCGAGGAGATCGAGACCCAGCTCCGTTCGGGCAAGTCGAACAGCGTCTCGGCCGATGCTGCGCCCTGGATCAGGCAGAAAACCAACGCCGGCGACACCATCATCGGCGCGCGCGCCATTCTCAATCAAGGCCTAGAGATGGCCGACGCGGTCTTCTTCAGCTTCAGCCCGCAAGGCGACATCATCGAGCGCAAGGATGCGGCGCGCGCCTTTTTGCGGGACGGCTACTGGGAATTGCAGGACGTCAAGGTGTTCCGGGACGGTACCATCCAGTCGTTACCCAGCGATCGGCTGCCGACCAATCTCAAGCCGGAATTCGTGCAAGAGCGGTTGGCGCGCCCTGAGACCATTCCCTTCTACGATCTGCCCGGCAAGATCGAAGTGGCCCGCTCCTTCGGCCTCAAGGCAAATGCCTTCGCCATGCAGTTCAATTCCCTGATTGCGCTGCCCTTCCTGCTTGTCGCGATGACGCTGATTGCGGCAACGGTATCAATGCGATTTGCGAGGATGGGGCAGTCGGCAACGATGATTCTGGGTGGCATCGTGGCCGGGTTTCTGCTTTATGTCGTTTCGGTGCTGGTCAAGGCATTCGGCGTAGCGGGATTCGTACCCACGGCCGTAGCGGCTTGGGTCCCGGTTGTCGTGGCTATGTTCTTCGGGGTGACATTCCTGCTATACAAGGAAGACGGCTAGTGAGGGAGGCGGTTTTGCGCAGCCATAGGCACGCCGGTTTGGCACGCCTCTCTGCGGCGAGCGCCTTGGCGTGCCTGCTTGCCAGCGCCGCCCCGGTTGCTCCGGCTTTTGCCCAGGACGTCAGTGAGCTGGCAAAGAAGGTTCCGAGCGGCACGCAGATGCTGCTGGCAGCCGATACGCTGGTCTACGACAACGACAAGCAGACCGTGACGGCCGTCGGCGGCGTCCAGATCGACTACGGCGGCAACCGTCTGGTCGCCCAGCGGGTCGAATACAACCGCAACACCAAACGCCTCGTCGCCAGCGGCAATGTCGAACTCGTCAATAGCGACGGCACCAAAATCTATTCGCAGCATGCCGACATCACTGACGATTTCGCCGACGGCTTCGTCAACGCGCTGCGGGTCGAGACCATAGACAAGGCGTATTTCGCCGCCGAAAGCGCGGAGCGCATGGGCGGCGTGCTGACGACGTTCCACAATGGCGTCTACACCGCCTGCGAGCCGTGCGAGGACAAGCCCGACAAAGCGCCGACCTGGCGTATCAAGGCCAGGAAGATCATCTGGAACGGCGAGAAGAAGACGGTTCGCTTCGAGAACTCGAATTTCGAGTTCTTCGGCTTTCCGCTGGCCTATCTGCCGGCTTTCGAGATCGCCGACCCAACGGTCAAGCGCAAGAGCGGCTTCCTGATCCCCGGCGTCGCCTACAAGAGCGATCTCGGCGTCGGTGTTAAAGTCCCCTATTATTTCGCGCTCTCGCCGACCTACGATCTCACTGTCACTGGCAGCGGCTATACCAAGCAAGGTTTCCTCGGTGAGGCCGAGTGGAGGCAGCGCTTCAACAACGGTCAGTACAGCCTGAAGATTGCGGGCATCCGGCAGGAGAATCCCGACGCCTTCATCGACGACAATGGCCACAACGTGAATTCGGGTACCGAAGGCGACCCGAACAGGTTCCGCGGCATGATGGGCACCCAGGGCCAGTTCGCCATCAACCCGCGCTGGGACTTCGGCTGGGACATCCTGCTGCAGAGCGACAAGAATTTCGCGCGCACCTACGACATCGATGGCTTCAACGATAGCGTGCACCGCTCCGAGGTGTACCTGACGGGGCTCAACGATCGCAATTACTTCGACGTGCGCGCCATGCACTTCGAGGTTCAGGAAGACACGCTCGCCAGCGATCCGACTGCACGCGCCGCCAAGCAGCCCTGGGTGCTGCCCTCGCTCGACTACGCCTATATCCCCGACATGCCGGTGGCCGGCGGGCAGCTGTCGTTCGACGTCAACGCGCGGGTCATTGACCGCGACAGGCTCGATACGGCTCTTGCAAATTCGGGCATCCCTTCGTCCGTCAACAACGTCCGCGGCATCGACGGTCAATCCGGGCGCCTTACCGCGGAAGCCGAATGGAAGCGCACCTTCACCACCGATGGCGGGCTGCTGCTGACACCGCTCCTGGCGCTGCGCGGCGACGCCGGCTACGTCAACGCCTCCTCGGCCTCGCTCGACGCCGTCAACCAGATGGCGACCAATCTCGGCGTCGAGGACGATATGCGTTCATCGCTTGCCCGCTACATGGCGACCGCCGGCCTTGAGATGCGCTGGCCGGTGCTGTTTTCGATGACCAGTTCCAGCCATGTCTTCGAACCGATGGCGCAGGTATTCATGCGTCCGAACGAGCAATATGTCGGCGGGCTGGCGGTCCCCAACGAGGACGCCCAGAGCTTCGTCTTCGACGCCACGACGCTGTTCGAGCGCGACAAATTCTCGGGCTATGACCGCATGGAAGGCGGCACACGCGCCAATGTCGGGCTGCGCTATTCCGGCGCATATGACAATGGCTGGGGCACCAATGCGGTGTTCGGCCAATCCTACCAGCTCGGCGGCCAGAACTCGTTCGGCACGCCGGACCTGGTCAATGTCGGCGCCTATTCGGGTCTTGAAACTGCAACCTCCGACTATGTCGGCCTTGTCGGCTTCAACAGCCCCAGCGGGTTTTCCGGCTCGGTCAGCGGCCGTTTCGACGAGCAAAGCTTCGAGATCCGCCGCGCTGAGGTAAAGGCCGCCTTTTCAGGCCTGCCGGTATCGCTGAGCGCCAAATACGCCTTCATCCAGGCGCAGCCGCTCTATGGCTTCTCGACCGATCGCCATGAGGTTACGCTCGGCGCCTCGACACATCTTGCCGAGAATTGGCGCGTCTTTGGCACCGGCACGTATGATCTGGAGCAGAGCGTTCTGGTCAAGGACGGGGTCGGCTTTGCCTATAGTGATTCGTGCTTTACCTATTTGATGACGTTTTCGGAAAGACGTGACCTGAACACCAAGGAAGTATCGCAGAACGTCGGCTTCAACCTGTCGTTCCGCACGCTCGGCGATTTCGGCTCGTCGCAACGCTCCATCGACACCATTCAATAACGGGCAGCGGTCGGCAACGGGGCGGCTGGCGGACGACATTGTTTCGCCGCATAGAGCAGGCACGAATTTTGACGGCCTGAACTGGGATAGGTTGGGCCGAATCGGGATGGAATTGGGATGCTTTCGATGAGGAAATACCTCTTTTCGGCAGGGTTCGCGCTGCTGGTGGCGTTCTCGACCACCGCGGTGACGCGGCCAGTTTTCGCCACCGAAATCAAATACGTCGTCAACAATATACCGATCACCACCGGCGACATCCAGCATCGGGCCGCTTTCCTGCGCCTGCAGCACAGAAAGGGCGATGCCGGCCAGGAAATGATCGACCAGACGCTGCGTCTGGCCGAAGCCCGGCGGCTCGGCATCCGCATCAGCGACGCGCAGGTCGATGCCGCTTATCAGCGTTTCGCCACCAGCAACAAGATGCCGCTCAAGCAGCTTGACGGCGCGATGGCGCAATCCGGCGTCACCAAGGAGCATTTCAAGGACTTTATCCGGGCGCAGATGGCCTGGAACCAGGCGCTGACCGCGCGTTCCCGTTCCGGAGACGGTGGCGGCGCCATGAGCGAGCAGGACCTCGTCAAGCGCATGCTCGAAAAAGGCGGCAGCAAACCGAGCGCCACAGAGTACATGTTGCAACAGGTCATCTTCGTGGTGCCGGCCGCCGAGCGAACCGCGACGCTGGCCAAGCGCAAACGCGAAGCCGACGCCATGCGCGCCCGCTTCAACGGCTGCAACACCACGCGCGAATTCGCCAAGGGCCTGATCGATGTCACCGTTCGCGATCTCGGCCGGGTGCTGGCGCCGCAATTGCCGGCGGACTGGGCCGAGCAGATAAAGGCTACAAAGGTCGGCGGCGCCACCACGACGCGCGAAACCGACCGCGGTGTCGAATTCATCGGCATCTGCTCGTCGCGCGAAGTGTCAGACGACAAAGCCGCGCAGATGGTGTTCCAGAGTGAAGGTTCGAACGACAAGAACGCCGACGAACTCTCGAAGAAATATGTCGAGGAGTTGCGGAAGAAAGCCCGCATAATCGAGCGCTGAAGTCGAAGCGCCGTGGCTGACGCAGAGCTTCCGCTGGCGTTGAGCGTCGGCGATCCGTCCGGCGTGGGGCCGGACATCGCCATCGCTGCTTGGCAGGCCCGCGAAAGCGCTGGCGTTCCGTCATTTTATCTCCTTGCCGATCCGGCACTGATTGCCGCGCGAGCGCACAGGCTCGGCACCGATATCGCGATTGCCGAGACGACGCCGGCGTTAGCGCCGGGGGTGTTTTCGCGCGCGCTGCCGGTGGTGGCGCTTGCTGCCCGTTTCGTCGACAGTCCCGGCCGCCCGGATCCAGCCAACGCCGCCGGCATCATCGAGGCGATCGACCGCGCCGTTGCCGACTGCCTGGCCGGCCGCGCTGCCGCGGTCGTCACCTGCCCCATTGCCAAGAAGCCGCTCTACGACGCCGGCTTTCGCTTTCCCGGCCACACCGAATATCTGGCGCATCTGGCATCGCTTCACACCGGCACCGAAGTGACGCCTGTGATGCTGCTTGCCGGACCGGACCTGCGCACGGTGCCGATCACCATCCACATCGCGCTGGCCGAGGTGCCGAAAGCGCTGACGACGGACCTTATCGTCGCCACCGGCCGCATCACCGCCGCCGACCTTGCGAACCGCTTCGGAATTGCCAAGCCGCGGCTCGCCATTGCCGGCCTCAACCCGCATGCCGGCGAAGGCGGCACCATGGGCACCGAAGACGAGCGGATCGTGCGCCCGGCGGTCGACCGGCTGAGGCAGGAAGGGATCGACGCCTTCGGGCCATTGCCGGCCGACACGCTGTTTCATGCTCGCGCCCGCGCCGGCTACGACGTGGCGCTCTGTATGTATCACGACCAGGCGCTGATCCCGGCCAAGGCGCTGGCGTTTGACGAGGCGGTCAACGTCACGCTCGGCCTGCCCTTCGTCCGCACCTCGCCCGACCACGGCACCGCCTTCGACATCGCCGGCAAGGGCATCGCCCGTGCCGACAGCCTGATTGCAGCGCTGAAACTCGCTCGCGTTCTTGCCGATACCGGGAAAAGGCCGTAGGCCCTGAGCCCAATCAGCCAAATTCGATGGCCTTAACCCGATGAGCCCGCCTGATGAGCCCAGCCCGATGAGCATAGACGGCCTGCCGCCACTGCGCGAGGTGATCGAGCGCCATGGGCTGCAGGCGAAAAAGGCGCTGGGCCAGAATTTTCTGCTCGACCTTAACCTGACAAGCAAGATTGCACGGACCGCCGGCGACCTGAGCGACGTTACGGTTATCGAGGTCGGTCCCGGTCCGGGCGGGCTGACTCGTGCCCTGCTCCTCAACGGCGCCCGGCGGGTCGTCGCCATCGAGCGCGACGAGCGCTGCCTGGCGGCCCTGGCCGAGATCGCGAACCACTATCCGGGCCGGCTCGAGATCGTAGCTGGCGATGCGCTGAAAGCTGATTTTGCAGCGCTTGCCAAAGGAGTGCCGGGAAGCGGCGGGTCGAAAATCGTTGCCAACCTGCCCTACAATATCGGCACCGAATTGCTGATCCGCTGGCTGACCGTTACCGAGTGGCCGCCTTTCTACACATCGATGACGCTGATGTTCCAGCGCGAGGTCGCCGAACGCATTGCAGCCAGCCCCGGCAGCGAGGCCTATGGTCGGCTCGGCGTGCTGGCCGGCTGGCGGACGGAGGCGAAGATCGCCTTCGACGTACCGCCGCAGGCGTTCACGCCGCCACCCAAGGTGACGTCCTCGGTGGTGCATCTTGTGCCGCGTGCCAACCCCTTGCCGGCAGAGGTGAAACGGCTCAGCCGCGTCACCGAAGCGGCATTCGGCCAGCGCCGGAAAATGCTGCGGCAGAGCGTGAAAAGCCTCGGCGGCGAGGCACTGCTCACCCGCGCCGGCATCGATCCGACCAGGCGTGCGGAGACGCTCAGCGTCGAGGAATTCGTTCGCCTGACCAACGCGGTGTGATGCCGGGAAGCGTCCGCGTGAAATTTCCGCTCTCATGGCATAGATAGCCGGACAAACCCTGCCCGGAGACAAACAGTGGCCGCCTATGTCATTTCCGACGTCACGATCCGTGACGCAGAGGCTATCGAAGCCTATCGCGCCCGCGCGGCTGCCTCCATCGCCCAGCATGGCGGGCGCTATCTGGTACGCGGCGGCGAGGTGGAAAGGTTGGAAGGCGACTGGTCTCCCGGGCCGCTGATCATCGTGGAATTCCCCGACATGGACACGGCGCGGCGTTGGTACCGCTCCGCCGAATATGCCGCGGCATTGGAACTGCGCGACGCCGCGCTCAGCCGCAATCTGATCCTGGTCGTGGGGACAGCGCCTTGATCAATCCGTCTTTTCGTCGAGCAGCCCCGAGACGAAATCGAATAGGCCCGGCCGGCGATCGCGTCTGAGTCGTTCGGCCGTGACGATGCCCCGCACCTCGGCGAAAGCGCGGTCGAGATCGTCGTTGACGATGACGAAATCATATTCCTTCCAGTGCTCGATCTCGTTGCGGGCGTTCTTGAGCCGCGTCTCGATCACCGCTTCCTGGTCCTCGGCGCGACGCTTCAGCCGCGCCTTCAATTCCTTCATCGATGGCGGCAGGATGAATATCGAGACGATGTCGGCGCGCATCTTCTCCTTGAGCTGCTGAGCGCCTTGCCAGTCGATGTCGAACAGCATGTCGCGGCCTTCGGCCAGCGCCTGTTCAGCCGGCTCGCGCGGCGTCGCGTAGCAATTGCCATGCACCTCCGCCCATTCGAGCAGCGCATCGGAATCGCGCAGCCGCTCGAACTCGCGCATGGTACGGAAGTGGTAATGGACGCCCTCGATCTCGCTGCCGCGGCGTGGCCGCGTGGTGACCGAGACCGACAATTCCAGGCTGGAATCGCTCTCCAGCAGATTGCGCGCAATCGTCGACTTGCCGGCGCCTGACGGCGACGACAAGACCAGCATCAGCCCGCGGCGCCGAATGCGGGAACCCACATCCCTAGCGGTCATGGGGCTTGGCAGTCATGTGGCTTGGCATCGGGATCATTCCAGATTCTGGACCTGTTCGCGAAACTGGTCGACGACCGCCTTCAGTTCCAGCCCGATGGCGGTGACCGCGGCAGCATTCGACTTGGAACACAGCGTATTCGATTCGCGGTTGAATTCCTGTGCCAGGAAATCGAGCTTGCGGCCGATGGCCCCACCGCCGGCGAGCAGTGCCCGCCCCGACACCACGTGCGTCTTCAGCCGGTCGATTTCCTCGCGTATGTCGGCCTTGGTGGCCAGGAACGCCGCTTCCATATGCAGCCGGCTGGCGTCCAAGTTGGCAGACGCGTCCATCAACAGGCGGATCTGCTCGGCGAGCCTTTCGCGGATCGTGGCCGGTTCGCGTGATGGATCGGCCTCGGCCCGCAGCGTCAGCGCCTCGATGGCATCGATATGGCCGGACAGCAGGGAACGAAGTGCCGCACCTTCGCCCTGGCGCGCCTGCTGCAGCCCGTTCAGTGCTGCTTCCAGCGCCGACAGTATTGCGGTATCGAGCGCACTGCGCGCCTCTTCGGTTTCGATGGTTTCGGGAATGTCGAGGACGCCGCGTAGCGCAAGCAGGCCGTCGGCCGCCGCAGGGGCTACTCCGAACTGCTCCTGCAGCCGCTTGGCCAAGCCCGCCAGATCCTTCAGGAAAGCCTCGTTGACCACGGGTTGCGCTTGCGCGCCGGCGGCGCGGCCAATGGTCAGCGTCATCTGGAAATTGCCGCGCGCAAAACGCTTTTGCACCGTCTGCCGGACGGCCGGCTCCAGCCGGTCGAAACCTTGCGGCAGCCGCAGCCTGACCTCGACGCTTTTGCCGTTGACGGACTTGGCTTCCCAGGCAATCGAAGTACCGTCGTGTTCGGCGACACTGCGCGCAAAACCGGTCATGCTCTGCAAGTTCATGTAGCCGTGCGTCCCTTTGCCGAATGCCCCTCAAGCCGGAGCGATTTTCTCCGGACAGGATCATGTGAATTTCAATGCCATAGCAGCCCTTGCACATCCACCCGGACATGCACAGGGCCAACCTGATGGCGTCCGGCCCTACTGGGCGGCGGTGGTGCCCGCATCGTCAACGATGGCTCCCGCCGGCGTGTCGGCTCCGGTATTGGTTGCCCCGGCCTTGGCGGCGTCCTGCGCCTGCTTTTTCAGCAGTGCCCGGTAGCGAGCGACATTCTCGTTATGCTCATCGAGCGTCGAGGCAAAGACGTGCCCGCCGCTGCCGTCGGCGACGAAGTAGAGATCGCTGGTCTTCGACGGATTGGCGACTGCCTCCAGCGCCGCACGGCCGGGATTGGCGATCGGCGTCGGCGGTAAGCCGTTGATCAGATAGGTGTTGTAGGGCGTCGGCTTCTGGATGTCCGACTGATAGATCGGGCGGTCGATGGGTTTGCCCTTGCCGCCGAACAGGCCGTAGATGATGGTCGGGTCCGACTGCAGCCGCATACCCTTGGCCAGCCGGTTGAGGAAGACGGCGGCTACGCGCGAGCGTTCATCGCCCTTGCCGGTCTCCTTCTCGACGATAGAGGCCAGGGCGACAAAATCCTCAACGTTGGCGATCGGCAAATCCGGCGCTCGGCGCTGCCAGACCTCGTCGACCAGCTTCTTCTGGTCGGCCAGAAGCTTGTCGACCATCTGCTGGCGTGTTGCGCCGCGGGTGAAACGCAGCGTGTCGGTGGCGAGGCTGCCCTCAGGTGGAGTGGTCGACGGCATATCGCCGGTCAGCGCGTCCTGCTCGGCGATTCGTTGCAGCGCCTGCTCGACCGTCAGCCCCTCGGGGATAGTCAGCGAATACATCACCGACTTGCCGCTCTTCAGCAGTTCCATGATATCGTGCATCGACGCCTGCGGCTTGATCTCGTATTCGCCGGCCTTCAGGGCCGAATCATTGCCGAAGGCGCGCACGCCAAGGCGGAAAATGCGGGCGTCGCTGATCAGCCCTCGCCGCTCAAGCTGGTCGGCGATCTCCTGGACACCGCTATTCGGCTTGACCAGGAAAGTGTCGCCATTGGCCGACGGGCCGGGCTCGTTGAACTCCTGCTTGCCGAAATACAGCGCAACGCCTGCCGCCAGCACCATCAGCATCACCGAAGAGATGACGAAGTTCATGAACACGACGAACTGGCTGCGCGAGGCACGCGAGCGCTTCGGCGGCGGCGTGCCGGCCTCGGGCCGCAACGCCTCGCTGGCCGTCTTCGGCACGATCGGGCCGGGCGTTGCTGCCCGTTGCCCGAATTCCCCGTTATCGGCCGGATTTGTGTTCATAGCGCCCTACCATTTGATCTTGCGACGAATCCCCTCGGGCAGAGTAGGGGCGAATATGGCGAAATTGACGGCAGACGGAAACCGGCAGAGCGGTCAGCCATTGTAGCGCTGGAAGACGAGCGAGGCGTTGGTGCCACCGAAGCCGAAGGAGTTGGACAGCGCCACGTCGATCTGGCGGGCCCGCGGCTTGTGCGGCACCAGGTCGATCGCCGTTTCGCGCTCCGGATTGTCAAGATTGATGGTCGGCGGCGCGATGTTGTCGCGAATGGCGAGGATCGAAAAGATCGCCTCGGCAGCGCCAGCCGCGCCCAGCAGGTGGCCAATCGACGATTTGGTCGACGACATTGATATCTTCGAGGCGGCGTTGCCGACCAGCCGCTCGACGGCGCCGAGTTCGATCGTATCGGCCATGGTCGAGGTGCCGTGCGCGTTGATGTAGTCGACATCGGCCGGCGTCAGCTTCGCCCGGTTCAGCGCCGCGGTCATGCAACGGAAAGCGCCGTCGCCGTCTTCGGCAGGCGCGGTGATGTGATAGGCGTCACCGGTCAGACCGTAGCCGGTGACCTCGGCATAGATCTTGGCGCCGCGGGCCTTGGCGTGTTCGAGCTCCTCGAGCACGACAACGCCGGCGCCCTCGCCCATGACGAAGCCGTCGCGATCGCGATCATAGGGGCGTGAGGCCGTTTGTGGCGCGTCGTTGCGCTCGGTGGAGAGAGCGCGGCAAGCGGCGAACCCGGCGACCGACAGTCTCGTCACCGGCGCTTCGGCGCCGCCTGCGACCATAACGTCGGCATCGCCCCAGATGATCAGCCGGGCGGCATCGCCGATGGCGTGCGCACCGGTCGAGCAAGCGGTGACGACGGCATGGTTGGGGCCTTTCAGCCCATGCCGGATCGAGACCTGACCGGAGACGAGGTTGATGATCTGGCCAGGGATGAAGAATGGGCTGATGCGGCGCGGACCGCGTTCCTTGAGGATCATCGCATTCTCGGCGATGCCTTCGATGCCGCCGATGCCCGACCCGATCAGCACGCCGGTGGCGCACTGTTCCTCATGCGTCTTCGGCTGCCAGCCGGAATCCTTGAGTGCCTCGTCGGCGGCCGCGATCCCGTACAGGATGAAGTCGCCGATCTTGCGCAGTTCCTTCGGCTCGAGAACGGCTTCAGGATTGAAAGTGGCATTGGAGCCGTCACCGCGCGGAATGACGTGGGCGACCTTGCAGGCAAGGTCTTCCACCTCGAATTCGGTGATGCGCTTGGCTGCGCTGCGGCCGGTCAGAAGCTCCTTCCAGCTGTGCTCGAAGCCCATGCCGAACGGCGAAAGCAGCCCAAGGCCCGTGACGACGACACGCCTCATCGCAGGTCCTCCCCGGTGATGACTGCAAATAGCGTCAGGCGGAGGCCTTGTCGATGTATTTCACCGCATCGCCAACAGTCAGGATGGTCTCGGCGGCGTCGTCCGGGATTTCGACACCGAATTCTTCTTCGAACGCCATGACAAGTTCGACCGTGTCGAGGCTGTCCGCGCCCAGATCATCGATGAAGCTCGCCTGCTCCGTCACCTTGTCGGCATCGACGCCAAGGTGCTCGATGACGATCTTCTTGACGCGCTCTGCGGTGTCACTCATTTGGGCATCCTCGTCTTTTGGTTGTCTGTCTTCGTTAGCGGGCAGAATGCCGCTAATCAAGCTGAAAGATGGTCCTGCCGGAAACGCAACGGAACAGGACCGGTTTTTGCCCGAACCGCCGGGTTGCGGGCGGCATTACACGAAAAACCCCGTGCATCCAAGACGGAATGAAGCGTTTTCCCAAGTGTTAGATCATAGCCATGCCGCCATTGACATGAATGGTCTGGCCGGTGATGTAGGCTGCCTCGTTGGAAGCTAGGTAGGCGACGGCAGAGGCGACTTCGGCGCCCGTGCCCATGCGCCGGGTCGGGATCGCCGCCATGATCGCCTCTTTCTGCTTGTCGTTGAGCTTGGCGGTCATCGCCGATTCGATGAAGCCCGGGGCGACGCAGTTGACGGTGATATTGCGGGTGGCGATCTCCTGCGCCAGCGATTTGGAAAAGCCGATCATACCGGCTTTGGAGGCGCAGTAGTTGGTCTGGCCGGGATTGCCGGTGACGCCAACCACTGAAGTGATGTTGATGATGCGGCCATGGCGGCGCCGCATCATCGGATGGGTAAGCTCGCGGGTCAGCCGGAACACGGCGGTCAGGTTGACCTCGAGCACGCTATCCCAGTCGGCGTCAGCCATGCGTACGAACAACCCGTCCTTGGTGATGCCGGCATTGTTGACGAGGATATCGACGCCTTCGAGGTCGGCCTCCGCCTTCTGGCCGAGCGCCTTGACATCGTCGCGGTTGGAAAGATTGGCCGGGAAAAGCTTGACCCGGTCGCCCAGTTCGGCGGCCAGCGCCTCCAGTTTCTCGATACGTGTGCCATGCAGGCCGACGATGGCGCCCTGGCCGTGCAGCACGCGGGCGATCGCCTCGCCGATACCTCCCGATGCGCCGGTGACGAGCGCCTTGCGGCCGGTCAATTCGAACATGTTTTATCCTCTTCCCAAATCGTACTGGCCAATCATACGGGCCGGTGAGTTCGGCTATCTGTAAACGTCGCCGCGGTGGCCTATGGTTACCACCAGAATGACGAGCCGGTTATCCTGCACATCGCAAATGATGCGATAATCCCCGACGCGATATCTCCAAAAGGTTGCGAGCGGGCCCTTCAGAGGTTTGCCGAGTTCACGCGGGTTGTCGAGAACGGCAATGCGGTTTTCAATAAAATCACGGATACGGTGACGTGTCTGCGGATCCAGTTTTTCGACAAATTTTCGCGCCGAGCGGGCGTATTCAAGCGTCCAGGCCACGCCAGAAGTCCTCGGCTCTCATGACGTCTTCTTCACCACGCCTGATCCGCTCAACGACTTCGGCAGCCAAGTAGTAATCCTCCAAATCCTCCAGGCCACGTTCAATGAGCTCGCGCAGATAGTAGGCCTTGCTGCGACCAGTCTTGGCCGCGAGAAAATCCAGGCGCTGCTCGACTTCAGGAGAAAGGCGGATCGACGTGGGCATGCCGCACCTTGTTGCGATACATGTATTCATGTAGCGGCAAGCACAGATGAATTCAAGCTACGTGGTCACCCAAGGCGGCAAGTGCCGTCTCGACCTCCGCCGCCAATCCGATGCTGCTGGTGGCAATATCGCGGTTGATGCGGCGGGCCAGCCCCGACAGCACCTTGCCGGCGCCCACTTCGTAAAGCCTCGCAACGCCGTTGCTGCCGAACCACTCCACCGTTTCGCGCCAGCGCACGCGCCCGATCACCTGTTCGACGAGTCGGCGGGCGATCTCGTCGGGATCGCTCGTCGGGGTCACCGTAACATTGGAGACCAGCGGCACGACCGGCGCACTCTTCGTCACGGCGGCCAGCGCCTCCCGCATGATCTCGGCCGCAGGCTTCATCAATGCCGAATGGAAGGGCGCCGAGACCTGCAGCATCAGCGCCCGCTTGGCGCCCTTCTGCGTGCATAGCCTCGCCGCCAGTTCGACCGCTGGCCTGGCGCCGGAGATCACCAGCTGGCCGCCGCCATTGTCATTGGCGATCTGGCAAACCAAGGCTTGTGCGGGATCTTTGGCGGCGCCCTGGGCGGCCTCTGCGCAAGCGGCTTCGACGTCGGCCTGTTCCAGCCCGATGATCGCCGCCATGGCGCCCTCGCCGGCCGGCACAGCCGCCTGCATGGCATTGCCGCGGATGCGCAACAGCCGGGCGGCGTCGGCGACCGAAACGAAACCTGCGGCCGCAAGTGCCGAATATTCGCCGAGCGAGTGGCCGGCGACATAGGTGACCTTGCCGTTCAGGGAGAAGCCGCGCGCCTCCAGCGCCCGGATTGCGGCAAGCGACACCGCCATCAGCGCCGGCTGGGCGTTGGCGGTCAGCGTCAGCGTCTCTTCCGGGCCTTCCCAGATCAGCTTCGATAGGTTTTCGCCGAGCGCGTCGTCAACTTCCTCGAAGATCCGCCGCGATTCCACAAAGGTATCGGCGAGGTCCTTGCCCATGCCGACAGCCTGGCTGCCCTGCCCCGGAAAGGTGAATGCGATGGCCATCGGCGGCTCCCAGCTGCTGGTTCTCGTTGCCTGTGAGGCAAGGCGTGCGGCCGAGTCAAGTCCAACATTGATCGCGTAATATCGGCCGAGTGCCTGTTTCGGCAGGCTTTTTGGCGATCACTCATGATGAAAACCGCTCACGATTTGTTTGCTGGCTCTTCTTATTTCCGCCGCAGGCGCTAAGCTTTGCGTGACAGTTCGATGACAATCGAGTGACGCTTTTGTTGCGGGCCGGGGAACTATTGAAGTGGCAAAGACCAAGCAGAGCGCAGCCGAGGCGGCGCCCCAGTTTCTTGAAGGCGATCCGTCGACCGGCTATCTGCCGGCGCGCAAATGGCCTGTCATCCGCTATGGCCTTATCAGCTTGCTGGCTGCGGCCATCCTTGTGTTTGCCATCGAACTGATCGTGCGCGGCAACTTTGCCGGCACCATTGATTTCTTTCTGCAGCCTTTCAAACCCGGCTGGACCACGATCATCATTTTTGCGCTGATCCTCATCGGCCTTGACGCCGTGCTCGGCCGCAGTCATCAGAGCCTGATGATCGTCGCGCCGCTGACATTGTCGCTGGCGTTCGTCGGCCACCAGAAGTCGCTGTATCTCGGCGATCCGCTCTATCCGACCGATTTCCTCTATTCCCGGCAGATCGTGGCACTGATGCCGCTTCTGGTACGCGATCGCCCGGGAACCGCCATTGCCCTGGCGATCGGCATCGTCGGCGGGCTGTCGCTGCTCGTCTATGGCTGGCGGCTATGGCGCCGCCGCGTTCCGGCACTCAGCCACAAGGGCCGCCTTGCCCGGCTGACGCTGACGGTGCCGCTGATCGCCTTCTTCGTCTCCATCATGGACTATGCCACTTTCTCGTGGACACGCGACCGGCTGCAGATCATCCCGATCATGTGGGACCAGAAGGAAAACTATGCCTCGAACGGTTTTGCGCTCGCCTTCGCGCTGAACGTCCCGATGGCGCATGTCTCGGCGCCGCCCGGCTATTCCGGCAAGGCGATCGAAGCGATCGGCAAACCGCAGGTGACGGCTTCGGTACCCGCCGAGAAGCCCGACATCATCGTCGTCATGAGCGAATCCTTCTGGGATCCGACCAAGCTACCCGGCGTCACCATCACGCCCGACCCTATCCCCAATGTGCGGGCACTGCGCACGGGTTACATGTTCTCGCCCGAGTTCGGCGGCATGACGGCCAACATCGAGTTCGAGGCCCTGACCGGCTTTTCCAACGCCTTCCTGCCGGCGGGCAGCATTCCCTACCAGCAATATGTGCGGACACCGACTCCCTCGCTGGCGACCTTCCTGAAAAGTCAAGGCTACCGGGCGCGCGCTATCCATCCCGGCACTAACTGGTTCTGGAACCGGGGGGCCGTCTATGCCGATTTCGGCTTCAACGACTTCAAGTCCGAGGAGACGTTGCCGCCCATGCAGAAGCGCGGACCGCTCGCGTCGGACGCTGCGATGACCGACGAGATCATCCACGAAGCCGATACCAGCGCCGAGCCGGTCTTCTTTTTCGCCGTCAGCTTGCAGAACCACGGGCCGTATGAGCCGTATCGCTATAACAATCCGACCCACAAGGTGCAGGCGCCGATCAGCCAATGGGCGCGTGAATCGCTGTTGAGCTATGCCGAAGGCTCTTCCGACGCGGACCGCGGCCTCGAGCGGCTGATCGAATGGGCGAAGAAACGCGAGCGGCCGACCGTCATCGCGTTCTTCGGCGACCATCTGCCGCCGCTTGGGCCGGTCTACGTCGAGACCGGCTTCCTGAAGGACAATGTTGCGCCGCGCAAGGAGGCGGCCGACCAGATGCTGCTGCACCACCAGACGCCGCTGATCGTCTGGTCGAATCGCAGCGGCCCGGCCGAGGATCTGGGCGCCGTCAGCCCGTCCTTCCTGCCCTACCATATCCTGAAGACAGCCGGCATCAGCCATCCCTATTACACCGGCTTCCTCGGACAGTTGCGAGAGCGCTACCGCGTTATCGACCGCAATTTGCTTTTGGCACCGGGGGGCGACGCCACCCCCGATTGGTCGCGTCAGAAAGAGATCGATCCGGCAATCCGCGACTTCCGTCTGCTGCAATACGACATGATGTTCGGCAAGCGCCATGCGGCGCCCGATTTCTTCCCCGAAACCACAGGCAAAGTGGCTGCACACACGAGTTGAGCAGCGGCGGCGGGAGAGCGGCCGACGTCGTTCAGTTCGTCAAGTGCAGCTGCGAAATCGAGCTTCCGATTTTCAGGAAGACGCTTTCGAGCTGACTGACGTCGTTGGTCGGGTAATAATCCGACGGCGACGATGCGCAGGCCTCGTAAAGCTTGCGGTTGGCTGCGGTGTCGGCCTGCAGCAGCACTGTGAATATCTGCACGTCCTGCTGCTTCAATGTGTTGCATACATTGGTTGTCCAATCGTCGACATTGCGCGCAGCCGCGGTCTGGTCGCTGGATCCAAACCGACCCGAGGCCAGGAATCCGTAGGAGCCATAGTCCGACTTCTGTGGCGTATCCTTCGCGCCATAGACAACATTCTCGCCGTCGGTGAGCAGCAGCACCGTTTTGGTCGTGCCTGACGCCCTGAACGGCGCGCCGTCGCTGTAAGGCGGTTCCGGCGAGAGCACCCGCATCCCCCATGACAAGCCTTCCGAAACATTGGTCCCCGAGCCGTTCCATTCGATCATCTCACCGACGGCCTTCCGCAATTTGTCGAAATCATCGGTCAGCGGCACTATCGGCGTCGGACAGGCCCGGTTTGGGCCGATAGTCAGTGGGCCTCTCTTGTCGTTGATCAGCTTCATCGTCGAAACACTGTACTTCGCCATGTCGCTGGTGAGGCCGGGAAGCACGGTAACAACGGTATCGTCGAGATAGGAATTGTTGTAGCCGGTCGCTGAATTGCCGTAGGAGCTGGTTGGATTTTTAGCGTTACCTGGATCGTCCGGCGCGAAATAGGGTACGAACAGGGTGTCCGGTTTGTTTTGGTCGGGCGAAATGTCGGAAACATTGTTGGTTCCGGGCCGCGCTTCGACGCAGCCTCTCCATTCGACGCCCAATTGCTTGAACAGGTCCATATGGTTGACGCGCTTGCCGCCGACCAAGGGGAAATTGGCGCCATTGTTCGGTGATTTGCCGGCCATGTCGATCCAGGCCGGATCGTAGTCCTCGCCCTTGACGTTGACTGCGGTGACGAACGGCACCACCGCGACACGTACGCTGCGCGTCGGCGACTTCGCCGCTTCGAGCATATCGATCAGGGCCGTCGCCGCCGTCCGCAATGCGCCGATGCGATCGTTGCTGGCCATCGACCCGGTATTGTCGAGCACCAGCACGACTTCGAGCTGATTGGTCGATTCGACGGCGCCGGCATCGACGGTGATGCGCTTGTCGTTGCCGAACAGGAAGGCGAAGTTCAAATTGACGTCCGCCATGGCGACAGCCTTTGTCTGGATGTAATTGAGGCCCCTTTCCACGGTAAGCGTCGCTTCGGCGTTCCTCAACTCGCTGTGGCCGGCGACATTGGTCTGGAAGTAGCGGTCGAAGACGTCCTTGCGCGAAGCCTCGATGTCGCCGAGATGCGAAGATGCAAGGTTCGCGACATCGAGCGCGTTCTGCAAGCTGACCTTGGCCCTCATCAAGGTGGACACGTCCACAGCAAAGGCGACGGCGGTCAGAACCGCAGGCAGCCCGAACGCCAGCATCAGGGCAAAGTTGCCGCTCTTCGAACGGCAGAATTTGTCGAAAAGCATTTTTGTCCCCAAAACCGCCTTGCTGCCGACCTCGCGCAGACTGTTTGCTTTTGCATCGGCATGATGAACGACGGGTTGCCGCCACGCCCGCCGGTGCTGGAACTTCGCATGGTGGTTAAGGTCCGGTTTCAGGAAATCCGTAAGCCTTGCCATCGAGGCCCGTGGCGCTCTGGGACGGTAGGGCCGTTTGCCCAGTCGTTTGGCCTTGCTTTGCGGTCAAATTCCTGTATAGACGCCCGCAATCTGCCGGTCCTTGCTGGGGGCTGAACGGAGGGCCGGAGGTTTTTCGAAACCTTCGTGTGAAGCCAGAAGCGCTTCCGCCTCCCGTGTCTCCGCTCTCGACCGTCTCGTCATGCTCCTTTCTTCCCCGCCTTCGCAAGGATTGCGGGTCAGAGAAGTTGCAGAGGCTTTTGCCGCCGGGAACCGGGAGAGAAACGAAGAAAGGCACGAACACTATGGCTCTATACGAACATGTGTTTCTTGCCCGGCAGGACCTCTCGCAGCAGCAGGTCGATGCGCTTGTCGAACAGTACAAGGGCGTCATCACCGCGAATGGCGGGTCCGTCGGCCGGGTCGAGAACTGGGGACTGAAGTCCCTCACCTACCGGGTCAACAAGAACCGGAAGGCATACTATACACTCATGGACATCACCTGCCCGCCGGCCGCGCTCAATGAGATGGAGCGCCAGATGGGCCTGTCCGAGGACGTGCTGCGTTTCCTGACCATCAAGGTCGATGCGCATGAGGAAGGTCCGTCGGCAATGATGCAGAAGCGCGAAGAGCGCTCGGAACGCGGCGGCTTCGGCGACCGCGACCGTGGCGATCGTGGCCCGCGCTCATTCGGCGACCGCGATCGCGGTGACCGTGGTGATCGTCCGCCGCGCAGCTTCGGCGATGGCGGTGCCGATCGTGGCCCGCGCCGTCCGCGCGAAGGCTTTGAAGGAGCCGCAGAATAATGGTCGACATCAACCAGATCCCAACCCGGCGCCCCTTCCACCGTCGCCGCAAGACTTGCCCGTTCTCCGGCGCCAACGCGCCGAAGATCGACTACAAGGACGTGCGGCTTCTGCAGCGCTACATCTCCGAGCGCGGCAAGATCGTGCCATCGCGCATCACCGCCGTCAGCCAGAAGAAGCAGCGCGAACTCGCCAAGGCGATCAAGCGCGCCCGCTTCCTCGGCCTGCTGCCCTACGTGGTCCGCTGATTACTTCAGGCGGGCGGTTCGCCGCCCGCTTTTCCCACGGCGACGGGCGCCGCAGGGTTTGCCATCAAATCCCGGGTTGGATTTCGACAAGAGATCCTAACTGCCGCGACAGGCAGGACAGCGACATAGGCGACGACGCCCCAGCTTCCTGACCTGTCCCAGACAATTCGGCGCCGATCCTGAGGATAGGTGCCCAACCGAAGGAACAAAACCATGGAAGTCATTCTTCTCGAACGCGTTTCCCGCCTCGGCCAGATGGGCGACACCGTCAAGGTCAAGGACGGGTTCGCCCGCAATTTCCTGCTGCCGCAGGGCAAGGCGCTGCGCGCCAACGAAGGTAACAAGAAGAAGTTCGAGGGACAGCGGGCCCAGCTCGAAGCCCGCAACCTGGAGCGCAAGTCCGAAGCCGCGCAGATTGCAGAAAAGCTCGACGGCAAGAGCTTCATCGCCGTGCGCTCGGCCGGCGAAACCGGTCAGCTTTATGGTTCGGTCTCGACGCGCGACATCGCCGAGCTGGTGACGGCGGAAGGTTTTTCGGTCAACCGCAACCAGATCCTGCTCAACCAGCCAATCAAGACCATCGGCGTCACCAATGTGGCGATCGCGCTGCACCCGGAAGTCGAGGTTACCATCACGCTCAACATTGCCCGCACGGCCGACGAAGCCGAGCGCCAGGCCAAGGGCGAAACACTGACCACCGCCGAAGCCATCTACGGCGAAGACATCAACGATAATGCGCGGCCGGAAAACTTCTTCGATCCGAATGCGGAGTTCGAAGGCGGCGAAGACAACGGCTGATCGTCATTCGTCGGCATTCGCCGGCTAATCGCTATTCTGGACCAATGCCCGGGCCTCGTACCCGGGCATTTTTATGCCAAATGGAACTTTTCGAACCCCTATATCTTGATGCAGAATAGGACAGCATGTCTGGCCGAGAGGGGACAATTGGTCATGAATATTCTGCTGAAACGCGTTCTCGACCGCCTGGTCCGCATAGGCAATCTCAAGGTGACAGGGCCGCAAGGCTCGATGGTGACTTTCGGTGACGGCAGCGGCGAGCCGGTGCACATGCACATCAAGACAAGGCATGCCGAGCGCGCAATAACCTTCGATCCGATGCTGGCGGTGCCGGAAGCCTACATGGACGGTGAACTCGACATTCTCGAGGGCGGCGTGCTGGGGGTGATGCGGATTGCCTTCCAGAACATGGGCAGCGGCGGTATCGATGCCACCTGGTCGAAGGCGATCGAAGGTCTGCGCCACGCCTTCCGGCGCCTGCAGCAGATCAACACGGCGTCGCGGGCGCGCCGCAACGTGCAGCGCCATTACGATCTGTCGGGCGACCTCTACCGCCTCTTCCTCGGTGAGGACATGCAATATTCCTGCGCCTATTTCGAGCAGCCGGACATGACGCTCGACGAGGCACAAGCGGCCAAGAAGCGCCATATCGCCGCCAAGCTCAGGCTGAAGGCCGGCCAGACGGTTCTTGATATCGGCTCCGGCTGGGGTGGGCTTGGGCTCTATCTAGCCAAGGCGTTCGACGTCGACGTGCAAGGCGTGACGCTGTCGACCGAGCAGCACGGCGTCGCCACCGACCGCGCCCATGCGCAAGGCCTGCAAAACCGGGTGCATTTCGACATCAAGGACTATCGCGAGCTTAATGAGCGTTTCGACCGCATCGTCTCGGTCGGCATGTTCGAGCATGTCGGCGTCAATCATTTCCGCACCTTCTTCGACAAGTCGGCGACGCTGCTGAAGCCGGACGGCGTCATGCTGCTGCACACGATCGGCCGCTCCGGCGTGCCGTGGGCAACCAGCGCCTTCATCCGCAAGTACATCTTCCCGGGCGGCTACATCCCGTCGCTCTCCGAAGTGATGCCGGCCATCGAGAAATCGGGGCTCGTCGTCACCGATATCGAGGTCCTGCGGCTGCATTATGCCGAGACGCTAAAGCATTGGGGCGAGCGCTTCGCCGCCAACCGCGACAAGGCCAAGGCGATTTATGACGAGCGCTTCTGCCGCATGTGGGAGTTCTATCTTGCCGCCTCGGAAGCCGCTTTCCGCTGGCAGGATCTGGTGATTTTCCAAATCCAGATTGCCAAGAAGAACGACACGCTGCCGATGACGCGCGACTACATGGCCAGTTGCGAGAAGGCGCTGGAGATGCGCGATCTTGGACGTCGTGAAAAGGCTTCTGCGGCCAAGCCCACTCGCCGCCGCAAGGTGGCGGATCCGGAGTAGACTGCCTGCGATTGCACCATTGCCGCTTGCCATTGCCGGCCGGCACGCTGAAAAAGGTCCCGTCAACGCGGGACCTTTTTTCATGACCTACCTCCTCTACGTCGCCGCCGCACTTGCCGAGATCGCCGGCTGCTTTTCGTTCTGGGCGTGGTGGCGGCTGGACAAGTCGCCGCTGTGGTTGGCGCCCGGTCTCGTCTCGCTGGTGCTATTTGCGTGGCTGCTGGCGCTGGTCGACGCCAGTGCGGCCGGTCGTGCCTATGCCGCCTATGGCGGCATCTACATTGCCGCCTCGCTGGCCTGGTTGTGGCTGGCGGAAGGCGTGCACCCCGACCGCTGGGATCTTGCCGGTGCCGCGATCTGCATCGTTGGCGCCTCGGTCATCGTGCTCGCACCTCGGGCGGCGTAAGCGATGGAACTGCCCGTCCCGCTTAGACAAGGCGTCGACCGCCTTCTCGAACAGGTGCCGTTGCCGATGCTTAAGCAAGCGGCAAAGACGCTGTCGGACCGCTACCGCGCAGAGTTGCGCGACGGTCGCCTGCACATGGCCGAAGACATGGCGGTGAAGGCCTATCTGGCAACGCGGCTGCCGGCGACCTATGCCGCCATCCGCGCCAGCCTCGATGCGGTCAGCGAGGCACGGCCGGATTTTTTCCCAAAAACCCTGCTCGATGTCGGCGCCGGCCCTGGTACGGTGCTTTGGGCCACAATCGATCTCTGGCCCGATCTCGAACAGGCGGTGCTGCTCGAGGCCGGTGCCGCGGTGCGACGCGTCGGCGAGGCGCTTGCCGCCGAGGCGGTCACTGCCAGGACCGCCTGGCGGACCGGCGATGTCACTATCGACCTAGCCGAGCTGGAGCCGGCCGAGCTGGTGACCTCAGCCTATGTGCTGGACGAGATCCCGCCGGCATCGCTGGCAAAACTCGTCGACCGGCTCTGGCAGCTGACCGCCGACACGCTGCTGGTCGTAGAGCCAGGCACGCCGGCCGGCTGGCAGCGCATCCTTGCCGTGCGCCGGCAGCTGATCGAGGCGGATGCGCATGTGCTCGCGCCATGTCCGCATGAGGCGCCTTGCCCGCTCGTCGCCCCCGACTGGTGCCATTTCGCCCGTCGCGTCGCCCGCTCGCGCCTGCACCGGCTGGCCAAGGATGCCGAGGTGCCGTGGGAGGACGAGAAATTCATCTTTGTCGCCGCATCCCGCCATCCGGCCGCTCCGTCCCGGGCGCGGGTGATCGCACCGCCGAAATCGGGCTCCGGCAAGGTCTTGCTGAAGCTTTGCCAACAGGATGGGAGTGCTGCCGAGCGACTGTTCACCAAGCGCGACGGCGAGACGTTCAAGGCCGCGCGGCGACTGGACTGGGGTGATGCCTTGCCGGAATGACCGGCAGCTATTTTCCTGTTTTGTTCTCGCCTGAGAACGGCTAGGCTCGCCATCTTGATTCGAGTCAATCGAGATTCTTTCCACCGAAAGATCCTGGCTGTGAATCGCGGGCATCAAAGTTGGTTGGTTGGGGACTGATGCAGATAAGTCATCACCGACTTGTCTCGTTCTGATATCGAGAGACGGGGATCAGGACCGGGGACATCATGGCAGAGGCAGCACGAAAATTCGGCGTGGCGGAAACACCGCTCTATCGCGAGGCGCCGAACAACATCGAGGCCGAGCAGGCGCTGCTCGGCGCCATACTGGTCAACAACGATGCCTTCTACCGCGTCTCCGACTTCCTGAAGCCCGGCCATTTCTACGAGCCGCTGCATAGAAAGATCTTCGAGGTCGCGGCCGAGCTGATCCGCATGGGCAAGATCGCGACGCCAATCACGCTGAAGACCTTCCTGCCGGCCGACGAGAAGGTCGGCGACATGACGGTGGCGCAATATGTCGTGCGGTTGGCGGTCGAGGCCGTCACCGTCGTCAACGCCACCGACTATGGCCGCGCCATCTACGATCTGGCGACGCGGCGCGCGCTAATCACTGTCGGCGAGGACATGGTCAACATCGCCTATGACGCGCCGGTCGACATGTCGCCCTCCGACCAGATCGAGGATGCCGAGCGGCGCCTGTTCGAATTGGCCGAGACCGGCCGCTACGATGGCGGCTTCGAGAGCTTCACTGATGCCGTCAAGACCGCCGTCGACATGGCCAATGCGGCTTATATGCGCGACGGGCATTTGTCGGGCGTTGCTACCGGCTTGCGCGATCTCGACCGCCGCATGGGCGGCCTGCAGTCGTCCGACCTGATCATCATTGCCGGCCGCCCCGGCATGGGCAAGACCTCGCTCGCCACCAATATCGCCTTCAACATCGCCGAGGCCTATGTCCCGGCGCAGCAGGCGGACGGCTCGTTCAAGGCGGCCAATGGCGGCGTCGTCGGCTTCTTTTCGCTCGAAATGTCATCCGAACAGCTGGCCACGCGCATTATTTCCGAACAGACGGAAATCCCATCGTCGAAAATCCGGCGCGGCGAGATCAGCGAGATGGATTTCGAAAAGCTGGTCGCCTGCTCGCAGACAATGCAGAAAATCCCGCTGTTCATCGACCAGACCGGCGGCATTTCCATCGCTCAGCTGTCGGCCCGCGCGCGTCGCCTGAAGCGCCAGCGCGGCCTCGATGTCATCGTTATCGACTATATCCAGCTGATGCAGGGATCGAGCGCGAAATCCTCGCAAAACCGCGTCCAGGAAATCACCGAGATCACCACCGGCCTCAAGGCACTAGCCAAGGAGCTGGCGGTGCCGATCATCGCGCTGTCGCAGCTGTCGCGCCAGGTCGAGAGCCGCGACGACAAGCGCCCGCAGCTTTCGGATCTGCGCGAATCGGGCTCCATCGAGCAGGACGCCGACGTGGTGCTGTTCGTCTACCGCGAGGAATATTATCTGAAGAACCGCGAGCCGAAGCCGGGCACCGACGAATACATCAAATGGGAACACGAGATGAACGAGATGCGCGGCAAGGCCGAGGTCATCGTCGCCAAACAGCGCCACGGCCCAACGGGATCGGTCAGCCTCGCCTTCCAGGGCGAGTTCACCCGCTTCTCGGACCTTGCGGAAGAGCATCATTTGCCGGATCGGTTCGAGTGACCTCTTGATACAGGTCTCATTCCTTCGCACCCCCCTCTGTCCTGCCG